>NZ_JBHIOW010000008.1:0-82595 GCF_042195725.1 Bartonella sp. AP65SXKL
GAGGAAATCGAGATTATCGGTATTCGTCCAACGTCTAAGACGACGGTTACAGGCGTTGAAATGTTCCGCAAGCTTTTGGATCAAGGTCAAGCGGGTGATAATATAGGGGCTCTGCTACGTGGTGTTGATCGTGAAGGGATTGAGCGTGGTCAAGTATTGGCAAAGCCAGGATCCGTTACACCTCATACACGTTTTAAAGCAGAAGCTTACATTTTGACAAAAGATGAAGGTGGGCGTCATACACCATTTTTCACGAATTATCGCCCTCAGTTTTACTTCCGTACGACGGATGTTACAGGTATTGTTACGCTTCCAGAAGGAACGGAAATGGTTATGCCAGGTGACAATGTTGCGATGGATGTTTCGTTGATCGTTCCGATAGCGATGGAAGAGAAACTTCGTTTTGCTATTCGTGAAGGTGGTCGTACTGTTGGTGCCGGTATCGTCTCTAAGATCATTGAATAAATAATGCTTGTTGAGTGCTTTGATTATTGAAGGCACTTTGTATAACAGGGAAATAAAGAGCATGAACAGTCAGAATATTCGCATTCGCTTGAAAGCGTTTGATCATAGAATTCTTGATACGTCGACGCGTGAGATCGTATCGACTGCTAAACGTACCGGTGCAAATGTCCGTGGTCCCATTCCGCTTCCGACGCGGATTGAGAAGTTTACGGTCAATCGTGGACCGCATATCGATAAGAAAAGTCGTGAGCAGTTTGAGATGCGAACACATAAGCGTCTTCTTGACATTGTTGATCCAACGCCGCAAACAGTGGATGCGCTTATGAAGCTCGATCTTTCTGCTGGTGTGGATGTAGAAATTAAGCTCTGAGGTTTGAGGACAGAAGGAACAGACCCGATGCGTTCAGGTGTAATAGCACAGAAGCTGGGCATGACCCGTATTTATAATGATGCTGGTGAGCATGTGCCGGTGACGGTACTTCGTTTGGAGAATTGTCAAGTCGTTGCTCAGCGTACAGTTGAAAAGAATGGTTATACTGCTGTTCAATTAGGTGTAGGCTTTGCTAAGGTTAAGAATACTTCACAAGCTCTTCGTGGACATTTTGCTAAGGCTTCTGTTGAGCCTAAAGCCAAAATAGCAGAGTTTCGTGTGAGTCCCGACAATCTTCTTGATGTTGGTACTGAGATTACAGTGGAACATTTTGTTCCAGGACAAAGAGTTGATGTGACTGGTACCAGTATTGGTAAGGGGTTTGCTGGTGTTATGAAACGACATAACTTTGGTGGACATCGTGCTTCTCATGGTAATTCGATTACACATCGTGCTCATGGTTCTACAGGGCAGTGCCAAGATCCTGGTAAAGTTTTTAAAGGTAAAAAAATGGCTGGCCATATGGGGCAAGTGCGTGTAACAACACAGAATATTGAAGTTATTTCCACTGATAGTGAGCGTGGTTTAATTTTAGTGCGTGGTGCTGTTTCTGGTTCTAAAGGTTCTTGGATTTTGATACGGGATGCTGTGAAGAAGCGTCTTCCTGATAATGCTCCAAAGCCTGCTGGTATTCGCCGTCTTGTGAAGGAGAAAGCGGAAATGGTTACTCCGGTGACGGAAACCTCTGAGGTTGAGGGAGCCTAATAATGGATCTTGTAATTAAAACTCTTGATGGTAATGAAGCTGGCAAATTAAAGGTTTCTGAAGCTATTTTTGATCTTGTTCCGCGTGAGGATATTTTGCAACGTGTTGTTCGTTGGCAGCTTGCACGTCGTCAGCAGGGAAGTCATCAATCCCAAGGTCGTTCTGATGTGTCGCGAACAGGGGCAAAAATGTTTAAACAGAAAGGAACTGGGCGTGCTCGACATTCATCTGCACGTGCACCGCAGTTTAGGGGTGGGGGTAAGGCACATGGACCGGTGGTTCGTAGCCATGCGCATGATCTTCCTAAAAAGATTCGTGCTCTTGGGTTACGTCTTGCTTTATCTGCAAAATTAAAAGCAAAAGATTTAATTATTGTGGATGAGTTGACTGTTAAGGATGCTAAAACGAAAATGCTTGTTTCTCATTTTTCTAAGCTTGGATTTAATAACGCTCTCTTGATTGATGGTAAAGAGATTGATATTAACTTTTTTCGTGCAGCCTCTAATATCCCTAATATTGACATTTTGCCTATTCAGGGAATTAATGTTTATGATATTTTGCGTCGCAGCAAACTTGTTTTATCAAAAGCAGCTGTTGAGGCTCTTGAGGAGCGTTTTAAATGACAGATCTTCGCCATTATGATATAATTATTAGTCCAGTTATTACTGAAAAGGCGACTATGATTTCTGAATATAATCAAGTTGCTTTTAATGTCGCGCCGAAAGCGACGAAGCCTGAGATTAAGGCTGCTATTGAAGCGCTTTTTAGCGTAAAAGTTAAAGCAGTTAACACGATAGTCCGTAAGGGTAAAGTGAAGCGTTTCAAAGGTATAGTTGGTCGGCAGAGTGATGTCAAAAAAGCGATCGTAACTCTGGCCAGTGGTCAGACTATCGACGTTTCGACAGGTCTTTAAGAGGCTCGGAGATAGGAATAATGGCACTTAAGCAGTTTAATCCAACGACACCTGGGCAGCGTCAGCTTGTTATTGTGGAACGTTCTTGTCTTTATAAGGGAAAACCTGTAAAGATGTTAACTGAAGGTTTGTCTTCAAAGGGTGGACGTAATAATCGCGGTCGTGTTACTGCTCGTTTTCAGGGTGGTGGACATAAACGTAGTTATCGGTTTGTCGACTTTAAGCGTCTTAAACGTGATGTTTCAGCAAAGGTTGAGCGTTTAGAATACGATCCTAATCGTACCGCTTTTATTGCTTTAATCCGCTATGAGGATGGGCAATTGAGTTATATTCTTGCACCACAGCGTCTTGGTGTTGGTGATTCTGTTATGGCTGGTTTAAATGTGGATGTTAAACCAGGTAATGCTATGCCTCTTGCTAATATGCCTGTAGGTACAATTATTCATAATGTTGAGATGAAGCCAGGGAAAGGCGGACAGATTGCACGTTCAGCAGGTGCTTATGCGCAGTTGGTTGGACGAGATCATGGTATGGCTATTCTTCGTTTAAATTCTGGTGAGCAGCGTTTGGTTCCGAGTAGCTGTTTTGCAACTGTTGGCGCTGTTTCAAATCCTGATCATGGGAATATTAATGATGGTAAGGCGGGGCGGTCACGTTGGCGTGGTAAACGTCCACATGTTCGTGGTGTTGCTATGAACCCCGTTGATCATCCACACGGTGGTGGTGAAGGTCGTACATCGGGGGGGCGCCATCCAGTTTCTCCCTGGGGTAAACCTACGAAAGGTAAGCGTACGCGCTCCAATAAAGCCACTGATAAATTTATTATGCGTACGCGTCATCAACGCAAGAAATGAGAAAGGTAGTCTGAGGTGGTTCGTTCAGTGTGGAAAGGTCCGTTTGTTGACGGCTATCTTCTTGGTAAAGCAGAGAAGGTACGTGCAAGTGGGCGCAACGAAGTTATAAAAATATGGAGTCGTCGCTCTACTATTTTACCGCAATTTGTTGGTTTAACTTTTGGTGTTTACAACGGTAATAAGCATATTCCTGTTTCTGTTTCTGAAGAGATGGTTGGGCATAAGTTTGGTGAGTTCGCTCCTACCCGGACTTATTATGGTCATGGTGCCGATAAGAAAGCGAAGAGGAAGTAGGAATGGGAAAAGCTAAAGTTTCGCGCCAGCTTAAAGATAATGAAGCAAGAGCTGTCACGCGGACAATTCGTGTTAGTCCGCAGAAGCTTAATTTAGTTGCTGCAATGATTCGTGGTAAAAGAGTTAATGTAGCGCTCGCTGATTTGATGTTTTCACGCAAGCGAATTGCTGCTACTGTGAAAAAAACGCTTGAATCAGCAATTGCAAATGCAGAAAATAACCACGATCTTGATATTGATTCGCTTGTTGTGGCGGAAGCTTATGTTGGTAAGTCGATAGTGATGAAGCGCTTTCATGTTCGTGGTCGAGGGCGTGCTAGTAGAATTGAACGTCCATTTTCGCATCTTACTGTTATTGTTCGTGAAGTTACCGAAAAAGTGGAGGCCGCGTAATGGGGCAGAAGATCAATCCAATAGGACTTCGTCTTGGTGTTAATCGGACTTGGGACTCTCGTTGGTATGCTGATAGTGGTGAATATGGGCGCCTTCTTCATGAAGATTTGAAAATTCGTTCATATGTGCTTGAGGAACTTAAACAGGCGGCTATTTCTAAGGTTGTTATTGAGCGTCCTCATAAAAAGTGTCGTATTACAATTCATTCTGCACGTCCTGGTTTGATTATTGGTAAAAAGGGTGCTGATATCGAAAAGCTTCGTCGTAAACTCTCAGAAATGACGGATGCTGAAACTTCATTGAATATTGTGGAGATTCGTAAACCGGAGATTGATGCGACAATTATTGCGCAATCAATTGCTCAACAGTTAGAGCGTCGTGTTGCTTTTCGTCGTGCAATGAAGCGTGCTGTTCAGTCTGCTATGCGTCTTGGTGCGGAAGGTATTCGTATCAATTGTTCTGGCCGTCTTGGTGGTGCTGAAATTGCTCGTATGGAATGGTATCGTGAAGGTCGTGTTCCACTTCATACCTTGCGTTCTGATGTTGATTACGGTACAGCAGAAGCTAAGACCGCTTATGGTATTTGTGGTATTAAAGTTTGGGTCTTTAAGGGTGAGATTCTTGAGCATGATCCGATGGCTTCAGAACGTCGTGCTACGGAAGCTGATCAATCTGGTTCTTCATCGAATCGTCGCCGCGAAAATGCTTAGTTTTTGAGATTGAACTAAAATTTGGAGTAGAGAACAATGTTGCAGCCAAAGCGCACAAAGTTCCGTAAACAGTTCAAAGGCCGTATTCACGGTTTTGCGAAGGGTGGTACGGATTTGAATTTCGGTGCCTACGGTTTGAAGGCTGTTGAGCCGGAGCGGGTTACTGCTCGTCAAATTGAAGCGGCGCGTCGTGCGATTACACGTTATATGAAGCGTTCTGGTCGTGTGTGGATTCGCATTTTTCCAGATCTTCCGGTTACATCTAAACCGACTGAAGTTCGTATGGGTAAAGGTAAGGGAAGTGTTGATTATTGGGCTGCACGTGTTGCTCCTGGGCGCGTCATGTTTGAGCTTGATGGAGTTCCGGAGGATGTTGCACGTGAAGCACTAAGATTGGGTGCTGCAAAGTTGCCTATAAAAACGCGTTTCATCCAGCGTATTGCTGAATAATGAGGTTATAAGCGATGAGAGCCACAGAATTACGGGCGCAAACGCTCGACCAAATGAAAGATGAATTGGCTAAGTTAAAGAAAGAGCAATTTAATTTGCGTTTTCAAAAAGCAACAGGTCAATTAGAAAAGACTGCGCGCGTTAGACAAGTTCGTCGTGATATTGCGCGTATTAAAACTTTTCTTCGTCAAAAGATAAGTGAAAGTAAGGTTTAAGGAAATAAGAGATGCCTAAACGCGTTTTGCAGGGTGTTGTTATTAGCGACAAAAGTGATAAGACTGTTGTTGTCAAAGTTGAACGCCGTTATTCTCATCCGCTTCTTAAGAAGACTGTTCGGCAGTCTAAAAATTATAAAGCGCATGACGAAAACAACCAATTCAAGATTGGGGATCAAGTTTCTATTCAGGAATCTAGACCAATTTCGAAAGATAAATGTTGGATTGTTGTAAAAGACAATGTAGCGTAATGAGTTAAGCTTATTGTTTTAGAATTTAACAGTGTGGTTATCATTGATAAATTTGAAGGCGATAACTTTATCGTTATTTGGCAGGCAAATCCGAGTGTGTAAAAGATTCAATCGGATATATGTGTTAAGAGAAGGTGGCCAGTCATGATTCAGATGCAAACAAACCTCGACGTTGCTGATAATTCTGGAGCGCGTCGTGTCATGTGCATCAAAGTGTTAGGCGGTTCAAAGCGGAAATATGCTTCGGTCGGTGACATTATTGTTGTTTCGGTTAAGGATGCAATTCCTCGTGGCCGTGTTAAAAAAGGTGATGTTATGAAAGCTGTTGTGGTTCGTACTGCTAAGGATATTCGTCGCGCAGATGGTAGTGTCATTCGTTTTGATAGTAATGCTGCGGTTTTAGTAGATAATAAAAAAGAGCCGATCGGTACTCGTATCTTTGGACCTGTTCCCCGTGAATTGCGTGGTAGGAATCATATGAAGATCATCTCGCTTGCTCCTGAAGTTCTGTAAGGAGTAAATGTTATGCAGAAGATTCGAAAAGGTGATAAAGTTGTTGTTTTGTCCGGTAAGGATAAAGGATGTAGTGGTGAAGTAATTAAGGTTAGTCCAAAAGAGAATAAGGCTTTTGTTCGTGGGATTAATATGATTAAACGTCATCAACGTCAAACGCAGAAGCAAGAAGCTGGAATTATTTCTAAAGAAGCTCCGATTCATCTGTCTAATTTGGCGATTGCTGATCCTAAAGATGGTAAGCCTACACGTGTAGGCTTTCGTATGAATGCAGATGGTAATAAAGTTCGTTTTGCCAAGCGTTCGGGAGAGTTGATTAATGGCTGAGGAAAGACAAATACCGCGTATGAAAGCGCATTATTTTGAAGTGATTCGTAAAGTGCTTCAAGAGAAGTTTAATTACAGAAATGCGATGCAAATTCCGCGGATTGATAAAGTTGTAATAAATATGGGGATAGGTGAAGCAACTGCTGATTCGAAGAAGCCTTCCCTTGCCGCTGAGGATTTAGGGCTAATAACGGGTCAGAAGGCTGTTGTTACGCGTGCGCGTAATTCTATTGCGACCTTTAAGGTTCGTGAAGGAATGCCTCTTGGGGCTAAAGTTACATTGCGTAAAGATCGTATGTTTGAGTTTTTAGATCGTCTTGTGACGATTGCTCTTCCGCGGGTTCGTGACTTTCGTGGTTTAAATCCAAAGAGTTTTGATGGTCGTGGCAATTTTGCTATGGGTATTAAAGAACACATTGTGTTTCCAGAAATCAACTATGATAAAGTTGATCAAATTTGGGGTATGGATATTATCGTTTGTACGACAGCAAAAACGGATGATGAAGCTCGTGAGTTATTGCGTGCTTTTAATTTTCCTTTTCGTTCGTAACGGCAAACGTAGTGAGGTGAAATTATGGCCAAAGTAAGTGCCGTTGAAAAAAATAAGCGTCGTGAGGTGATGGTAAAGCGCTATGCTGCCCGTCGTGCACGTTTGAAAGCAATAGTTATGGATCAGAAGGTTTCTCTTGAAGAACGTTTTAAAGCTTCTGTTCAGTTGGCAGAGTTGCCGCGTAATTCTTCGAAAGTTCGTATTCGTAATCGCTGTGAGGTTTCAGGTCGTCCGAGGGCTTATTATCGTAAATTAAAAATGTCGCGAATTGCGTTGCGTGAGCTTGGCTCTATTGGCTATATTCCTGGTATTGTAAAGTCTAGTTGGTAAGAGGAGATTATTTAATGTCTATGTCAGATCCTCTTGGTGATATGCTAACACGTATTCGTAATGCACTTGGTCGTAAAAAAGGTAAAGTAGTTACTCCAGCTTCGAAGCTTCGTGCGCACGTTCTTGATGTTCTTCAGTCGGAAGGTTATATTCGCGGATATAATCGAATTGATTTAGGTGATGGGAAAGCTGAAATTGAAATCGAATTGAAGTATTTTGAAGGGCTGGCTGCTATTCGTGAGATTTCACGTGTATCAAAGCCAGGGCGTCGTGTGTATGTTTCTGCTAAGTCACTTCCTCAGGTGGCAAATGGCCTTGGTATTTCGATTTTATCGACTCCTAAAGGCGTCATGGCAGATCATGAGGCGCGTGAACAGAATGTTGGTGGAGAACTCCTTTGTCGTGTTTTCTAAGTTATGTCAAGAAAACGGAAGAAAAAGTAGGTTAGAACAATGTCTCGTATTGGAAAGAAACCCATTTCAATTCCTTCTGGAGTTACTGCTACTGTTGAAGGACAGCTGGTTAAGGCAAAAGGTCCAAAAGGTGAGCTGAGTTACGTCGTCAATGATGAAGTCTTAGTCAAACTTGAGGAGAATATCATATCAGTTATGCCGCGGGATCAGTCAAAAGATGCGCGTTCTAAATGGGGTATGTCGCGCTCAATGATTGAGAACATTTTTTGTGGTGTGAAAGATGGTTTTGAAAAGAGGTTGGAGATTAATGGGGTTGGTTATCGTGCTGCTTTGCAGGGTAAGGATGTTCAACTATCTCTGGGCTTTTCGCATGATGTGGTTTATAAAGTTCCGTCGGGTGTTACTGTGACTGTTCCTAAGCCAACGGAAATTGTTGTTTCTGGAATTGATAAACAGCAAGTTGGACAAGTTGCAGCGGAGATTCGTGAGTATCGTAGGCCTGAGCCTTATAAAGGTAAAGGTGTTAAGCATGCAGATGAACGTATCTTCCGTAAAGAAGGTAAAAAGAAATAAGGATTTTGTATTATGGTTTCATCTAAGGACATTATCCAACGTCGTGCAAGGCGTGTTCGTCGTAGAATTAAAATGGTTTCTCATGATCGTCCTCGGCTTAGTGTTTATCGTTCAAATCAGAACATTTATGCTCAAGTTATCGATGATTTGCGGGGATGTACACTTGTTTCAGCCTCTACTCTTGAAAGTGATTTGAAAAAATCGTTAAAGAGTGGTGCTGATAAAAAGGCGGCCTTTGCTGTTGGTAAGTTAATTGCTGAGCGTGCGAAGAAAGCGGGTGTTAATGAGGTGGTTTTTGATCGTGGAGCGTATGTGTACCATGGTCGCGTCAAAGCTTTAGCTGAAGCTGCTCGTGAAGGTGGTTTGAATTTCTAAAATTTCTTATTTATGAATGAGTAAGGAGAGTTTAGAGTATTTCGTTTAAGTTCTTCCAGTTTGATGAGGGACTTTGTTATCGTGCTTCCGGAAAAGAAAAAGGAATGAGGAATGGCACAAAAAGAACGTGGTGAGAGAGAAGAACGCGATAATGAATTTGTCGATAGGCTCGTTCATATCAATCGTGTTGCTAAAGTTGTAAAGGGTGGTCGGCGTTTTGGTTTTGCTGCTCTTGTTGTCGTTGGAGATCAAAAAGGGCGTGTGGGTTTTGGACATGGTAAAGCCCGTGAAGTTCCAGAAGCCGTTCGTAAAGCAACGGAATCTGCGAAACGTGGGATGATTTATGTTCCGCTTCGGTCTGGGCGTACATTGCATCATGATCTTGAAGGTCGTCACGGAGCTGGGCGTGTTTTGCTACGTTCGGCTTCTGCTGGTACTGGTATTATTGCTGGGGGACCGATGCGTGCTATTTTTGAAGCTCTTGGTATGCAGGATGTCGTTGCAAAATCACTAGGGTCGTCGAATCCTTATAACATGGTTCGTGCAACATTTGATGCATTGAAACATCAAATGCATCCTAGAGATATTGCTGCTCAACGTGGTATAAAGTATTCGACTTTGCAGGCGCGTCGTCGCCATTTAGTCGACCTAGAAGGGTAGTTTCTGAGATTATCAGAAAAGGAATTAGGAAATGGTTCAGAAAAAATCTCAGAGTGGTAAAACTGTGACGGTGGAACAAATTGGAAGCCCTATTCGAAACTCACAGATTCAGCGTGCAACCTTAAAGGGGCTTGGACTAAATAAAATGCGTCGTCGGCGCGTTTTAGATGATACACTTTGTGTGCGGGGTATGATTGCTCGGGTTCGGCATCTTGTTCGCGTTATAGATGAAGGTTAAGGGTTGCGGGAGTATTAGATATGAAACTCAATGAACTGCGTGATTGCGAAGGCGCAACAAAAAATCGTAAGCGTGTTGGGCGTGGTATTGGTTCCGGTACGGGTAAGACTGGTGGTCGTGGTGTAAAAGGGCAAAAGTCACGTTCTGGTGTTTCCCTTAATGGTTTTGAAGGTGGGCAAATGCCCATCTATCGTCGTTTGCCAAAACGTGGATTTAGGAATTTCTTTGCTAAAACCTACAATGAAGTTTCACTAGGACGTATTCAGTTGGCAGTTGATGCAGGTAAGTTGAATATTGAAAAGCCTGTTGATATGGTTTCTTTGAAAGAGGCTGGTATTATTCGTCGTGAAAAAGATGGGGTTCGTCTTCTTTCTGATGGTGATTTGAAGGCTAAGATTACCTTTCATGTTTCTGGTGCTTCACAAGCTGCTCGTGTTAAGATTGAAAAAGTGGGTGGCCAGGTTATTCTTCCTGATATTGCTCGATAATTTTTTGATATGAATAGAGACCTAAAGAAGAATAATATCTGTTTTGTGGGATCTTTTGTGGAGAATTGTTTAAGTTCTGCATTTGTTTGTGTATGCATATATGAATTTTAGGATTATACTTCTGTGATTTGAAGAACTGGAGTGTAAAGTGGAGACGTTTTATGGCATCAGCAGCAGAGCAATTTGCTTCCAATATAAATTTCGGCACCTTTTCGCGTGCAACTGAATTAAAGAAGCGCATCTGGTTTACTCTGTTGGCGCTTCTTGTATATCGTTTTGGCACTTACATCTCTCTTCCAGGTATCAATATCGATGCTTTGCGGCAAACATTTGAACATCACGCGTCGGGTGTATTAGGACTCTTTAATATGTTTGCTGGAGGTGCCGTTGGGCGTATGGCTATTTTTGCGCTGGGTATCATGCCTTATATATCTGCATCTATTATTGTGCAATTGTTAACATCTATTATTCCTTCTTTGGAAACTCTTAAAAAAGAAGGGGATTTAGGTCGTAAGATTATCAATCAATATACGCGTTATGTAACAGTCGTATTGGCAATTCTACAAGCTTTTGGTATTGCGGTTGCGCTTGAAAGCGGTATAGGGTCGGGGCTTCAAATTGTTTTAGAACCAGGTCTTATGTTTCGTATTTCTTCTGTTATTACGCTTGTTGGCGGAACGATGTTTCTTATGTGGCTTGGCGAGCAAATTACGTCACGTGGTATTGGTAATGGGGTTTCTCTTATCATTTTTACAGGGATTGTAGCCAACTTTCCTTCTACTTTTGCTCAGCTTTTGACAGCTCATAGTCAGGCTGATTTATCAACTTTTCTTTTAATAGGAATCGTTCTTATTGCTGTTTTGGTTATTGGGCTTATTGTTTTTATAGAGCGTGCGCAACGACGAATTCTTATCCAATACCCGAAACGTCAGGTCGGTAATCAAATGTTTCAAGGAGATATGTCGCATCTTCCTTTAAAATTGAATACTGCTGGTGTTATTCCACCTATTTTTGCTTCATCTTTATTATTATTACCTGCCACTATTAATAATTTTTCTGATAAAATGCCACAATGGGTTCAGGAGATTTCTTATGCTCTTGGTCATGGACAGCCACTTTATATGATTGTTTATGCATTTTTAATGGCGTTTTTTTGCTTTTTTTATACAGCTATTGTGTTTAATCCAAGTGATACTGCAGATCAGTTGAAAAAACATTCTGGTTTTATTCCAGGGATTCGTCCAGGTGAGCGTACAGCCGAATATATTGATTACGTTTTGACGCGTATTACTGTTGTGGGCGCTATTTATATTATCTTGGTTTGTTTGTTACCTGAATTTATGATATCTGCATTACAGGTTCCTTTTTATCTTGGGGGAACATCCTTGTTGATTGTTGTTACTGTTACACTTGATACGGTTGCTCAAATTCAGGGGCATCTTGTTGCCCACCAATATGAAGGGTTGATAAAAAAATCAAAACTTCGTGGAGGTAGAAGGAATCGATGAGAGTTATTCTTTTAGGTCCTCCTGGAGCGGGAAAAGGTACGCAAGCAAAAATGTTGACTGAGGAATATAACATTCCTCATTTATCAACAGGGGATATGTTGCGTGAGGTGATTGCCAAAGAAACGGAGATTGGTAAAAAAGCTAAAGCTATTATAAGTTCTGGTGCTTTGGTACCTGATAGTATTGTTAATCAAATCGTATCAGATCGGATTGATGAAGCTGATTGTGTAAACGGTTTTGTTTTGGATGGATATCCGCGAACTGTGGGGCAAGCAGAAGCGTTGCAACAGATACTGGATTCAAAAAATATGCGGCTTAATGCTGTTATTGAATTGTGTGTTGATGAAGACGTGTTGATTGAACGTATGAAGAAGCGCGTTGAGGAAACAATAGCGACTGGTGGACAGGTTCGTTTAGATGACAATCCTGTTGCTTTTGCAAAAAGATTAGTAGAATATCGTGAAAAAACAGCTCCCTTATCAAAATTTTATTCAGAGAGGGGAATGTTGAAGGTTATTGATGGAATGATTGGTGTTGCTGAAGTGACACGTATGATTAGAGGGTTTCTTTCATGAGATTTTTTTTTAGAAATAAATGAAAAGAGTTGACTTTTGAGATGAAATCTATCAAAAGTGAATTTAATTTATTTTAGTGAAATAATAGGATTCGGAAGAATTTTTTTTCTGAGTCTATTTTTTTCTGTAAAGTATATCAGGTATTTTATAACAATTTGTCAAAATAACTAAGGAGAGTAGGCGTGGCTCGTATTGCTGGCGTCAATATCCCGACAAATAAGCGTGTAATTATTGCGCTTCAATATATCCACGGGATTGGACCAAAATTTGCTCAAGAAATTATTGAAAGAGTTGGCATTCCTTTGGGGCGTCGTGTGCATGAGCTTTCAGATGCTGAGGTGCTGCAGATTCGTGAGGCAATAGATCAGGGGTATCAAGTTGAAGGTGATCTTCGTCGTGAGGTTGCTATGAATGTTAAGCGTTTGATGGATCTTGGTTGTTATCGAGGATTGCGTCATCGCCGGTCTTTGCCTGTCCGAGGACAGCGTACACATACGAATGCCCGTACACGTAAAGGTCCGGCTAAGGCAATCGCCGGTAAGAAGAAATAAGGGCCTTTGTGGGAGGTTTTTTATATATTCTTTTTCTTGTTTGATTTTTTTTGGCAAGGAAAAAAGGTGGAGCTGCTGATGTTACGGCAGTGATGAGATCGTTGAAAGGGAAATTATGGCCAAGGAAGCCACACGTGTTCGTCGTCGCGAACGTAAAAATATTTCATCGGGTGTTGTGCATATTAATTCAACATTTAATAACACAATGATTACTATTACTGATGCTCAGGGTAATGCAATTGCTTGGTCATCTGCGGGAGCTCAGGGGTTTAAAGGTGCGCGTAAATCGACACCTTTTGCTGCTCAAGTTGCTGCGGAGGATTGTGCAAGAAAAGCGCAAGAGCATGGTATGCGTTCTTTGGAAGTTGAAGTTTGTGGACCTGGATCAGGGCGTGAATCTGCTTTACGTGCATTGCAATCTGTTGGTTTTGTCATTACTTCTATTCGCGATGTAACACCAATTCCTCATAATGGATGTCGTCCGCGGAAAAGGCGGCGTGTTTAATTGGGTGTTGTTTTTTGTTGTCGGAGATTTCTCTGATGTTCACATTGGTCGTTACGATTGAATGGTAACGGAACTAAAGAACGGGAATAAAAATATGATCCAGAAAAACTGGCAGGAACTTATTAAACCCAATAAGGTTGAATCATGTGCACATGATAATCCAAATATTATAAGTGTGATTGCTGAACCTCTTGAGCGTGGTTTTGGTTTAACGTTAGGAAATGCGCTTCGTCGCGTTTTGTTATCTTCGCTTCGTGGTGCTGCTATTACTGCTGTGCAGATTGACGGTGTTTTGCACGAATTTTCATCGATTCCAGGTGTGCGTGAGGATGTTACGGATATTATTCTGAATATAAAAGAAATTGCGCTTCGTATGGAAGAAGAAGGGCCTAAACGTGTCGTCGTTTATAAAGAGGGGCCTGGTGTCGTGAAAGCGGGAGATATCAGTACAGTTGGGGATATGGAAATTCTAAATCCAGATCATGTTATTTGTACTCTTGATGAAGAAGCTGAAATTCGTATGGAATTTATTGTCAACACAGGAAAGGGGTATGTGCCATCTGATCGTAATTGTGTTGATGATGCACGTATAGGGCTTATTCCAATTGATAGTCTTTATTCACCTATCCGTAAGGTATCTTATAAAGTAGAAAATACACGCGAAGGTCAAGTTCTCGATTATGATAAATTAACGCTCACGATTGAAACAAACGGTGCTGTTAATGGTGAGGATGCTGTTGCTTTTGCAGCACGCATTCTTCAGGATCAATTATCGTTATTTATTAACTTTGAAGAGCCACAGAAGGAGCCTGTTGAAGAGGCTGATTCTGAGCTTTCTTTTAATCCTGCACTTCTCAAAAAAGTGGATGAATTAGAACTTTCAGTTCGTTCGGCAAACTGTCTTAAGAATGATAATATTGTTTATATTGGTGATCTGATTCAAAAAACAGAATCTGAAATGCTTCGGACACCGAATTTTGGTCGCAAATCGTTGAATGAGATTAAAGAAGTTTTGGCGTGTATGGGTTTACATCTTGGGATGGAGATTCCTGCGTGGCCGCCTGAAAACATTGATGATCTTGCAAAACGTTATGAAGATCAATATTAAAATTAGAATTTAAGGAGAGGGCTTATGCGCCATAGTAAGTCAGGACGCAAGTTGAACCGTACTGCCAGTCACCGTAAAGCGATGTTTGCAAATATGGCAACTTCGTTGATCGAGCATGAGCAGATTGTGACAACGCTTCCAAAGGCTAAAGAAATTCGTCCTATTGTTGAAAAACTCGTTACTCTTGGTAAGCGTGGTGGTTTGCATGCGCGTCGGCAAGCTATTGCAGCACTTCGTGATGCAGGAAAGGTTGCAAAATTATTTGATACGCTTGCGCCACGTTATGCATCACGCAACGGTGGGTATTTGCGTATTATGAAAGCGGGGTTTCGTACCGGTGATAATGCGCCCATGGCTGTTATAGAATTTGTTGATCGTGATGTTGAAGCGAAGGGTGCTGGGGATCGTGCTCGCATGGAAGCTTCTGAGAATGAAAAGGGAACATCTTCGTAGAGTTTTTTATTCTGTTGGATTTTTAAAGGCCGCCTTGTCTTGGGCGGTTTTTTTGTGAGCATTTTTAAGTTTGTTTTAGTTGAGAAATAGGTGCAGAGAGAAAATTATAGAATATTGAATTATCTTATTTTTATAATATTTATTGTTCAAATAGGTTGTTTTTATTCTCTATTATGAAATATTAATAGAGGTCCTTAATTTGCGGGGATACGTTTTTTTATTCTATTAATCTTCAACAGAATGTGCTGATTTTATAAGGAGTGGATTATGAGGTATTCTTTTTGGGTGCGGATTTTTTTTGCAATTATGATGCAGATATCATTTGATCATGTATATGCTCATGTTCCTCAAACACAAACAGAAATCACCCTTTCATTTGCTCCTTTAGTTAAAAAGACAGTTCCATCTGTTGTAAATATTTATGCAGCTCGACAAATTAGAGCTCGATCACCTTTTGAAGGCGATCCATTTTTTGAGCAATTTTTTGGTCGTTTTCAAAATAAATTTCCTGTTCGTAAGCAATCGTCATTAGGATCAGGGGTGATTGTTGATGCACGTGGTTTGATCGTTACAAATTACCACGTCATTAAAGATGCAAGCGAAATTAAAGTGGCTTTTTCTGATGGACGGGAGTTTGAGAGTAAGGTCGTGCTCAAAGATGAAGCAACTGATATTGCAATTCTTGAAGTTAAGGAAAAAGATGCTCAATTTCCGGCTCTTTCTTTGGGAAATTCTGATACTGTTGAAGTTGGTGATCTTGTTCTTGCTATTGGTAATCCCTTTGGTGTTGGTCAAACAGTTACAAGTGGTATTGTTTCAGCGCAAGCGCGTACACGTGTTGGGATTTCTGATTTTGACTTTTTTATTCAAACAGACGCAGCCATTAATCCAGGGAATTCTGGTGGCGCTTTAATTGATATGAAAGGTCAGTTAATCGGAATTAATACGGCTATCTATTCGCGTTCCGGTGGTTCTGTAGGGATTGGTTTTGCTATTCCAGTTAATCTTGTAAAAGTGATGCTTGATACTGTTAAACGCGGTGGAAAATATTTTGTGCCGCCTTATATTGGGGCTTCTTTTCAAAATGTTACAGCTGATATTGCTGGTGGTTTAGGTTTAGAACGTCCCTATGGTGCTCTGATTATTGAAGTTATCAAAGATAGTCCTGCTGAAAAAGCTGGATTGAAAGTAGGTGATGTTATTTTGAGTGTGCAGGGGGTACGCGTTGACAGTCCAGATAGTCTTGGTTATCGTTTGATGACAGCTGACGTTGAGCATAGTCTTGCCTTGGAATATTTACGAAGTGGAAAAACTTTAAAAACACAAATAACAGTTTCATCAATATCAGAAACTGCATTTTTAAAATCTGAAAAAATTACGGGTGACAGTCCTCTTGCTGGTGCTGAGGTGTTAGATTTAACACCGCAAAATAGTCGACGTTTTCATCTTCCTATATCTGCAAAAGGGGTTGTGATTACCAATCTTGACGAAATGAGCAATGCAGCTGGAATTTTTCAGTCAGGAGATATTCTACGTGTTGTAAATGGCCATAAAATTCAAACAGTTCATCAGTTGAAAAAGGTTCTTATGCAAGGTCGCTCAAATATGTGGCAATTGGAATATGAACGTGATGGTATGTATATTCGCCAATTTATTCGTTGAGGTTTTTTTTTGAAGAAAGATTTTTTTACTTCGTCGTTTGATTTTCAAGTTAATAAAAATCAGCCACTTGCAGAAAGAATGCGCCCTTGTTCTCTCAATGATGTTGTGGGACAAAAGCATTTGATTGGAGAGGATGGTTTGCTTTCACGTATGGCGGCAACAGGCTCAATTGGATCGATGATTTTTTGGGGACCTCCAGGGACGGGAAAAACGACCGTTGCACGTTTGTTAGCCCTTGAAACAAATTTCGCGTTTGAACAGGTTTCTGCTATTTTTACAGGAGTTTCTGAACTTAAAAAGATTTTTGAAGTTGCGCAGAGGCGTTTTATATCTGGGGATAAAACACTTCTCTTTGTTGATGAAATTCATCGGTTTAATCGTGCACAGCAGGATAGTTTTCTTTCTGTGATGGAAGAGGGTACTGTGGTACTTATAGGTGCAACAACCGAAAATCCTTCTTTTGAACTGAATGCTGCCCTTCTTTCGCGTGCACGTGTTTTAACATTTCTTTCTCATGATCATGAAAGTTTGGACATGCTTTTGAGGCGTGCTGAAGAAGTGGAGGGAAAAACTCTTCCCTTGGATAATGATGCCAGAGACGTTTTGATAGAGATGTCTGATGGTGATGCGCGGGTTGCGTTAACATTGGCAGAGGAAGTTTGGTCTATTGCGCCATTGGGAGAGATTCTTGATGTTGTTGCTTTGCAAAAAGTTATTCAGCGTCGTGCGCCTATTTATGATAAAGGACGAGATGGGCATTATAATCTCATTTCAGCGTTGCATAAATCCGTTCGTGGATCTGATCCTGATGCTGCGCTTTATTATTTGGCACGTATGTTGGATGCTGGTGAAGATCCTCTCTATATTGGGCGAAGATTGGTTCGTATGGCCGTTGAAGATATTGGTTTGGCGGATCCTCAAGCTCTTGTCATTTGTAATGCAGCAAAAGATGCCTATGATTATTTAGGATCACCAGAAGGAGAGTTGGCCTTGGCGCAAGCATGTCTTTATGTTGCAACTGCGCCAAAGTCAAATGCAGCATATCTTGCGTATAAAGCAGCACTGCGTTGTGCACGCAAAAATGGCTCTTTACCACCTCCTAAGCATATTCTTAATGCTCCTACGAAATTTATGAAGGAAGAAGGGTATGGAAGTGGTTATTGTTATGACCATGATGAACCAGATGCTTTTTCAGGACAAGAATATTTTCCCGAAAAACTTGGACGTCAGAGTTATTATAAACCAGTTGAGCGTGGTTTTGAGCGTGAAATTGTGAAACGTCTTGAGTGGTGGCAACAGTTGCGCAAAAAACGTAAAGATCAAAATAAAATTTGAGTTGAAATACGTTTTTTATTGATCTCTTATGTTATTGTATGAGAAATTTAGCTTATATTTTAAACAATTTATTGCATTGCTTGTAGAGATTTTTTTGATATCTTCAAAAGTGCATATTTTTTCAAATTTAAATATATCATTCAACTTTTAAGCTGCTTTATTTTTTTTGGTTTTATTAAATAATATATTGACTTATAATGATAATTGACTGTTTCGTAAGTTGAATGAAAGTTTCAAATACCGTAAATTTCTCTCATCCCAAGTCTGTTATTTGTTGAAGCAATCAAGTTATTCGCTTGCATGTTACAAGCAGGATTAGCGTGTGATAAAAACTGTACAAGAAAGGACTAAAAATCCCTCCTATGAATTGTCTCAAGTGCCGAGAGCTGTTGCAATATTGGAGGATGATAAATAGTGTGATGGTGCCGGCTTGCTCCTTCTATAGAGTAAAGATGGTGGTGCCTAAAGGGTTTTGCAGTATACCACATTCATAGGTATTGTCACAAAATGAGCTTGGAAGTTTTGAGAGATGTTTCTTAAATCAAGTGCATGAATATGCAACACAATAGCGTTTTGTTCTTCGATGCAATAGGGTATGAGGTTGATTGATGATGCGTTTTTTGTGTGATCAATAGCGGGAGAATTCTTAGTCTCTCAAGTATTTAATCAAAGGGATAAGCAGAAGGGTTGTAGAACATTGTGTTTAAAATTAAATTGTTCCTTTTCTAGAGAGATATAAATATGTTAACTATGCTCCCATAGAGATATTACTTTATTGGAGTTTATTATGTGTCATAAGATAAGCAATGCCAATTCTTTATTGTGATGGCCATGAATGTTTATGGACATAATGTGGAGATAGGAATGGAAATAGTCTGTGAAACTCTAAACTCAAGCCTTTAGTTAAATTAAAAGACAGTATACACTAAAGTTTTAGGTTATTATGAATTCGGTCAAGGATATAATCGTGGATAAAACAAAAGCTCTCGATGCTGCTCTCTCACAAATTGAACGTTCTTTTGGTAAAGGCTCGATTATGCGTCTTGGGCAAAAAGAGCAGGTTGTTGAAATTGAAACAATTCCAACAGGGTCGTTATCCTTGGATATTGCTTTAGGGATTGGTGGATTACCGAAGGGGCGTATTGTTGAGATTTATGGACCAGAAAGTTCTGGGAAAACAACATTGGCTCTCCATGCTATTGCTGAGGCACAGAAAGGTGGTGGGATTTGTGCTTTTATTGATGCAGAGCATGCGCTTGATCCTATTTATGCGCGTAAGCTTGGTGTTGATTTAGAAAACTTGTTCATTTCTCAGCCAGATACCGGTGAACAGGCATTGGAAATTACAGAAACGTTGGTTCGTTCTGGTGCCGTTGATGTGCTTGTTGTGGATTCTGTCGCAGCTTTAACACCGCGAGCAGAAATTGACGGTGAAATGGGTGATGCTTTGCCCGGATTGCAAGCTCGGTTAATGAGTAAAGCGTTACGAAAATTAACCGCAGCAATTTTTCGCTCTAACTGTATGGTTGTTTTTATTAATCAAATTCGCATGAAAATTGGTGTGATGTTTGGTTCTCCTGAAACGACAACGGGTGGAAACGCTTTAAAGTTTTATGCTTCTGTTCGTTTAGATATTCGTCGCATTGGATCCATTAAAGATAGGGATTCAATCGTTGGTAATCAGACGCGCGTTAAAGTGGTGAAAAATAAATTGGCACCTCCATTCAAACAGGTTGAGTTTGATATTATTTATGGTGAAGGTATTTCCAAAGTAGGTGAATTGATTGATTTGGGTGTCAAGGTTGGTGTTGTTGAAAAATCTGGTGCATGGTTTTCTTATAATTCTCAGCGTTTAGGGCAGGGGCGTGAGAATGCAAAGCAGTTTTTACGTGAACATGTGGAAATAGCTACAGAGATTGAAGCAGCTTTGCGCCAAAATGCTGGTTTGATTGCGATTGAATTGTTAGAAAATGCAGGGTCAGAAAATATAGAAAGTGATGAAGCCATTTGATGGGGGGGGTCGTCTATAATTTTTTTTCTTTAAGATTTTTCTGTTTTTTTGTTTGAGTTTTTAAATACGCAGTCATTTTTTTCTCAATTTTTTAAAACAAATATTCCATTTTTGATTAAATTGACTCCATGCGTGGCGAAGAGGATTTAATGAGGGGGGATTTTTCTTTTATGGTTTTGTGCTGTATTGAGCAGGTGTCAACATGAATAGTGTTAATAATATTCGGTCAACATTTTTGGATTATTTTCATCGTAATGGGCATAAAGTTCTTTCTTCTAGTCCGCTTGTTCCGCGGAATGATCCTACACTTATGTTTACAAATGCAGGGATGGTGCAGTTTAAAAATGTTTTTACTGGACTTGAACAACCTTCTTATACGCAGGCAACAACGGCACAAAAATGTGTTCGTGCGGGTGGAAAGCATAATGATCTTGATAATGTTGGTTATACGGCGCGCCATCATACATTTTTTGAAATGCTGGGTAATTTTTCTTTCGGTGATTATTTCAAAGAAGAAGCTATTTTTTTATCATGGAATCTTTTAACAAAGGAATTTTGCCTGCCAAAAGATAAATTGTTGGTGACAGTTTATCAGAGTGATGATGTTGCTGCTGAACTGTGGCGTAAAATTTCAGGTCTTCCAGATGAAAAAATTGTTCGTATTGCGACGGCTGATAATTTTTGGTCGATGGGAGAAACAGGCCCTTGTGGGCCTTGTTCGGAGATTTTTTATGATCATGGTGATGAAATATGGGGCGGTCCTCCTGGAAGTGCTAATGAAGATGGGGATCGCTTTATTGAGATTTGGAATCTTGTTTTTATGCAATATGAGCAAGTTTCCAAGGAAGAACGTGTTAACTTACCTCATCCTTCTATTGATACCGGTATGGGGTTAGAGCGTATTGCTGCTGTTTTACAGGGCGTTCATGATAATTATGATATTGATCTTTTTCGTGCATTAATTGCTGCATCAGAAGAAATTACAGGGATTGAGGCAAAGGGTGATTTTATTGCCAGCCATCGTGTCATTGCTGATCATCTTCGCTCATCTGCATTTTTGATTGCTGATGGTGTGCTTCCTTCTAATGAAGGAAGAGGATATGTTTTACGTCGTATTATGCGTCGTGCTATGCGTCATGCGCATCTTCTTGGTGCTAAAGAGCCCTTAATGTGGCGACTTTTGACTGCTTTAATTCGCGAAATGGGACAAGCTTATCCTGAGTTGACACGTGCTGAATCTTTGATTTCAGAAACTTTAAGGTTAGAAGAAATACGTTTTCGTAAAACGCTTGAACGAGGACTTGGTTTGTTGAACGAAGCAAGTACCGATCTTAAAGAAGGAGACTATTTGAATGGTGAAGTTGCTTTCAAACTTTATGATACCTATGGTTTTCCGCTTGATTTGACGCAAGATGTTCTTCGTCGTCGCGGAATATCTGTTGACGTTGGTGCTTTTGATAAAGCGATGGAACGCCAAAAAGAGGAAGCACGTGCCAATTGGTCTGGTTCTGGAGAAGCTGTAACAGAGAAAATCTGGTTTTCTGTTCGTGATCAAGTGGGGGCCACAGAGTTTTTAGGTTATGAAACTGAGACAGCGAAAGGTATTCTTACAGCTCTTGTATGTGATGGTAAAATTGTTGATCATATTTCTTCAGATCAGAAAGCTATGCTTGTTGTTAATCAGACACCTTTTTATGGTGAATCTGGTGGGCAAATTGGTGATAGCGGTATCATTTCTGGTGAAAATTTTATTTTTAAGGTGCATGATACCCAAAGAAAGGGTGATGGTGTTTTTATCCATATTGGGGAGGTGAAATCTGGTCAGGCATCGAGGTCTGATTGTGTAGAATTAACGGTTGATATTGTTCGTCGTAAGAAAATTCGTGCGAATCACTCTGCTACTCATTTGTTACACGAAGCTTTACGCCAAACATTGGGGGACCATGTTACACAAAAGGGTTCTCTTGTATCGCCAGATCGGTTGCGTTTTGATTTTTCCCATCCAAAATCCGTTTCACCAAAAGAGTTGAAAAAAATAGAAGATTTAGCCAATGAGATTATTTTGCAAAATAGTAAAGTAATAACGCGCCTCATGGCTGTAGATGAGGCCATTTCTGAAGGAGCCATGGCATTGTTTGGTGAAAAATATGGTGATGAAGTTCGCGTTGTTTCTATGGGGGAGCCACTTGAACAGGAAAGATTAAAAAAGCGTTGGTCAATTGAGCTTTGTGGAGGGACACATGTGGAGCGAACAGGTGATATTGGTTTAATTCATATTGTTTCTGAAAGTTCTGTTTCAGCTGGAGTGCGGCGTATTGAAGCTTTAACAGGCAAAGAAGCACGTCTTTATCTTAGCCGCCAAGATGAACGTATTCATGAAATCGCTGATCTTTTAAAAACTTCTTCTGCTGGTGTGGAAGAACGGGTGCGAATTTTGCTTGATGATCGTCGTAAACTTGAAAAAGAATTGAATGATGTACGCAAGAAAATGATGTTGAGTGGTGGAATAACAGAAAGGAGCCAAGATGATATTATCATCATCAATGGGTTTTCTTTTACCGGACGCGTTGTTAAAAATATTTTACCACGGGATCTTAAGGCGCTCGTCGATTCTGAGAAAAAACAAATTGGATCTGGAGTGGTTGCTTTTATTAGTGTCTCGGAGGATGGAAAAGGGAGTGCTGTTGTCGGTGTTACGGATGATTTAACGGATAAATTAAATGCTGTAGATCTCGTTCGTATTCTTTCAGCGATGCTTGGTGGTAAAGGTGGAGGTGGCCGTCCTGATATGGCGCAGGCTGGTGGTCCTGAGGGGAACAAAGCTGATGAGGCATTTGCGGCACTAAAAGATTTTCTTGAAAAAAATTAAAGAATGAAATCATTCTGCATAGGTATTTTTCACATTGTTATATTTGGTTGGCATCTATGTATCATGAATATCTGTCTGGTGTATTTCTGAAATGCAGATACAGCGTAATTGGGGAAAATACAATTGTAAAGATAAAGACAGTGTTTGTCTTTATCACCACTTTATCATTTGGCTTTATAGCTTCCAAGCGTTTCAGGAGTCACCTTTTTAAGATAAGATAGATTATGCAGCACTTCATGCTTTACTGTGTATTCTTTTACTAGGAAGACTAGTTATTGTGTTGCTCTTATAGATTTTTTGAAGAAACATCTCTTTTTATGAAAGGAAAAATACAAGATTTATTGCATACGATTATCCTTATAAAGTTATAAGCTATCATTATTCGATTAGTTATTCAAATGAATAAAATTTCTTTCCTTGAAAAGGTTTATAAAAGAGTTGTTGTATCTTAGAGCTATTATTTTCATTTTGCTTGTTATGTACAAGAAAACAGTTTTTTGGTTTATTATTAAAAGGTCTTGAAAGGAATATTCTCCTATCTTTATAAATCTTTATTTTAAGTTATAAAGTAATGAATTATCAATATAAATCAAAGGAATATAACATAAATCTAAATATTTAGATTAACATCTAATTTATTTATGATGAAATTGCTTTAATATATTGAATTATAATGATAATTTATCGTTTTATCTTTTGAACAAGAGCTACGAATATTCGTAGGGTTTTATTATTTCAAATTCTGTGTATGTTAAATTAATCAAAACCACTCACGAATGTCGTTGTGAAATGGGCTTAAGAGCATTGAAAAATGTTTCTTAAAAAAGTCATATGAATGTGCAAAACAATGATGTTCTGTTCTTTATGAGAGGACTATAAAGAACGTGATAAACAAAAGTGCAAAGCAATACATAATATTCATTATTTAAAAGATATTTCTTTAGTTCGTTTTGAAATTCGTAAAGCTGAGTAAAAAGAAGACGGTAAAACTGGAAATTGTTTTTACCTTTACATTTTCCCTAAATGAGAATGTATACTCGTCAATATGCACAGATATAGGAAAATATTTTTGTTCTAATCTAGTAAAATTGCAATAGCAGAGAAAATACTAAACTGTTTTAATATTTTTCTTAAATACCTAAAATGGATTGTGGCATTTTTAGAAATCTTTTTACTTGTATCATATATAAGCACTCTTATTGTATTGAAGAGGCATTTTTTGCATAAGATCTATGAAGAGTATCGTTTTTATGAAGCTATGGCTTCATGTAAGGGAATAACATTTTCTCCTTCTCTTTCTGGTGGTTTGATTGTTAAACCACTTGCCTTTAAAAAATTAGAGAAACGTCCCCCTTTATCGATCAATTCTTGAAAGTTTCCTTTTTCCATTAAGTGACCATGATCCAGAAAGAGTATCACATCAGCATTGCGTACTGTTGAGAGGCGATGTGCTATAATAAAAGTAGTGCGGTTATGGCTTATGCAATCGAGAGCATCTTTGACACGTGCCTCTGTTTCAACATCAAGAGCGCTTGTTGCTTCATCTAGAATGAGAATAGGGGCATTTTTTAAAACAGCGCGTGCAATTGCTAGTCGCTGTTTTTCTCCACCTGATAATTGAGATCCTCGTTCGCCCACCATTGTGTTATAACAATCAGCTTTTTTTAGAATAAAATCGTGAGCTTCTGCTATTTTTGCTGCTTCATAAAGTTCTTCATTTGTTGCGCTCGCTTTTCCTATTGAAATATTGTCATGAATAGTACGGTTGAAAAGACCCGAGTCTTGAAATACTGTTGCTAGAGATTTGCGTAAAGATTCGCGATTGATTGAGCATATATTTATTCCATCAATGGAGATATGCCCAAGGGTAGGGTCGTATACGCGCTGCAACAGATTGATCAATGTTGTTTTTCCAGCCCCTGTTGGTCCTACAATCGCAACAGTTTGTCCTGCTTTAACTTCAAAGGAAATATCAAAAACACCTTGAGAAGAATTTTGGAATTGATAGGTCACGTGATGAAATTGTATGGCGCCTTTAACATTTTGGAGGGAAGGAAGATTTTGCGGTTCGTTAATATGAAAGGTTGAGTCTTCCATTTCAAAAAATTCTTGCAGTTTTGCTTGTGAGGATATTGCACAATTAATAAAATTGCTCATTTGGTCTAGGCGGCTAATCATGAGTTGTGCAAATCCAACAAAAGCAACGACTTCACCTACTCGTAATTGATCTTTTGCAACAAAAAAAGCTCCAAGGAGAAGAACACAAACGATTGAAATTGTTGAAGCCATTCGATTTAAGCCACTGGCGAGCGCCCACCAATTGAGAACAGGATTTTGTGCTTTAAGAAGAGCATTTGTATGTTGATGCAGTATGGAAGTTTCTTCTTTTATTCGGTTATAACTTTGTACAATGGAAACATTAGAGATTGAGTCACTGACATGTTTAAAAAGGTTATGATGATAGCATTCTACAGCGGCTTGTCCGTCTTTTGTTTTTCGCATCACTAAACGTGCAATTAATACATAAATGATGGCAAGCACAACCAAGACTATTGAAAGACGCCAATTCATATTAAACGCTATGGGGATGAGAACCAATAAGGCGACAAGCGTTGAGAGATGTTGGCGCATAAAATCAAGCCATATGGTTGACATGGAATCTATTGCGCGCAAAAGTGTATGGAGTGCGTTGGAAGTTCCACGTTGTTGATGCCAAATTAAAGGCATGGCAATGATACGTTCGAAAGATTCCGTTAAAACCGTTAAGCGGCGTCTATGGGCTAAGCGGTCAGCACCGCGAGCAACAAGGACATAAGCAATAATATGTGAAAGTCCAAAACAAACCCAAATGGCAAGAGTAGGGATGATAGCTGTTTTGTCTGTAATAGAATCAATAACTTGTCCAAATAAAATAGGTTCTGCAATAGTGATAATAGCTAATATAACATTAGCGGTACAGATTAAAAGGGATGCATTTTTTTCTCTATTTAGGTAAGTGAGAACACGTGCATAGGTTTTGAATAAGGACACGGTTAATTATCTCCATTCGCTATTAAGCGTAAAGGCTGTTGATTTTTACAACGCTTAGTTTTTAGCTAATAAAATTTGGACGTTAAGAAAAGGAAATTTTGGATACTAACTGTAATATGGTGTGATAAAACCAACTAAAATATGAATTTTTGTGTTTATAAAGGCGCAAAAATAGATCAATAAAATTATCAGGTAAGGGAATTTTCATGGCAGGCATAGAAATAAAAAAAGTTGAGGCAGATGAAAATGGAATGCGCTTAGATCGCTGGTTTAAAGTGCATTATCCAGGACTTGGTTTTGGAGCTTTGCAAAAATTGTTGCGTTCTGGTCAGATACGGGTTGATAGTGGACGTGTTAAAGCCGATACGCGTCTTTGTATAGGGCAAGCTGTTCGTATTCCACCTCTCCCTATTAATGACAAGGAGAGTCTTTCAATAACGGATAAAACACTTCGTGGGCAGGATGATGGGACCGTTTTGAAAAAAATGCTGCTTTATGAAGATCCAAAGGTATTTGTTTTTAATAAACCAGCTGGGTTGGCTGTACAAGGAGGCTCTGGTTTAACACGTCATATGGATAGTATGCTTGAGGTATGGCGCAATAAAAAAGGTGAAAAGCCGCGTTTGGTTCATCGTCTTGATCGTGAGACGTCGGGTGTGCTTATTGTTGCGCGATCAAGGGGAGCTGCTCAGTCCTTAACTGCTGCTTTTAGAGCGCGAGAAACAAAAAAGACTTATTGGGCGTTGGTTCGGGGTGTGCCTAAAAAAAAGCAGGACAAAATTTCAACGTGGATGGTTAAGGAAATGACTGCACAAGGTGACAAAATGCGTGTTTGTGAACATGGGGAACCAGATTCATATCATGCGGTTTCCTACTATCGCGTTTTAGATACGCGAGGGCGGGCTCTTTCGTGGCTTGAAATGGAACCCTATACAGGGAGAACACATCAGCTTCGTGTGCATGCAGCCCATATGGATCATCCTATCATTGGCGATACAAAGTATTTTTTTTCTGATAGTAATTGGACATTACCAGGAGGAATTCAAAATCGTCTTCATCTTCATGCACGTCGTATTCGTATTCCGCATCCTTCAGGAGGAATATTGGACATTGTTGCACCTTTACCACCTCATATGGTCCAAAGTTTTAATCTTTTATCTTTTAATGAGAGTGATGCTGAAACCGACTAAACAAACTTCATTTGTTCTTTTTGATTGATACAAATTTTATCTATAAATTTGATAAGATGAATAGGGCATCATTTGAAGAAAGTTTTTGATAAGTCGATCGCTATGAGAAAATTGTGTTTTTGAGTGATGAAATTTTCGAATATCATGGCTTTCTTTCTACAGCTCTTTATCCATATTGATTGTATTGTTATTTTGGATATGATGTATCGTTTAATAATCTGAGTTTATGAAGCTGCTCCTTTGAATTATCTACAGAGGTCATATATTGGGGAGGCGTGTCTGTTGAGGGAGATGAGTTAGATAAAATCTGAAAGATATTTACTAAAATAGTGAAAGCAATTTTAGTTTTTTCATGGGGAATAATGGAGGCATTTTATAGTAATGCTGAGGGAAAGTAGCCTCTCAAAAAATTCCTGTTGTCAAGGATTTTTGTTTTGTTATCAATGTGGTTTGATATGCTTATAGTATAGATTTATGCTTTGTATCTTTGCTTACACAATGAAGCCTTCTTAGCAAAGCTCTCCTTTCAATGACCAATTATTTTTCTACTTACTTAGTTTATCCAAAAGATTATCTTTCATAAAAGAAGAAATAAGTTTTTAGTATCTTAATGCTTCATTGAAGTGAACTCATCACATTGAAAAAATATCTAGACAAAAAATTGGAGATAAAACGTCAGGCGCGTTTTATTGCTCTAAGGAGGGCTTGAACACTTTTGTTTTTTCTAGTGAACAAAAACAGATATTTATTATGGAAACATTCAAAGGGGGGATAAGTTGAAATGAGGAGTGACTGATGGGATCATTATTGATTGACGTTAATAACGTCTCAAAAATATATCGCAACATTGACAGAGGAATTGGTTTTAAAAACAAGGTCTTTTCTCTCTTCAAGCCGGTTTATACAAATCATCATGTGTTAAAAGACATGAGTTTCACCCTCTTTTCAGGGCAATCGTTAGCAATTCTTGGCCCTAATGGAGCGGGTAAATCGACACTGATTAAAATACTTTCTGGTATACAATACGCTGATGAGGGATGTGTTAAAGTCCTTGGTGTTGATCCTTATAAAGCGAAGAAAAATCTGTTCAAGTCTTTGGGTGTGGTCTTTGGTCATAAGAATTGTTTATGGTGGGATTTGCCCTTACGCTACAGTCTGGATATGGTTCAACCATTATATGGTCTTGAACGCGCCTCTTTTACCCGTGATCTTAAAGAGATCGCTGAGTTACTGGGTCTTGAGCATATTATGGATAAGCCAGTGCGGATGCTTAGTCTGGGTGAGAGAGTGAAAAGTGAATTGGCATTTAATCTCTCCTTTAGACCTAAACTGTTGTTTCTCGATGAGCCAAGTATTGGTCTTGATCTTACATCTAAGCATGAAATCAGGGAGCTTCTTAAAAAACTGAAAAGGGAGCGTGGCACTGGGTATATCATCACAAGTCATGATATGGGAGATATTGATGGATACGTTGATGATATTATTCTCTTGCATAAAGGAAAGAAACAGTTTCATGGTAATCTTCACGCGCTTAAAAATGTCATTCCTTCTTTGGTGAGAATAACGTTTTTTTGTGAACACATGGCTGTACCTTCAGCTGTTGTAGAAAAAATTGATGAGATTGCGTTGAAATTATCTACTTCTTTAAAAGATAAGCACTTTAACGCTGAAGAATGCTCGCTGGAGGTTTCGCTGCCCCGTGAGGATTTTGCGCGTTTTGTACGCGAAATTACAACCAAATTGAACTGTACGTTCTCTGTATCCACTCCCTCGCTTGAAGAGATGCTCCGTGTTAAATTTAAAGAATTTATCTAACCACTGCTTTGGTATGTTTCTTTTTGCCAAGAATGGATTACTCACTGTTCTAAGTGATAGAGCAATGTTTTTTACCGATATTATCATTGGGACACTTTCGCCATTTGTTATTCAACTTCTATTATGGAATGCACTTTTCTCTGATACGGGCAACACCATAAATGGCTTTAGCTTTTATGATATGATGTATTATTATGCTTTTGCTTTAGTCCTAGGTCGCTTAAATAATGGTTATAATGTGATTAAGTTTTTCTCTCATCATGTTAAAGAAGGCCAATTAGAAGTATATCTTACAAAGCCCTTTAGTTATATGACACAAATGCTTTTTACTTTTTTAGGGGAGAGTGTATTATATAGCATCCCATTATTGGCTCTTTTTATTGTTAAGCTTGTTTTATCCTATGAAAATATTCTGGGATTGGTCATCGCTTTTCTGTTCTTTTTTCTGGTTGTTATTCTATCACAATTGCTTTGTTTTTTAATCTCTTTTGGAATTGCTTTATTAAGCTTTTGGGTGATTGAGTACAATATATTACTCTCTTTTAGTATTCTTAGTTCAGCGCTTCTTGGGGGTGTTCTTTTACCACCATCTTTTTGGCCGGTGTGGCTTATTCCGCTTATGCAATTTAATCCTTATCGTTTCATGATATCCGCTCCTGCCGAGTTTTTCGCGACGCAAAATTTAGCGTTGTTTCAGCAGTTTATTTTCGGAAGTTTTACTTATATTTTGTGTTTTTTATTCTTAATTTATATCGCTTGGAATAAAGGGATGAAAGCATATAATGGAGCAGGTGGTTGAGATGAAAATCATCCTTCATTTTATCAGTCTGAATATCCGCCGACAGATTGTTTATGGTAAGAATTTGGCTGGGGAGTTTATTCTTTCTCTATGCTATTATTTTATTCAATTCATATTTATTGATAGAGTATCTTCTTTTTCAGGAAAGATCGGTAACTATAGCAGAGATGAAATCCATTTTATCTTTGTTGTCTTTGTTTTACTTGGAATATTTTTGAATATTTTTATTAATTCTATTGAAACGTTTTTTGAAAAAGTAGCGGATGGTAAAATTGAACCATACTTGATAAAGCCCGTTTCAATTTGGTTGTTGATGTTGTTTGGTTGGTGTAAACCTCTTAATTTGATCAAGCTCTTTGTCCTTTATGTTAGTGCCTATTTATTTGTATCATTACCGAATATTTCTGATCTTAAGCTAAGATGGATCTCTTTTGTTGTTGCAATATTTTGTGTTTTTATTGTCAATATTTGTTTTTTTCTGATGTTCAATTTTATAACATTTATTATTAGCCGTAAGATGCCTGTCGAATATTTTCATGAAATGATTTATGAGCTTTCATTTGTGCCAATAGGAATTTATCCTTTAAGCATCGTAAAATGGCTTTTGTTTATGCTTCCCATGGCTTTTTCTGCTTCCTTGCCTGTGTCATTGTTGCTTGGTAAAGGCGAATGGAATATTGGATATCTTCTGTTGAGCGCTTTTCTTTCCATGGTCATGACTTTCATAAGTTATAAGAAAACAATGCGTAAATTTAATGGATTAGGGGGATAATATAAAAGTCATCATGATTATAAAAATAAAAAATTGAGTAAAAATTCTATCGTACTGTAAAATATCGTTATTTATGCTGGCGGTATAAGTCATGTAAAATTTACACATGAGGATTTTTTATTAGACATATTCATGCATAAAATCGGTTGTATTTCTATAGCTATGAGCAAAGAATTTACAATAAAAATCAGAGAGTTAAATTTCTTGGTTTTAGATTAGTTTGAGTTTAGATGGCTGCTTGATGACACAAGCCAATGGTAAGATGGTGTACAATATTAGTAGTGCTTTCTTCTCCGAGCAAAATTTATTTTTGTTGCGTTTATAGTGCTAAAAAATTGTCAAAGATGGGTAATTTTTATATGTGCAGAATGTGGTTATTCGTGCGGATTTTGTTGGTGCATTCAATATATTATTACGTGGAGGAGTTTTTGCTTAAACAATAAGAACATTGACAGAATAAAGCTTTTAAGTTGTCCGATAGAAAGCTAAGAGCTTCGCCAAACAACATGATAGCAATTATCAAGACAACAATCACATAGAGATTTTTCAGCATGCTGAGCAGTCAAAATTCAGTTAATAATTGCTTGGAAATAAAAGGATCCACTAAGCAAAGCGGGAAAAAACGATGGCAACGCAACTGAGTTCAATAACATAATTAAATATATTTCTTTGTTGCAATGGTTAATTAAGGGAATTATACTTAATTTTATTGTAAATTTCTTATTTTATGTTATGATTTTATTTAATATAAAGATAATTATTATGTAATATTTTAGTGTTATTATAAATATTATTATTTAATTAAACATATACAATATAAATATAATATATTTATATTATTTAAAAAAGTAATTAAATAAGATATTATTTTGTAAAAAATTATTTTCTATTTTCTATTTTTTAATATTAATAAGCTCATTTTTCAATTTTTCATTAACAATGATAAGAGAAAAATGGAGTTTTACATCCTCTTTACAATAAATAAAAATGATACTTTAATCTGGTGTTGCTCTCTAAACTTAGAGCTATATAGATGTTATTGCTTATCATTAATAAAACTAATGTGATTGATGGCGTAGAGATTACAAAGGGCTAAATTTTTTTGCATGTAATTCATATCTTTTACAAGACTTTAAAAATAACACAGAAAAAATGAGAGAGGAAGGAATAGTGAACAAGAGTGATAAGCTTTTTCATTTTCTAGTGTTATGATTACTTTTGTATTTTACGGTTCATTCATTGTATGTATGATCAATTCCAAAATTTTTATTTTAAGCTTATAGTGAATCTATATTTTAGTCTGTTATTGAAGTGTTGTCGTGATTGAGATTACAATATCACAGTAGTGAACACTCTGATTTAATAGAGAAGATTGTTTGCTAGCAAATAATCTATCCATATCAACGTTATTTAAATTTTTTTCCAAAATATATATCTATGTTAATTTTCGTGATTGATATCTTTTCTAAGATGAAAAGGGGCATGAGCTGATTTGAATATCCATAAATTTTTCGTATTAACTCAAAAAATATACGATCACATCATTTTACGGCTATTCTAGATTATCATTTTGATAAACTGAATAAGTATAGCGATGCGTCTTACAAATATTTGCAAAAATGCTTTTACTGGACATTATTAAATTTTTTATGATTTATATTTTTAATCATTTTATCTTGGTTAGAAAGAAGGTGTATTCATTTTTATTTCTCTATTTTATCTTAGAGTCGTGGAATTATATTAATGTTAGAAAGTTATAATTGTGGAAGACAATGAACTTTATTAAAATTATTCCACGTTCTTGTAGAAACGCATGGCTGTGAAATCGTTGAAATGTGTAATAGCTTATGGCATTAGATTTGGCGCATTCACCAAAGTTATCCCTTATCTTACCTAATTTAGCTTTTTCAATCAAAGAGTTAAGCTGGTGCTTACGCTAATTGTAGCTGGGGCAAATATTTTTTCTCAATCTATCCTAAGGAAAAATTATTTTATAAAAATATTTATTTTACTATATTATACAAAAAAATAAAAATATTATGTGTAACTAAAAAACAACATATTGATATTTTTATATATTATAAAATCATAATAATATTTATGATAATAAAGCTAAATTTATAATAAAAACAATAAAATAATTTTATTTTAATATATTTTTATCATTAAACTACATAATGTAAAGTACAAATAAAATAATTGACAATTATTAAATAAACATGTAACGGATATATTGTAAGTGTAATATAATATAAAAATAACAATTAAAATAAAATTATTAATTAAATTTTGTATTATATTTTTATTATCAGAAGATAAATATACTTTATCGATAGATAACGGAATGTTTTCTATTTAGAGGGGGCGGTAAAGAAAATTTATTTTACTAAATATTGTAATTAGGTGGTTATGATGAAAATATTCAAGCATTGTATAGTATGTTTTGTTGCAGTAGCGATTTTCTTTTCACAGATTTTAAGAGCCAATGCTGATTCTTTAAATGGCAGATTTCAAAATGCTGGTTTTATTTCTGTAATGACACAGGAAAATAGAGTTATTAAAGCTGTTGATATGATTATTAGCCAGTTTGGAGGACAAGGGGCTGAGAAAAATATCCAAAAAGTTGCGGGTTTAATGGGGTTGGAGACAGCGATTTTTGGTCTCATCGCATATCTTGTATATTTCTTTACTAGAAAGCCACCGAGTCCTAACAGAGAGACAGGTGGAAGAACATTCGATGCTTTTGCTCATAGTTCATGGGCTTTGAATTAAAAGATATTATCCTTGATAAACTTTGAATTATGCTGTTATTGAATGTTTTATATTAAATAAACCGTGATATTTAATCACGGTTTATTTATTTTTTTTAATCTTAATGACCTTGATAAGTTTATCCTTTTATATCATTAAGATATTGTTTTGTGGATGCCAGTATATGGTGCATTAAATTCAGCTAATCAGTTGCTTTTTAAATTTACTTAAATTTTTTTCTCTTCAAAATGCGCATTTGAGCTAAGTTTGTGGTTGATATTTTTTTTATGATGAAAACGCGAATGCATTAATTGAGATATCCATAAACTTTGTATATCAACTCAAAAAATACAAGGTCACACAATCTTACGACTATTTGTGGGTTTTATGTTGATGAACTGAATAAGTATAGCGATGCGTCTTACAAATATTTGCAAAAATGCTTTTATTGGAATCTTTTAATCTCTTTGTGGTTTACAATTCATTTTATCATTTTATCTTAAGCAAAGAGAATGTGGATTCATTTCTATTTCTCTATTTTATCTGAGAAGGGTGGAGTTATACGAATGTCAAAAAAAGTCATGATCGTGGAAGATAATGAGCTTAATATGAAGTTATTTCGCGATCTTGTAGAAGCGAGTGGTTATGAAACCGTTGAAACACGTAATGGTCTTATGGCATTAGATTTGGCGCGTTCATCAATGCCATCTCTTATCCTTGTGGATATCCAGTTGCCAGAGGTCTCTGGAATAGATGTTATTAAACAATTAAAAGAAGATGAAGAACTTCGATCAATCCCCGTTGTTGCTGTAACAGCTTTTGCTATGAAAGGCGATGAGGAGCGAATTCGTGCCAGTGGATGTGAAGAATATATGTCAAAGCCTATTTCTGTCCCTCATTTTATTACAATGGTAAAGCATTTCTTGGACTAAAGCTTGTTAAGTGATGATAGAAAAAATATTGAAAAGCTTATAAGATTGCTAAAGTTGTCGCGTAAATATTTTTGTGCTTTAGCACGTCGATATATTACAAGTTAGTAAAACAGATTTAAAAAATTGAAACTGAAGTTTTGAATTTTTTCGGTCTATTTTTCTTGCCTTTTATCTTAAGAGAAGAGGTTGTTTTGCATTCTTGTTTTTTCTAATCGGTATAGATTTGTTCCTACATTCATCTAAAAGTCTGTTTTAGCAGTTTAAAAAAGCCCCGTTTTTGTCCGAGGCTTTATGCATTGCAAAAATTGAAATTAACGCTTTGAGAATTGGAAAGAACGACGTGCTTTTGCTTTACCGTATTTTTTACGTTCAACAACACGACTATCACGGGTAAGAAACCCACCTTTTTTCAAGATTGAGCGAAGTTCTGGTTCGTAATAGGTTAAAGCTTTGGAAATGCCATGGCGCACTGCACCGGCTTGTCCAGAAAGACCACCGCCTGCAACGGTTGCAATAATATCAAACTGGGTATCCCTATTTGTTGCAACAATTGGTTGACGAAGAATCATTCTAAGAACAGGACGAGCAAAATATTTGTCAAATTCCTTATTGTTGATCGTGATTTTTCCAGAACCTGGTTTAATCCATACACGCGCAACAGCGTCTTTACGCTTTCCTGTTGCGTAAGCACGTCCTTGTGAATCAAGCTTCTGCACGTGAACAGGAACAACATTTTCATGTGTTTCTGTAATACTTGTTACTATGCTAAGCTCAGAAAGAGAATTAATTTCAGCCATAATCAAGCAATCCTTTTGTTTTTGCGGTTTAAAGCACCAACGTCAAGAGATTCAGGCTGTTGTGCTTCATGTGGATGTTGGCTTCCAGCGTAAACACGTAGATTCTTCAATTGACGGCGACCAAGGGGCCCTCGAGGAATCATGCGCTCTACTGCTTTTTCAATAACGCGTTCGGGAAAACGCCCCTCAAGAAGTTGACGTGCTGTACGTTGTTTGATTCCACCAATATAGCCGGTATGCCAATAATATTTTTTATCCGTATATTTTTTGCCAGTGAGAGCTATTTTATCTGCATTAATGACAATAACGTTGTCACCATCATCAACATGTGGAGTAAATGTAGCTTTATGTTTGCCACGTAAGCGGTTAGCAACAAATGTGGCAAGACGACCCAAAACAAGGTTTTCTGCGTCAATAATAACCCATTTTTTCACCACTTCAGTTGGCTTTTGTGAAAAAGTTGCCATAGAAGTATCCTTTATTAGAACCCTTTTAATATAAGGGAATTTTTACTGTTTTGCGTTGAAAATTGTTACCATAGCGAAATATTTAACGCATACTACTTGCTCTGATATAATGTCTTTTGATTGACGTCAAGAGAAAATAAAAACTTTATAAAACAACATGTTACAAGAAAGGTATTATAATACCCCATTAAAAGAAGTTTGTAGACCATTTAAACTTAAAATGAATGTTGCAAAAGACTATTTTATCTTTAACGCATGATTGTCTTTTATCGTTCTTCATTATAAAATAAGAAATAATGCAGTGGTCTCGTTATTTTCTCAATGTTGAATCTTCTGCTTGTGGTCAAGCTTGGTTAGATGCCCTTGATGTTCAAGGGATAAATAACGCGCGCGCTATTTCTCAAAAATTTGGCTTTCCAGATCAGTTAGCTCGAGTACTTTCAGCAAGAGATGTGGATGAAGCTGAGGCTGTTGCTTTTATTAATCCAACATTACGTACGCTTATGCCTGATCCAGAAAGTTTTAGGGATATGCAATGCGCTGCAGAGCGTATTGTTAAGGCTCTTCTCAATCAAGAACAGGTTGCTGTTTTTGGTGATTATGATGTTGATGGTGCTTGTTCATCGGCACTCATAGCGCGTTTTTTTCGTTATTTTGGTATTGAAGTCAAAATTTATATTCCTGATCGTATTGTTGAAGGCTATGGTCCGAATGAACAAGCAATGAGGATGCTTGTGCAAGAAGGCGCTCGGTTAATTATCACTGTTGATTGTGGCGCAAACAGTCCAGATGCCGTAAAAGCAGCTAGGCTTGCTGGTGCTGATGTTGTGATTTTAGATCATCATCAAATGTCAGAGATTCATCAAGAAGCTGTTGCTCTTGTCAATCCTAATCGTCCTGATGATTTTTCTAAACAGGGGCATTTATGTGCAGCTGGTGTTGTTTTTGTTACGTTAGCTTGGGTTCATCATTTGCTGCGGAAAAAACAATTCCAAGGGCCGCTGCCTGATCTTTTAAGTATGCTTGATCTTGTTGCATTGGCAACCATATGTGATGTCGTTCCATTACAGGGGGTTAACCGTGCTTTTGTGTTAAAAGGGCTTCAAGTTGCTCGTTCTATGCATAATCTAGGAATAACAGCTTTAACAAAGGTTGCACGAATAGGGGAGCCGCTTAATAGTTTTCATTTAGGTTTTTTATTAGGTCCTAGAATTAATGCAGGAGGGCGCATTGGTGATCAAGCTTTGGGAGCACGTTTGCTTAGCTGTGAGAATAAAGATGAAGCGGACAGAATAGCAGAACAATTAGATCGGCTTAATCAAGAACGCCAAGAAATGGAGAATATTCAATTAGCACAAGCGGAATCCTATATTGCTTCTCTTTATCAAGGTCAAGAAACACCATTGTCACTTGTCATTTCTCATAAAGAATGGCATCCGGGGATTATTGGTATTCTTGCTTCCCGCCTCAAAGAGCGTTTTTTTTGTCCTGTTTTTGCTATTGCTTTGAAAGAAGATGGAAATGGCGTAGGGTCGGGACGCTCAATTAATGGTATAGATTTAGGAGCAATCGTTCGTGAAGCTGTTACACTCAATTTATTAGAAAAAGGAGGGGGGCATAGTATGGCAGCAGGAATTACAATTCAATCAACAAAAATTGAAATTTTTCGAAAATGGCTAGAAGAAAAAGTTTCTTTAATGGTTTCACAGTTGCGTGCAAAAAAATCTCTTAGTATAGATGGTTCTCTTTCTGCTTCTGGTGTTAATGAAGCGCTGTTTGAATTGCTTGAAAAAGCAGGGCCATTTGGGGCAGGGAATGCAACACCTGTTTTTGTTCTTCCCTCTCATCGACTGGTGAATCTATCTGAAGTTGGTAAAGGACATCTTCGCCTCATTGTATCTAATGTTGAAGGAAAAAAACTACAAGGAATAGCTTTTCGTGCTGTAGGGACATCGCTAGGTGATTTTCTTTTTGAAAATATTGGTGAAATGATTCATTTAGCTGGTCATCTTAGTTTGAATTATTGGAATGGAACGATCAATCCGCAACTGCGCGTGATTGACGCAGCTGCAGTGGTTTGAAAGGGATATTTTTTATATTAGATGTCTAGATTAGAAGCAAAAGTAGAGTTTTCTTGTATGAAACGAAATCGTGCTTCTGGTTTTGTTCCCATGAGACTTTCTACAGTCTTTTTCGTTTCTTGCATTTCCACGGCATCAATAGAAACACGAAGCAATGTACGTTTTTGAGGATGCATAGTCGTTTCTTTAAGTTGTTCTGCGCGCATTTCACCCAGCCCTTTAAAACGCCCGATTTCGATTTTAGCTTTTCCAGTAAATTCAGTTTTGAGCAATTCATCCTTATGAATGTCGTCACGAGCATAAGCAACTTTTCCTCCTTGCGATATTCTATAAAGGGGAGGGACGGCAAGATATAAATGTCCCTGATGAATAAGGTCAGGCATTTCTTGAAAGAAGAAGGTAATGAGCAGTGACGCAATATGAGCACCATCAACATCAGCATCTGTCATGATGATAATACGTTCATATCTGAGATCTTTTTCACGATACTTGGAGCGTGTTCCACATCCAAGAGCAAGGATCAGATCGCTAATTGTTTGGCTTGAGTTCATTTTTTCATGTGCAGCACTGGCGACATTTAAGATTTTACCACGAAGAGGTAAAATTGCTTGGTTTGCTCTATTTCTTGCTTGTTTAGCAGATCCTCCTGCAGAATCCCCTTCAACAATGAATAGTTCAGCACCCACAGCATGGTTCTGGCTACAATCTGCAAGTTTACCGGGCAGACGTAATTTACGGACAGCAGTTTTTCGACTTATTTCTCTATCTTGGCGTCGTCTAACACGTTCTTCAGCACGTTCGATAACCCAATCGAGAAGTTTTGTTGCTTCTTGTGGGGAATTTGCTAACCAATGATCAAAAGGATCGCGAATTGCATTCTCAACGATACGCTGTGCTTCAATGGTTGCTAATCGATCTTTTGTTTGTCCAACAAATTCAGGGTTACTGATAAAGACTGAAAGTATTGCGGCTGTTGAAATCATAATATCGTCAGACGTAATAATCGTTGCGCGCTTGTTTCCTATTAACTCAGCGTAGGATTTCAATCCACGCAAAAGAGCTTGACGTAATCCTATTTCATGTGTTCCGCCTTCTCCTGTAGGAATCGTATTGCAGTAAGATTGCACACAAGAATCACCACCATGCCAAGCGATAGCCCACTCAACGGAGCCATGGCCATTATTGTGTTGTGTTTTGCCAGAAAAAATTTCTGACGTTACTCGATATTCATCTTTTAGTGACGAAAGTAAATAGTCTTTAAGCCCATCGGGAAAATGAAAAACAGCTTTTTCAGGAATATTTTTTGCGCCTTCAAGTATGACGGGATCACAAGACCAGCGAATTTTTACGCCACCAAAAAGATAGGCTTTGGAGCATGTCATCTTATAGATTTTTTCTGGATCAAAAGCTGCTTTTTCACCAAAAATTTCATGATCAGGATGAAAACGAACGCGTGTACCACGACGATTATAAACATCTCCCAGATCTTCCAATCCAGATTGAGGAATACCGCGTGAGAAACGTTGGCGGTAAAGTTTTCGTTCTCGTGCAACTTCAACTTCCATATCATCAGAAAGAGCATTGACGACAGAAATTCCTACTCCATGAAGTCCACCTGCAGTTTGATAAGCCTTTCCATCAAATTTTCCCCCTGAGTGGAGTTGTGTCATAATAACTTCAAGAGTCGATTTCTCAGGCATTTGAGGATGATTTTCAACAGGAATACCGCGTCCATTATCTGTAACGGTTATATAACCGTTCCTATCTAATGAGACCTCAATAGAATCTGCATAACCCGCAACAGCTTCATCCATCGCGTTATCAATAATTTCGGCAAATAAATGATGAAGCGCTTTACTGTCTGTTCCACCAATATACATTCCAGGGCGTAAACGTACCGGCTCTAAACCCTCAAGAACTCGAATAGAGAGGGCATTATAGTCATCTTCTTGCGTATCTTTTGCACTTTTTCTTGAAATCATCGCGTTTGATTTCATTGGAGACTGCAGAGTGTTTTCTTTTGTATTTACCCGAGATTGGGCTTTATTTAAAACACTAAAAAGATCCTTTTTGTTATCGCTCATAGCGTTTAACTATCCACCTCATAAAATCAAATATTTATTAAAATAATTTTATGCCTGTTTTTTATTTAAAAATCAATGCACTTAGGAAACATCGATTGTTGGACCAAAAATTTTTTCAAAAGCGTGTTTGAGAGCAATATCAATATCATGCATTGCTACAGGGCAACCTAGATCAAGAAAGCTTGTTACACCGTGGTTTGTAATTCCACAAGGAACAATTCCTGAATAATGGGCTAAATTAGGATTAACATTGATAGAAACTCCATGAAAACTTATCCATTTGCGCACTCGAATGCCAATAGCTGCAATTTTATCTTCGGAAGAAAGATCATTTTGTTTTGATGGGCAATGAGACTGTTTAACCCAGACACCAACGCGATCTTCTCTGCGTTCGCCTTTAATATTAAAGTTGGCAAGCATCTGTATGATCCATTCTTCTAATGCACTAATGAAAGCACGAATGTCTTGTTTCCGGCGTTTAAGATCAAGCATGATATAAGCAATACGCTGTCCTGGACCGTGATATGTAAATTCACCTCCACGTCCTGCTTCATAAACAGGGAATAAATTAGGCGCCAAAAGATCTTTTTTATTTGCACTCGTTCCCGCTGTATAAAGGGAAGGGTGTTCGAGAAGCCAAACTTGTTCATGCGCAGTTTTTGCAAGAATTTTTTCTACACGTTCTTGCATATAACGCAGAGCTTCAGGATACTCAACTAGATGATCGCTTATTTTCCATTCGACGGGTGGATTTTCTAGAATTGCATTAAAATGATGTGATAAGTGATTACGATCTGTATGTTTCAATTCACATGTCATGGGTAATATTTATCTTGATGTTTGAGTTTGTATTGTAATCAATAAAAGTGATTACAGAGTAAGGTATAGAATTGTTGAATAAAAGAGAATACGTTCATAAAATTTTATCTTAAGAAGATTTGCTACGCTTAAAAATCCACGTTCCTTTTACCATCTTCCTGTTGCACCACCACCACCTGATGATCCACCATCACCCCTAAATCCCCCTCCACCTCGAGGACCACCGAACCTTCCACCAGGATATCTGCCACCGGCACTTAAGTTAAGAAACCAAGGTGTGAAGATGATCCCCAGCCAGAGATACTTTTGTGGACCCACTTTTTTACCAAAAATCATTGCAAGAATGGGCAAACCAACGACTATAAAGAGAATGAGAAACATAATTGCATTGATTACCATTTCTTCTTTTTCAGCTTGTTTACGTTGTTCTTCAACGATTTTAGCTTTTTCTTTGATGCGAAAAGTAAAATCAGAATCACTTTCTGTAATAACTTTGATAATTGCATCAACTGCTTCAGCAATTCCTTTTTGATAATTTCCTTCGCGAAAATTAGGAATCATGAAGCTATTAATAATGACAGAGGAAAGAGCATCTGTTAGCTCTCCTTCCAAACCATATCCAACTTCGATACGTGCTGTGCGTTCATTCGGTGCAATGACCAGTAATACACCATTATTGATCTTCTTTTGGCCTAATCCCCATGTACGAAAAAGAGAATTGCTGTACGTTTCTATATCGTTGCCCGAAAGAGTAGGGAGTGTTACAAGAACAATTTGATCTCCCGTTTTCTCTTCGAGTGCTGCCAGTTTTTTTGTCAAGTCTTCCTTGGTTGCATTATCGAGCAAATGAGCCACATCATTAACATAACCTGTTAAATGAGGAAATTTTATTTGCGAACAAGCGATACTTCCCAATGCAGCAACTAAATACAGAGAGCAGATAAAAGCCCATAATTGTGGAAATACAATACGTTGCAAAGAGTATCGAAATGATTTCATTAATTAAAATTAACCTTTGGTGTTTGTTGGCTATCAGTATCGATGGTAAAAGTTGGCATAGGTTTAGCATCGCGAAACCATAATTTTGCCCAAATCATCGTCGGCATTGTTTTGAGTGCAGTATTGTAGGCACGTACTGTTTCAATATAATCGCGGCGCGCAACGGAAATACGGTTTTCTGTTCCTTCTAATTGTGATTGAAGAGCAAGAAAGTTCTGGTTTGCTTTAAGATCCGGATAGTTTTCAACAACAGCCATAAGTCGCGAAAGTGCACTTGATAAATTTGCTTGATTTTTGAGATATTGCTGCATAACTTCTGGATTATTCAACATATCTGCATTAATGTTGACTTGCGTTGCTTTAGCACGTGCTTCAATTACATTTGTGAAAACGCTTTGTTCATGAGCTGCGTAAGCTTTAACTGTTTCTACAAGATTGGGGATGAGATCTGTACGACGTTGATATTGATTGAGCACTTCACTCCATGCTGCATGTGCTTTTTCTTCATTTGTTGGTATCGTATTAAATCCGCACCCACTTAAAAATGGCACTAACCATGCCAAAAGAATCACGATTGGAAATTTTTTTAATATTTTAAACATTGAAGAAGTTTGTACATTTAACATAAAGATGTCTCCACAGATATTTTATGTATTATATAGGGTTTATTTTCTTGGTGGAAAGTATTTTGAACTTTATAAACAGGCGTATTTATCAATAAATTGATATCTCTCTGCGTTTTAGGTACGCTTAAGTGACTTGTTGATGTTAAAATAATAATAGTAATATAGATGTCATCTTATAAAAGATCAATAATATTTATATCAATTATTATTACAGAAAAATATATTATTTTCGTAGGAGTTTTGGGTTTCGCAACGTGCAGATAACAATTGGAAAAGAGAAAAATGTAAGTATCAATCTTATGGAAAGATAGAAGGTCAGGGCAGTTCTTATTTTCCTCCTTTAGAAGTTATGTTTAATACATTGGATAAAAAGGCTTTTTTATTATGTATGGTAGTAATTGAGAAGGAGGGTGAAAGTCCTATGATAGAAAGTGTTCAGCGGCAAAGTGAAAAGTTTGATGGATTGGCTAATGATTATGATCGTTATCGTCCTCGCTATCCCCTTACTTTATTTAAAACCATGCTCCATCCTTTTAAGAACAAAAAGCATTTGTCCATTGTGGATGTGGGTGCTGGGACAGGCATCGCATTAGAGGGAATTGTTAAATTTTTAGGAAATGAGCACCAATATCATGCTATCGATGTATCGGCAGATATGATTAAGCAGGGGCGAAAAAAATTTCCTACGGTGCAGTGGTATCAGGGCCGTGCCGAAGACCTATTGCCTCAAATTGGCGAGGTTGATCTTGTCATTGCAGCGCAAGCGTTTCAGTGGATGGATCGTCCCAAGTTGCTTCGTTCTGTTTCAGATCAACTTCGAGTCAATGGTGTCATGGCGGTTATTCAAAATAATCGTGATTTCAAGCATAGCGAATTTCTAGAGGCTTATGAGACATTGTTAGAGAAAATGAGTCCGAATTATTCCCGTTATTATCGTAATTTTGATTTTTTACAGGAAATGACTGATGGCTTTGGGGTAGATCCAGAAAAGATTTTTTTTCATACGCACAATTGGACGATGATGATCCCATCTGAAGCTTTTATTGGAATGAGCCGCTCTTCAACGCAAGCGCAACGCGCTATTGCTTGCTATGGGGAAGAATATTTGCGGCAATTGGTCGCATTGATAAAGAAATATGAAGTGCAAGGCAATTTGGAGCTTTTGTATCGAAGTGAGCTCTATATGTATGCAGGATAATCCGATATCGATGATTGCTTTTGCTCTTTTAGCACATCAGAGTGGGCGGTATTCAGGAAATTAACGCCTTATTAAGGCAGACTTTGAGGGCGAAAGTTTTTTTCTTCAGCATTCACATTGACATCTTATTACCGCTGATTTTCATTGTTCACTTGATATGAGAGAGTTTAAATAGAAAATTTATGCAGTGCATTATAGTATCGAAGCGCTTTTTTTACTGCAGTTTAACAACAGATTATTTTATAAAATAAGAAGAGGTAGATTGAATAGAAATATTTGATAATTCTTTGTTTTTATGATTTTTTTTTGTTATTAAATGAGAGTGTTTTTAATAAATTTTGACAAAAACAACTGAAAAAGTACAAAAAATTATCATAATCAGAAATTTGTAGTAAAAAAGGTAATGGCTTGGAAGCACCTTTAAAAAACAACTCATTTTGAAATTATCTCTAAATTCAGATTCAATATAACAAAAAAGTAAAATATAAATATGCTATATGAAGCATTTCTCTGTTTAAAAGATATAATATAAAACAATATATTAATTATTTTTTTTGATATAAGAAAACTTCTTTTATTTTCTATTTTAAATAACGGGTTAGGCCGATTCTTATGTGGTTTTATTGAAGATGTGTTTTTCAAGGTTTAATCTGGCGCTTTAAATACAATTTTAGAAGTCGCAAATAAGCTCAATTTCTTCTCTGTTGTGATGTGTTGAATAAGTTTTTTAATTTTCTATAGAGTTTGATTTTTGCAATCATGATAGATTGTGACAGCTATCTATTTAAGGTTTTTATAAGTTTAGTAAGAATAGCTTGATAATAAATCCATTGATTTTTTCATCTTTACGCTTCATAAAAGAATAAGCCTGCACCATCCACACTTTCATCTCCCAATGTTGCGACAGCCCTTGACACGGTTCATAAGAGGAGTTTTTAGTCCTTTTTTACAGTTTTATCCATACGCCAATCTCGCTTATTACGTGCAAGCGAATGGTTTTGATTTATTCAACATACACAGATTTGGAATGAGAGAGTTTTAAGATATTCAGCTCTCTCATTTAATATGAAGCATGCTAGATTATGATTATAAATTAAAGCTTTATCTATTTTTGAAATCCATGACTTGGTTGTGTTTGTCAATATTTCATTTTCATTTATCGTAAACTATTCTACTTTTGGATAATAACTCCATTGTAAGGAATACCTTTAAGAAAGCATTCTCGCTTTAAAGAGTCGTTATAGTTTTTTTTGTTTTATAGAAGGATCAATAATGCTAAACGTTATACTTTGATAAAAAAAGAAAGTAAATTATGACTATTATACTGAAACCGAGCGAGGTGACGCTTAGTGAGCTTGCAGCTATTTATTTTAATGGTGAAGTGAGTAAACTTCATAATGACACGCATTTAGCTATCGAGAAAGGGGCTCAGCGCATTGCTGAAATTGCTGCTGGAAGTGAGCCTGTGTACGGTATTAATACTGGTTTTGGGAAGTTGGCTTCCATTAAAATTGATGCGGACGATGTCGCTGTTTTACAGAGAAACCTTATTTTGTCCCATTGTTGTGGGGTAGGAGAGCCTTTAGCTGAAAATATTGTGCGTTTGATAATGAGCTTAAAGCTTATCTCTTTAGGAAGAGGGGCTTCAGGAGTTCGTCTAGAATTGGTAAATTTGCTGGAAAATATGCTTGCAAAGGGCGTCATTCCTGTCATCCCTGAAAAAGGGTCTGTTGGTGCTTCAGGTGATCTAGCTCCACTTGCTCACATGGCGGCTGTTATGATGGGAGAAGGGGAAGCATTTTTTCAAAATATTCGTATGAGTGGGGCGGTTGCATTAGAGAAAGCGGGATTGTCCCCTATTATTTTAGAGGCAAAGGAAGGTCTAGCTCTTATTAATGGGACTCAAACATCAACAGCCCTTGCACTTGCTGGTCTTTTTCGAGGTTATCGGGCATTGTGTGGTGGATTGTTGGCAGGGGCTTTGACGACAGATGCTATCATGGGATCAACGGCGCCATTTCATCCTGATATCCATATTTTACGAGGACATTATGGGCAGATTGCTGTATCGAAAACATTAGAAAAGCTTGTAGAGGATTCAGAAATTCGTGCAGCACATTTACGGGGGGATGAGCGTGTACAAGATCCTTATTGTATACGTTGCCAGCCACAGGTTATGGGGGCATGTTTTGATATTTTGCTGGCAGCAGCAAAAACACTGATTATTGAAGCAAATGCTGTTACAGATAATCCATTGATTTTAAGGAATGGTGAAGTTGTATCAGGTGGGAATTTTCATGCTGAACCTGTAGCGTTTGCCGCTGATCAGATTGCTCTTGCTTTATGTGAAATAGGATCTATTTCTCAACGGCGTATTGCTCTTATGGTTGATCCAGCAGTTTCTTATGGACTTCCAGCTTTTTTAGCGCATAATGCGGGTCTTAATTCAGGTTTTATGATTGCTGAAGTAACAGCGGCAGCTTTGATGTCTGAAAATAAGCAAATGGCCCATCCTGCTTCCGTTGATTCAACCCCAACTTCTGCCAATCAAGAAGATCATGTTTCAATGGCTTGCCATGGAGCGCGTCGGTTATTGGTAATGAGCGAAAATCTTTTTACACTTATTGGCATTGAAACGCTTGTTGCAGCACAAGGAATTGAATATCGTGCACCTTTAAAAACAAGTACTTTTTTGCAATCTGTTATGGAATGTCTACGAAAAAATGTTGCTTCTCTTAAGGAAGATCGCTATCTGGCTCCAGATCTTCATCAAGCACATATACTTGTGCGTGAAGGGCACTTATTATCTGTTTTACCAGAAACAATTTTTCCTTCATTAAGTTTTCAATAGTATTTGTTTGAAGGTCAATGCTGAAGGGCGGATATTGAATTTTAAAACTTCCTCATATGAAAATATAGAGGAGCGATACAATATTTGAATTATTTAATAAATCATATATTTATTACTGTATATATCTGATTTTTGTAGTTAACTAGATATTATGTTATTTTATAGAAACTATAAACTTAAAGCACCTATATTTTCTGATTTATATCAGAAATTTTAATATAAGTTAAATAATATCCACGAATTATATATTCGTGATATTATATTTCTATAAATATAAATTATAATATATGTATTGTATCAAGTAAAAATAAAAGTTTTATTTTATATTATTCTTATTTGTTAATACTTTATGAATTTTATAGTTTATTTTTGATATTTAAAATAAAAAAGGAGAAAGGAATGTTTAAAAGTGCTAAATTATGTGTTTCAATAACAGTTCTTTTTTTCTCTCAAATTCTTGAGATTCATGCAAATTTTAGGAGAGGTAGCTTTCCAGAGGAAGTTTTCATTATGATAGTGGCCCAAGAGAAAGAGCCTCTTATTTCAGCGAAAAACAAAGATTTTATTGCTATATCAGGGCAAATTCCCAGAGGTAAGGAGAACGCTATCATCGGACCAACAATCAAAGATGCTCTTTTTACCGTATATTTTTTTTTCATTGGAAAGCTTGTCGTTAAGGCAGCTGGAGTCCTTAAAAGATGGGTTGTAGATACACTTTCTCATACTTTTGAAAACTTGCGAGATTCGTATTATCATTAATTGAGCTATTCAATTGGCGTAAAAAGTTTTTTTATAAGCTCAAAGAGAGTTGGCTTAAAGTAACAAAAAATTAATTGTATGCATAGTTAATGTGTTTGTTATGAATTTTTAGGCTTCTATTTCAGTGCACTGAAATAGAAGCCTAAAAGTTTAGATTACATTAAGGTTAATTTTCTCTGTAAAAAACTAGAGAATACGAAATGAATTAAATGACAATTATGAAAAAATTCATTATCACTTTATTTGAATAAAATAATACGAAATTGTAGGCTATAAAAGCTGAATAATTCGCAATAAAAGTATTTTTTCATTGTTTAGAGCAAAGTGTTGGACTGGCTGGTCTTCGATGTTTTTTGAAATATATTTGTGAAAGAAACATGAGGCTTTATTTCTCATAGAGCTGTTATCGTGGTGTGGATTGTCAGCATTTCAAAAAGTAAGGAAAGAAATGGCAATAAATGAACTGAAAAGAGGGATGAGTAAGCGCCAAGTTATTTTTTTAGCTCTTGGTTCTGCTATTGGAACAGGTCTTTTTTATGGGTCTGCACAGGCAATTAAGCTTGCGGGTCCCAGTGTTTTGATTGCCTATTGTATTGCTGGTTTAGCTATTTTTATGGTTATGCGGGCTCTAGGAGAGATGATACTTCATAATCCATTGCCTGGTTCTTTTGCTCGTTATGCGGCAAATTACATATCACCATTAGCAGGTTTTTTAACGGGATGGACATATGTATTTGAGATGATTCTTGTTGGTTTGGCTGATATTACAGCTTTTGCGACTTATATGGGGTTTTGGTATCCTGATGTTGCTCCTTGGGTATGGGCACTGAGTATTACATTAATCATCACAGGTATTAATTTAGCGGCTGTAGAAGTCTATGGTGAACTAGAGTTTTGGCTATCTTCTATTAAAGTTATCGCTATCATTGCGATGATTATTTTAGGAATAGCAATTATTTTTTGGGGGTGGGGTGAAGGTGCAGATTTTTCTACCGTTACTGTTCATAATTTATGGAAAAATGGTGGACTTTTTCCCAATGGTTGGTTTGGTTTTTTAGCTTGCTTTAGTGTTGTTGTTTTTGCTTTTGGTGGCATAGAAATCATTGGCATGGCAGTTATGGAAGTTCAAAACCCTCATCAAACGATTTCAAAGGCAATTAATTCTACTCCAGTTCGTATTTTGCTTTTTTACGTCATGACGTTAGCTATTTTAATGTCTCTTTATCCTTGGAATGAGATTGGTCTCATGGATAGCCCTTTTGTATCCATTTTTGAAAATCTTGGGATTTCATATGCAGCAAATATTTTAAATATTGTTGTTGTTACAGCGGCTATTTCAGCAATGAATAGTGGAATGTATGGTGCTTGTCGTATGATCCATGGTTTATCGCAGGAAGGTTATGCTTTAAAAAAGTTTCAATATTTATCAAAAAACGGTATACCAGTTTTTGTTATTTTGATGATCTTCGGTATTTTTCTTCTTGGTGCTGTCCTTAATTATTTTTATCATGAAAAGCTTTTTTTTCTTATTGCTGCAATGGCAACATTTGCGACAGTTTTTGTTTGGATGATGATTCTACTTTCACAATTTTTTATGCGAATTAAGATGCCTAAAGAAGCTCAGAATGGTTTAAAATTTCCCATTCCATTTTGGCCAATAGGATCGATTTTTTCTATTTTATTTATGGTTTTTATTTTTATTCTCCTATGGTATTTTGATGAGACACGACCAGTTTTAATTATAGGTGTTATTTGGATTGCTTGGCTTGTTATTTGTTTCTATGCACTTAAACTTTATAATTTTAAGCAAAAGAAGCTGAATAAAATGTGAATAGAGAAAAAACTCAAAACAAATAGCTGATGTCATCAGGAGAACAGGTGTTTGATTGTTTTCTCTAAAGGTTAGAACAATCTAGATTGAAAAAATCTGCTCGTTATTATTTTGCTTTGGAAGTTTTTGTGAGCCATTGTTTACGGTAACGACAAAATCATATAAATATTAGGCGTTTTTTTGATGGTGAGCTGTGCCATCAATATAAGTCTTTCAGGTTAAAATGCCTAACAGTGCAAATAGATTTTACCAGATACATGATTATAGGCAGATATCTTTTTCTAAACGTATTAATGAAGTTCTGTTTCACGAAAGAAGTTATTGTAAGAATTGTTTTTTAGCTCTTTAAAAAATTGGTTGTTTAAATTTTGTTGTTTAGAAAATTACTATTGCTTTTAGAAGCGAAGATAAAGTTCTTTATGTATTTTTTCTCAAAGAGGATTGGCGTTGGTAGAAAATAGTGGATAACAAAGTTACATGAGGCATTGTATCATTGTTTTTACAAAAACTTTAATAAACAGCAGCAAGGTATTACAATAAAATCTCATAGAAGAGTAAATTAAAGAGAACAATGAACGTGTGACAGTTTTACGATTCTTATTGCTCTCACAAGAGGAAGGATCAAACTTATTTTTTTAATATTGATACAAGAGTAATTTTTATCACAAGTGGAGGCGGACAAAATGCACTCCGCAACTGTATTTCGGTGCAAAATTATTCGATATTACCATAAAAGGCGCTCAAGAACACTACAACCAGCAAAAAAATCATCGGAAAGTGGCTTTTTACACGAGAAATCTTCCAATAGCTCTGAACACACACAACAACAATTCTCTCTATCCTTGAGGCAACAGGCAATGTTGATATGGATGTACAATGAGATGCTACGATTATTGCTTCTCATCTGATTTCTGGTCAAGATATCAATGTAATGGGGGAAAGTATGACGATTGTTGGCATGACAGACCATCATAGCAGCCATTCACAGACGCATGAAACAGGTTTTGATGGGAATAAATTTGACTTTGTAAGCAGAATTATTGGCGGTAATGGCTATACCTACGAAACGATACCTGCTGGCAGTAACGTTTGGATAGAATGGTAGAGAGTGGCTACAAATCCCATAAATCCCCATACCTGTCTTGGAGATGCGGGTCCAAAATGCCAAAAATTTTATGGCACATCTCATTTAGAACAAAAGCCTTGAATTAGATCATGGAGTAAAAAATGAAACACATCGTAAAATTATTAAGTGCTGTAACTTTGTTAAGTATAGCTGGATGTCAGTTTAATAAGCCTCCTTCAGGATATTTGACTGCTTGGGAAAAACCAGGAGCAGATTTTACAGAGATAGGAAAAGGCTTGTTAGAATGTGGTATGCCAACTCCTTATGATGTCGATCCAGAAAACAGAAAGCAGAGCATCAATGCAAAAGCAACAACTTATGCTTGCATGCTTCAATCAGGTTTCCGCTATAAAGATGAAGAGGTAGCAAGAGCGGGTGGACCATGTTATACTTTTAGAGCCGAAAACTTGCCGATTTGTCGTTCAGGCGCTGTCATCCCGAGGCGCAGTGTCAAGAAGCGCTTGAACAGCCCTTTTTGTAAAAAATATAAAAATGCACCTGAATGCAAACCTTAAGTCTTGCTGTTTGTGACGATCACAATCCCTACCTTCATGTTTCTCATACCCGTACGCGGGGGGCTTAATTCAGCATGTCAATGCTATTTATTTATGGGTACCACAACTGTTGGCGCAATAATATGAAATATCTATTTTGGTTATAATCAAAATATTGATAATAATTATAAGCATATCGTTGATAGATAGATGATTTTAGTAATAATTTTACCGTATTTTTGATATAATAATTATGGCATAATCTTCGGAAAGATAAAAATAATATAGGTTGATAATGTTCATCATTGTTTTGGAAATAAAAAACAGCATGTAAAATAATTTATAGATTGTTTCGTAATCTCAAAATTACTCAAGGATAGGAAAATGAAGCAGATTTTAAAATTATTAAGCGGGATAACCTTATTTGTTATGGCTGGATGCTACCCTGAGCAGCCTTCTCGAACAGCTGTAGATGCATGGGAAAAATCAGGTGCTGATCAGCTTGAGATCAAAAAAGCTCTGTTAGAATGTGGAATACAGCATCTTGATGGTCGTCTTGATACAGAAACAAGTACTGATGAGAAATTCAATGCTGAGGAGTCTGTGAATGCATGTATGATCCAAGCAGGTTTCCAAGATAAATTGGGAAGAATGAAGTGGTGTGAGAAATATAAAAATCTTCCAATTTGTCAGCCTGATGCAGTTATTCCTCAGCGAAGTGTCGAGAGGCGTTTGAATAGTCCTCATTGTGAAGAGCATAAAGAACAACCTGAATGTCAACCTTAAGTATTGAGGCTGCTGTAATCAAAAATCCTTCCATTCTTGTTTTTGCATGGGGGGTGGGATTGTTTCTTCAATATCTATATGCTAACAAAAGTCATCTTGCGTGTGAGTAAATATTAGAAGACTTATCAGTCTTTCTATCGTAAATATTGACGGAGGGGGAAATGAAAAAAACATTGAAATTATTGAGTGCTATAATTTTATTAAGCTCTGCTGGGTGTATTAGCAAACCTCCCCCATCGACGTTAGAATTATGGGAAAAGTTTGGTGTCAGTAAGTCTATGGTCCAACAAGCACTGTCAAAATGTGGTTGGAAACCAATCTACGCTTCTTCTGAAAATATGGATTCTCGTGCAAGTGATTTTGCAGCAGTTTATGAGTGCATGACTAAAGCAGGTTATCGGTACAAATTACAAGATTCAAAGGGAATCTATTTTTCATCAACGCCGCGAAGTGATTCATTTTTAGTCAATTTAATGGTAGCAGGGTATCAGCAGGTTATGGACAATGATACTTTTGGTGTAACCAATTCGACACAACAAGAGCGAAATTTGATGTTACGTTTTGAAAATGATAAAAAGCGCCAGAAAATAAAAAAAGCTTTGCACAAGTGATCATCAACAGTAGAACGTTAATTTTTAAAGCAATAATTAAATAAAAATATTAAACGGGAGAAGAGAGAAATATAGCTCTTTTGTCTCTAATGTAGTTATATTCATCAGCTACGAGATTGGCAATAGTGTTGTTGTCAGATGATGCTAGCGGAGGATAGTGAGTTGTTGTTTAGAGAAATTTATTCAATATAAAGAATGGCAAATAATAGCTTTGCTAAAATATCTTCTTTAACGATAATAAACAGATAGCTTTCATAGAGCTAATTTTGATGAAATTTTATTTTGGTGTTTTTTAAGTTCAGAATGGTGAGTGTTTTACTGTATTTTAGATTTTATCAAAAGATCTAAAATATTACATTTATTAATTCAAATCATTGATGATAGGGTATTAGGAGAAGTTTTTTATTTATTCAAATTTCTTTGTTAGATATCTAGCATTTTTAATATAGAAATTGTGTACATTAGCTTATACATTAGTGTGCAATTTCTTGTTTTTTTGTTGTAGTTGAAGAGATGATGCGGTTATAGATTTCGTATACTGTATCTTTTTGTTCTGTGTTTTATTAAAACGTTTTAATCGTTTAATCTTAAAAGTTATTCTCATTTTGTTGTATTTTTATTTTTTGGTGGTGAGATAAATTGAATATTATATCTCTTCAAAATTCGCATTTTTTTACGTTTTTTTAAGATTGGTTTTTTGGCCTTTTGTAATTACAGTTTCCAGCGGTTTTTGAGATGCATTCTTTAAAGGGATTTTCATCCTAAATGGTATTTTTAAACTTTTTGTTCTTTCTTTACATAAAACACAAAACATATTATTGAATGCTATGATTTTATCATAAAAAATAAAATAATTTTGTTTGTTTTATTCTTGTTGTGTTTAATTTGTGGTTTATTTTTTTGCCAGCATTTTTTGTTTTTGTTGAAAAAAGAAAGTTTTGAAAAACAATGATAATCAAGGTATCTAACAATCACTTGTATTCGTGCGTTTTTACAGCAGCTATTTTTTCTTTTTTGTTAAATATAAATATTGAGGCACATTCTCATTCATATACATCACTGTCATGTGACAAAAACAAATTACCTTATGAATGCAGTGATGGTTCAAAGCATACAATTAGTGATAAAGTATATAAATTCACGGCGCCTGTTAAAGAAACGAATGGGGAGGGTCGTTCTCTCATGTTACCTGCTGCTATAGTAGTGCAGGAGCCAAATACAGTTATTCAGGCAACGCGTGTAGAGGTTGAAGGGACTGCGGGTATAGAAGATATTTATGGTGTTTTTGTATCACGAGGGGGAAAAATTGTTTTGAGCGATTCAGCTTTTAAAAATGTATCAATAGGTCTTAAAGCTGATAATGGAATGATTGAGGTTGATCGTGGAACAATTGAGGCTTTTCAGATTGCTGCTTATGCAGAGAAGCGAGGAGCATCTGTTACGTTAACGAATACAAAAATTAAAGTGGAAGGTTTGGGTATCGGTCAAGAGAGTGCTCTTTTCGTTAGTGCTGATGCGGGTATTCAGATGAAAAGTGGATTTATTGATGTGAATGATGCTGCTGCGCTTTATGTGGGGAGGGGGGGGAGTGCGACTTTAGATGGTGTTACCATTGCTTCAAAATATCAAAAAACAGAAGACAAAGAAAATACAAATGAAAAAATTACACATACAGTTTTCAATGTAAAACATCAGGGTTCTGTTTATGTAAAAAATACGAATATTATTTCTACGGATGTTCATGTTTTAACAGTTGGACAAGATTCTAACACGCCATCCAATAACGGCAGGGAAGGAAATATTTTAATTTCGCGGGTTAATATTGAAGATTCAACAATTAAAGCAATAGGTAACAAACATGGTATGTATTTTGAGAGGGATGAGGAAAATGATGCGTATGAACAGGGGCTTGTCTTTTTGAAAAGGACGATTTTTGAGGTTCCAGATGGGACAGCTGTTCATAGTCATAACAGTCGTATTTATATTGGAGTAACAGAAGGTACAAAAATTTTTGGTGACTTATTATTAACAGCTGAAAAAGGGGGAAGTGTAGCGATTTTGGCTAATTCTTCTTCATTGATAGGAGGGACTCGTGTTGCCGATGATTCTATTGCTGAGCTTTATTTAACAGGGGGATCAAAATGGTTTTTGACAAAAAGAAGAGAGATCGATTTGCAAGTTGCAAACCGTACAAGTTCGTCTATTTCATTTGTGAAAGTTTCTGATAGTTTTATTGCTTTTGAGACTCCAATGTTTCAGGAGTATCAGACACTTCATATTGGGAAGGGAGAAAAAGAAGTTTATAGTGCGCAAGATAGGGCAGATATTTATCTCAATACGCATCTCAGTAGTGATGGTTTGCTCGATAATACAAAAACTGATCGGCTTTTAATACATGGTGATGTTTCTGGAAAAACAACAGTTTATGTGCAATTTGTTGCAGAAAATCAGGGTGAGATAGCAACCGGTGAAAATGCTCATAGTATTTCACTTATTCAGGTTTCTGGAAAAGCGGCAGAGGATTCTTTTCAGTTAAATCGTGCTTATATCGCATTAGAGGGTTTGCCTTACCAATATTATCTTCATGCTTATGGTCCAGCTTCTGCTCTTGGAAATGCACAAACTTCTCAAAGATTGGTTGAAGGAGATGGAGATTTTTGGGATTTCCGCCTTGAAAGTAAATATATTCAGCCTGCTTTAGAGGTGTCTGCTATTCCCCCTTCTGAGTTAAAGGTCAGAGAGGTTGTTCCACAAGTTCCGACCTATCTTTTGTTACCAAATGCGTTGTTTCATGTTGGGCTCATGGATATTAGTCATCAACAAAAGCAGTTGCAAGTTAGGCGGTCTATTCCTCGTAAATTATTAAAAGTTGAAGGGAACTTTGCTTTATCTGTCCACGGTTATGGTGGGAGTTATCGTTATGTCTCAGATCTTTCTACACTTAAATATGGGTACGATGGTCATGTTGATTATAACGCTATAAAAACAGATCTTTTGCTTAAAACGGTAGAGAGTGCACATAATACGACATCTTTTGGGATTATGGGAACCTATGGAAAACTTTCCTTACAACCTCATAATGTGGAACAAAGTCAAAAGAGTACATTTAATAAATGGTCATTTACGGCATATGCTAGTGTGAAACATTACACTGATTTTTACGTAGACGGTCTTTTATCTTATGGTTTGTTTAAAGGGGATGTGCTTACCTATGCTTGGGGTAAGACGGCGACATTAAAAGCAAAACCTCTCAACGTTTCTTTTTCTGCTGGTAAAGTGTCTATGATAGGACGTGAAGGTCTTATTTTTGATCCGCAATTTCAGCTTATTTATCAACATCTTCAATTTGATAAGTTTCGTGATATTGACGGATTTGATGTTGAGATGAAAAAAATAGATCAATGGTTTATGCGTGTTGGTGGGCGTTTAAGTAAAACATTTACAGCCTCTGAAAAGGATCGTATCATTTCTTTTTATGGCACTATTCATCTTGCTCATTGTTTTGATAAAGAACAATTTGTTCATTTTAAAGATGTTTTTCAGTTGAGTTCTTTTGGTTCTTCCTTAGAAGTTGGCTTGGGTGTCAATTCACAGTTTTCTTCTAAAGTTACACTTCACAGTGATCTTAGCTATCAGCATAGGTTAACCAAGGCTGGTTTTTCTGGAGTTCGTTTTTCTGGTGGATTGCGCTATCATTTTTAAGCAATCTTTTTAAAAATAATAAATGTGATTTTCGAAGTCTTGTTCTACTATCGGAATTAAAACCATTGTTTGTGCAGAATTTTTTAATAATGGTACCATGTGCTTTAATAAATATGAAAATATCATGTTGATTTATTTTTATCTACTATAGCATTTCTCAAATGTTTTAAAAAATTTGTCCATCTGATAAACAGATTAAAATGAGAAAATCCTACAATATCGGGGTTCTTATTCAATATGAATAAAGATAAATTATCATTATAAATCAATGTTTTGCCATATGATGCTTAAGGTGTCATCGAGCCATTTGTGGTAATTGCGTGCTTCTTCGTTTGAGTTATGAACAGAGAAAATAAAACCAGGATATCCACCAAATGCTGGTGGAGGTGGTGAAAGATGATTGGTTTCAAAGAAAATGATAGTTCTGGCGGTTTGAGGATGCTGTGCAACCTTATCTAGACCTAAAAATCCAGAAAACCGTCCATGACCACGAAGAGGAATAATATAATTTGCCGCCACTTTTTCAGCTGGGAGTATATCGGGAAGGTCTGGGGTTTGTTCAGCTAAAGCGGCATTCATACATAGTTTTGCAAATGAAATCCCTGTACCTTGCTCAACAATAAAATGGGAGACACCCGATCCACCTATACGAGCGCCAATCTCAATGATATAAGGTAAATTATGAGCATCTAGGCGTAGCTCTACATGGGCAGCACCTATATTTATACCAAGAGCTTTAACTCCAGAGCATGCAGCCTCACATAAAGCAATAATTAAAGGATCATCTATATCACAGCGTTGACGATAAATTGTTTCTTCAAACCATGGTCCCTCAGGCTGTCCCTTGTCTCCAATGGCCAGAACGTGTACACCTGCTGTATCAACAAAGCATTCTACGACAAACTCTTTTCCTGGCAAATACTGTTCTACGACTAAACCTACAGGTTTATTTTTATCATTAAAACGTGCCATGTCTTTATGCTGAACATTCCATACGGCTTTAATGAGATCAGGAAGTTCGGCGGAATTTTTAGCTAACATTACGCCTGTACTTGCCCATCCAGAGACGGGTTTAATAACGAGTGGATAATCCAAGGCTTGTGTTTGTGATAGGTCTTCTGGATGATCTATATAAAAGAATCCTGGTGTTCTTAAGCCTGCTTTAGCGAAAGCTTGACGCATGAGATATTTATTTCTGGTTAATGCTGCTACTTCTGGTTCAATACTTGGAGTATTGATTTTTTTTGCAGCCAAAGCTGTCCATAGGATGGCTTCTTCGCGAAGGGTCATAACCCCAGAAATATTGCGTTCTTTTGCTTCCGTTGCAAAAGTGTCTAGAGCTGCCTCTGGGTTATCAAAAACAGGAAGTTGCCAAGTTGAAGTTACTGCTGCGGGGTGTTGAGAGGGAACGCTTTCAGCGGTATCATAGATCATTACTAATTCGATATTAGCTGCTTGTGCTGCTTCAAATATAAATGGTAATTTTGCATTGCGCTGGCAAACTAACGCGAGTTTTTTCATTTTGTTTCCTCATTAAATTTGGAGTTTTGAGAATGGCGTTTATGTTGCCATGTAGATACCTTTGATGCATCTATAAATAAGAGTGTCATCCCTATAACAACTACAATCATAGCAATTATTTTGATCATATTGAGAGAAGGGCTCGAGCCGATTATCCATTCACATGCAATCACTGCAAAAGGGGATAATACGCCGATAGTGTTGGCGTATAATACGCCTCCTTCGGCTAAAACTTTTTGATATAATACGTAAACTGGTGCCGAGCAAACAGTTCCTAAAATCAATATTTTAAATATATCTTCTAACTTAAGATAGAAGAGTGGGGCAGGATCAAAAATAAATAATGGCATAAATGATGCTGCAGAAATTGTCGTGATCCAAGCCAGTGAGGTGAGCAAAGGTAGATTTTTAAGATAACGTTTAGACAATAAGCCATAAGCAGAATAAGAAAGTGCTGCTGTTAAGGCAAGCACTACTCCTATCAGGTTATAATATCCACCTTCTCCACTATTTATATTGAATACTACAGCTGCTACACTGACAATTATCACTCCACTAAGCTTCAGCCATGAGAATTTAAGGACATTTGTCAATGCACCTAATATATAAGTAATTCCTGGAATAGTAGCGAGCACCATGGTTAAATCACTGGCTTTGAGCGATTTTAATGCACCAAAGCTGCATACAAAATACAGCGAAAATCCTAACACTGAGAGAATTAAAAAAGAAGGTATCATGGAAAGCAATGGTAGGGATCTGAAAACAGCTTTCTCACGAAATATTGCAATCAGCCATAAGGTGGCAGCGGTGGCAAACAACCTAAGTCCAACCGCATGCATGACGGGTATATTGCTAACCAAATTCTTAGATAATAACCAACTTATGGAAAACAATGCTAGAATGGCAAAAGTAAATAATAATAATCGTCCTTTTATAAAACTCAATGATTTAATCCTCTAATCACTCGCTGTGCATAAGATGATGTTGAAAAATTAAATCGTGACTGTGAAGTTTGCGGCTTACCAAGATTATTTTGGATATAATCTTTAGCTCCTGCCAAATAAGCGTCATCATCTAATGCTTCAAGTGCTTCTATATCTGCTATCATCAATATTATTACTTTTTCAAGACGCTCCAAATCAAATTGAAGATAACCTTGATTTGTTTCAATCAATGCTTTGTTCCGCATCAATATTTCAAAAAGCAAGATCCCTGTACCAGCATCGAATGTCATATGCTGATCAGAATCTTTTGGATAACGAAATATGCGTTCTAATAGGATAAATTCAGTTATTTCTTTCCAAAATTTTGGATGATTTTGTAGCATAATACGCACTGTAATTAAATCAACTTTAGTTTCTTCTAGAAGACCTGTAAACCAATTTAATTTTATATACAGATTTTTATCCAATGGCCGCGGTCCGGTATGATGTGCATAGTCATGATAATAGCCCCACAAACAGCGAGCATCGTAAATGTCTTCTTTAGATAAGTTACGACTATGCAATTGACCGAACAGGAATTTACTATCTCGACCGAGTAAACGTTCAGCTTCCACAATTGTTTGCTTGTTGTAAATATCAAAGAATTTACTGAAAAAAAAACAAAGCAAATGCTTGCTTATCAATTTTTTGAGCAGCTGCTACAGATTCTGGGAATAGAACAATGCAATTGCCTTCTAAAAAACCTCTTGATGCTATTCCCATTTTTATACATTGAAAAGGTGATAGATAATTATTTGTATATTTTGAGGCGTCAGCAAGATAGGCCGTTTCATGACGATATCCTGTAACTAATTCCAGCCGGAATCCTTCTGGATCAGGTCCATTTGTTGCACGCATTGGAGCCAAGAAAAACAAGGGAGCATCTGGTAATGGGGCTTTGAAAGCAGCCAAAGTATTATCAAATTTAGGAGGGGTCGTTAAACCGCTGATTATCCACTGAAGAAGATCATCAGAAATGGTCGCTAAAAGTTTTGGAGATAATCCGTCAAGAATATTGGCATGGTGGTTCAGCAGAGTGATCAATTCATTGATCATATTATTATCTGCTGAAGTTGGTTCTTTAATGCTCCCATTTCGTTCTTGGCGCATACGGAATTTGTCAGCTAAGTTAACAATGGAAAGAAGCACTTCAGATTTTTTCATGATTAGTTGACTTTAGTGAGTGGAGCAAAAAGGCCATTGGCATTTGTTCAAAATTTTCGATAATATTCAGCTTATAGCGATTTGCCGCAACCGATGTTGTGATACAAGCATCTGCTTTTTCAGCCTTACAAAGAACGGCTGCATCAGCATTGCTGTTGGCAAATACTTTGTCATATTGATGAGCTACCAGAGATTGTGGGGCAGGATGAGTCGCTACGGTTTTAATTTCATCAGCGTTATTGCGTTTAGCTAAAACCATAGAGTGAGTAGGCATGATAAAGCTGTCAAATAATTGCATATCACCTAAACGGGTAAATATGAGTGTATGCAAATCAGGGTAAGCAGCACAGCTTAAGAGATATCCATCCTTTTTCTGAGCAAGTTCATTAAATGCTTCTTCAAGAGTTGCGTATAAGATAATACGGGATCTCGAGTCAGTGGACAAAATATTTTGATTGTGATTATCAAGCCACACTGTGCTGCTGCTGCACAGTTAGTATCTGCAGGGCCAAGTGTATAGATAAAAGTATTATTTTCAGATTGCATGATCTCTATTCTTTTAATTATGCGACTAAATTTAAATTAGTGTGATATGATAGAGTATATCAAGAACAATGCGTTAAGTAATTTAGTGCTTTATAAAATAATGTATATATGAAAGAAAATTTACAATTATAATTTTGTCTGTTCATTATTCTATCATGCCGTAAAACAGCGTCGTTTAGGGGAGTAATTGAGCAGGAAAAATTCTATGCAGGGTATTTATTGGATATGTTAGAGAATTATTGGAATGGTTAAGCGAAGGTGAATGACACGTAAACCGCACTGCTCTATCATTTTTTGGATGAGCAGCGTTTTTGAATCTGTTCATATTGATAATACTATTATAGGTGAATAATAAGCAAATTGGTAAGGCGTGAACATCTTTGCCATAAAACTCAATATATTTAACTTCTTAATTAAGATAATACTTTTAGAAATTGTTTTACTATTATGATTGTATTAAATATATAAAAGGCAATCATCATTGTCTTGTTTGTAAAAGAAACATGAAATATAACTCTTAAGTTAGATTGAGATTGGCAAGATTTTTTTCTTCTTTGGAATCGTTAAGAAGGTCAGATTAAACCTTATTCAAGCTACAGAACCTAAAGAAACAGTCGTTTTTTTTGAAAAGATCAGAGGTAAACAAATATGCGTGAGATTTTGGATCATGTTGATATGCCATTGAATAAGAAGAGTTCTGTTCAAAAGGTTCAAAATCTTTCATGCCAATCACACCCAAAACGGTTTTATAAGCAAGTGAAGATCGCTTGTGAGGAGGCCGGCTTTACGATTTTGTTGGATGAACGTCCCGTAAAAACGCCCGCAAGGCGTCATTTTCATGTGCCAACAGAAGTGTTTGCTGAATATGTTGCTCAGGAATTTGAGAACCAAAAGCACGTTGTTGATCCTGCAAAAATGCCGATGACGCGTTTGGTTAATACTGTTATTGATGGTATCGCTGATGATATGCAGGTGGTTTTTGAAGATTTATTGCGTTTCGTTGCATGTGATATGATCTTTTATCGTGCACAGACACCTAAAGAGTTGGTGCAAAAACAATCTGAGCAATGGGATCCTTTATTAGATTGGGCAGAAAAAAAACTGGGTGCAAGGTTTTATTTGACAGAAGGGCTGATGCATGTGGAACAATCACCAGAAGCACTTCAAGCTGTGAGTCATTATTTACGTAGCGTTGAGTCTGCTTATATGCTTGCTGCACTTCATATGATGACAACATTAACGGGATCTGCTCTCATTGCTCTTGCTGTTGCTGCGGGAAACATTGATGCTGATCATGCTTGGTCTATTGCCCATTTAGATGAAGATTGGATGATGGAGCAATGGGGAACGGATAAAGAAACAATAGCACGCCGTTCTCATAAAAAAGTTGAATTTAATGCTGCTGCTACAATTGTTACAACTTGTTTATAGGGGAAAATCTTTTATTTACGTGCATTCTTTTCGCTCAGAGTATTTTTGTGACTTTTTGAGGATTGGTTTTTACTTTATCAAGTCCAGGAAATAGTTCATTGGTTATGGTTAAGAGCGCTTCGTCATTACCACGGATAAAATACCATTGGTTATCGTGAAGTAGGGCAATAATTTCAGTTTGAATAGAGCATTTTTTTCCAGCATTTGTTGTGGTTACAAGCTCCACGGGTATAACAAAATAAGGGGTACCATTATCAAGGGTACCTTCACGTTTTTGTTTTTGATCAATGTTGATCGTTTCAATCTTGTAACTTTCTGCCAACCGTTCTATTTGGCTTTTCATGATTTGTAGAAATTGCGATTGATTAAGATTTTTTTTGGCGGTTAAGCGGTTGATGACTTGGGGAGGAATAGCATTTAAGATGGCATTTGCATCGGCATTTTTAAGTGCTTTACTATAAGCAGATGTTGCTTTTTCAAGAGTTGTAAGTTTTTGGTTGGTTATTGTATGTGCTTTAGTTGTTGATGTGATAAAGACAATGCATAAAAGAACTGAAACGAGAAAACAAATTCGCGGCATTAGAAACCTTTGTTAATTCATTTGAAGAGATTCAACACATTATAAAGGAAAAGCGGATGAGCAAAAAGCCTCTTGCGCTTTTGCATGAGAAGAATATCCACAAAAATGGAAGCTTTTGCCTCCATTTTCAAAATCAAAAGAATGCGTATTGATTGTTTAAACAGAATAGTACATATCAAATTCAACAGGATGAGGTGTTGTTTCGTAGCGCAAGACTTCTTGCATCTTTACTTGAATGAAGGAATTAATCTGATCATCATCAAAAACGTCGCCAGCTTTAAGAAATCCACGATCTTTGTCAAGTGCTTCAAGCGCTTCACGCAGGCTTCCTGAAACAGTAGGGATTTCTTTAAGTTCCTTTAAGGGAAGATCATAAAGATCTTTATCCATAGCATGTCCGGGATGAATTTTGTTTTTGATACCGTCAAGACCAGCCATTAAAAGGGCTGCAAATGCCAAATAGGGATTTGCTGTTGGGTCTGGAAAACGAACTTCTACGCGTTTTGAATTTGGTGAGGAGCTCATAGGAATACGGCAAGATGCAGAACGATTACGTGCTGAATAGGCAAGAAGAACAGGAGCTTCATAACCAGGAACCAAACGTTTATAGGAGTTTGTGGATGGGTTGGTAAAAGCATTTATTGCTTTTGCGTGCTTAATAACACCACCGATAAAAAACAGACAGGTTTCTGATAGTCCAGCATATTCATTTCCTGCAAAAATGGGTTTGCCATCTTTCCAAATGGAAATGTGGACATGCATTCCAGAGCCGTTATCACCAAAAACTGGTTTTGGCATGAAGGTTGCTGTTTTCCCATAACTGTTTGCTATTTGATGTACAACATATTTAAAAATTTGCATCTTGTCAGCCTCGCGAACAAGTGTATCAAAACGAATACCCAATTCATGTTGGCCTGCTGCTACTTCGTGATGGTGTTTTTCGACCTGTACGCCCATATCCTTGAGTGCTGTGAGCATTTCAGAACGCATATCTTGGCAGGAATCAATCGGCGGAACAGGAAGGTAGCCTCCCTTTATTCGTGGGCGATGCCCTAGATTTCCTGTTTCATATTCCGTATCATCATTAGAGGGAAGTTCACTTGAATCGAGTTTAAACCCTGTGTTGTAAGGGTCCGTTTTATAGCGCACATCATCAAAGATAAAAAACTCTGCTTCTGGACCCACATTGATTGTATCTCCAATGTTTAAAGATTTCATATACACCTCAGCCCTTTTGGCGATAGAACGAGGATCTCTACGATAAAACTCACCAGAGACAGGATCAAGTACATCACAAAATATGACCAAAGTAGATTGAGCAAAAAAAGGATCAATATGTGCTGTTGCTGGATCTGGCATTAAAACCATGTCAGATTCATTAATTGTTTTCCAACCAGCAATTGAAGAACCATCAAACATGACACCATCACTAAAAGTATCCTCGCTGATCTCTGCGATATCCATTGTAATGTGATGCAATTTTCCTCGTGGATCAGTAAAACGTAAATCAACAAAACGGATTTCGTTGTCTGTAATCTGTTTGATAATATCTGATGCGGTTGTCATATTCAATTTCCTTAATATGGCGTTGAGGTGGATAAAAAAGTGAATTTTCCTGTTATTTATTAAAGGGCATCGATACCGGTTTCGTCTGTGCCTATACGAATTGCATCATCAATGGAAAAGACAAATATCTTTCCATCCCCTATATGTTTGGTTTGAGCTGCTTTACGTATTGCATCAACAGTTTGTTCCAGTTTTTCATCGGACACAACAATTTCAATCTTTACTTTAGGTAGAAAGTCAACAACATATTTCGTACCACGATAAAGTTCTGTATGTTCCCTTTGACGACCAAAACCTTTCGCTTCTGTTACTGTAATACCATGTAACCCAATTTTTTGAAGCGCTTCTTTCACTTCATCAAGTTTGAAAGGTTTTATAATGGCTTCAATTTTTTTCATGCTGAAATTATCTCCAACGTTATTTTGTCTTTTTAGACTGCATCACATTATATTGACAACTGTAAGATGTCCAACAGATACTTTGTGCACAAAAAGTCGAAAATAATGACACTCTATGCTCTGTTAGGAGAGTTTCTTTTGTAGAATACAGCCAAATACTGTTTTTTGGGAAAAAAACTTACAATTCTTATACAGAATTCAAATAATATAATAAAAGAGTTTTGTTTCTTTTTTATTAGATAATATCTTGACTTATAAGGATAATTAGACGCTCTCCACATTGAATGAGAAACTCTAATAGCGTAAGATTTTCTCATTTTAGATCTTTTTATCGTCAATCAATCAAAACGATACTTTTATATATCATAAATAGTTATGAGTGTGTGGATAACAACATTTGAAAAAAGAAATAAAATGCTTTTTATGAAAGCTTTCGATAATTAAAGGCTTTACAATATTAGGGAGTAGGGAAGACAAATATTGGAAAAGAGTGTGATGATGCCGATTCATAAATGTAAAGATGGTGGTGTATAATAATGAGTTTATCATTATAGCATTCATAGGAGCCGTTGTGAAATGGGCTTGAGAGCATTGAGAAATGTTTCTTTAAAACAGATGTGGGAATTGGCAACGCAAATATATTCCGTTTGGGGCGTTTTGTTCCTTCGTGAGGAATGTGATCTTCATTAAGGAACGCGATAAATAAAAGTGTGAAGCAATGGCAATCTTCATTATAAGATATTGCTGTGGATGCCTTGGAAAATCATAAAGATAAATTAAAAGGAAATGGAAATATAGAAATTTATTTATACCCTTAAAACTTCATATTCTTCCCAGTTTAGGTTGTCTGGTCGTTTCAGGTATAAACAAAACAGAGAATAAATACGCAATTATGTGCGCGTTCCTATTTGGCAATACGACAACTGAAACAGCTTATAAAGCGCTAAATTGTTTTTAGTCTTTGCTTCAAACGTGTTGCACCACTGGAATTAGGTGTTGGTTTACAGGTAATAATAAAAGTACAGGCTTTGTTAGTATGCTGTATTTTACAATAGAAAGCGTTTCTAAGAATTGGAATTATAGAGAGATGGGCGCAGTAAAACATGTTTTAGAAATTTTCCCGTATAGGAAGCGGGAACCTTAATGATGTCTTCAGGGCGTCCAATTGCAACAATTTCACCACCGCGATCTCCACCTTCTGGTCCTAAATCAATAATCCAGTCGGCTGTCTTTATAACATCAAGGTTATGTTCAATGACTATAACTGTGTTGCCTTGCTCGACTAGTTCGTGAAGCACTTCAAGAAGTTTGGAAATATCATGAAAATGTAAACCTGTTGTCGGTTCATCCAAAATATAGAGTGTACGTCCCGTTGTTTTACGAGAAAGTTCTTTCGCAAGTTTTACACGTTGTGCTTCCCCACCAGAAAGTGTGGTTGCTTGCTGTCCTACTTTTATGTAACCCAATCCTACTTTAATGAGAGTTTCCATTTTATTATGAATAGCGGGAATAGCTTGGAAAAATTCCTCTGCCTTTTCAATTGTCATATCCAAAATATCGGCTATAGACTGTCCTTTGAATTTTATTTCTAGTGTTTCTCGGTTATAGCGTTTTCCTTTACAGACATCGCAAGTAACATAGACATCAGGTAAAAAGTGCATTTCAATTTTGATGACTCCATCACCTTGACATGCTTCGCACCGTCCTCCTTTAACATTAAATGAAAAACGCCCAGCTTTGTAACCGCGGGCTTTTGATTCTGGAAGATCGGCAAACCACTCACGAATCGGTGTAAAAGCACCTGTATAGGTTGCGGGATTAGAGCGTGGGGTGCGTCCAATAGGAGACTGGTTGATATCGATGACTTTATCAAGAAATTCTAATCCTTCAATTTTGTCATAGCTGGCAGGGCTGTGATGAGAGCCCATGATATGATGTGATGCTGCTTTGAAAAGCGTTTCAATAAGAAATGTTGATTTTCCTCCTCCAGAAACACCAGTTATGCATGTGAAGGTTCCAAGAGGAATATTCGCATTGATATTTTTGAGGTTATTGCCTTTGGCGCCGATGATTTTAAGTGTTTTCGTTTTTGATATTTTGCGTCGCTCTGTCGGCATTTTAACAGCCATTTTTCCTGAAAGGTATTGGCCTGTGAGAGAGGCTGAATTTTCTATAATTTCCTGCGGTGTTCCTTGCGCTATGATTTCTCCACCATGAACGCCTGCGGCAGGCCCCATATCGACAACATAGTCTGCTGTGAGAATAGCATCTTCATCATGTTCAACAACAATAACTGTATTGCCAAGATTACGCAAATGGCGCAGCATTTCCAACAGGCGTTCATTATCGCGTTGGTGTAAACCGATAGATGGTTCATCTAAAATATAAAGAACGCCTGTAAGACCAGAACCAATTTGGGATGCCAACCGAATGCGTTGGCTTTCTCCCCCTGAAAGCGTTCCTGAATTTCGAGACAAGGTAAGATATTCCAATCCTACATGATTTAAAAAAGCCAAGCGTTCACGAATTTCTTTTAAAATACGTACGGCGATATTACGTTGTTTTTTTGTGAGATATTGATGAACATTGGCAAACCAATCATCTGCCTTTAGAATAGAAAGATCTGATATTTGCCCAATATGCATTCCGTTTATTTTTACAGCAAGTGCCTCTGGTTTTAAACGATAACCGTGACAAGCTGGGCAGGGCGAAGAAGACATATAACGTTCGATTTCTTCTCGAGACCAAGCAGAATCGGTTTCTTTCCAGCGTCTCTCCATATTAGGGATGATTCCTTCAAAGGGTTGGGTCGTTTTATGCGAACCAGAATTATTTTTATAGATAAAAGAAATTTTATCTCTTTTTGTACCGTAGAGAATAGCCTGTTGTGCTTCATTAGAGAGTTCACACCATTGATCTGTGAGTTTGAAACCGTAAGCTTTTCCTAATGCTTCTAAGGTTTGTTTATAGTAAAGTGAATCTGACTTAGCCCAAGGGGCAATGGCGCCATTCTTGAGGGTAAGATTTTTATTGGGCACAATTTTCAGTGGATCCATTGCTTTTTTTATGCCCAGTCCATCGCAGAGAGGACAGGCGCCAAAAGGATTATTGAACGAAAAAAGGCGTGGTTCAATTTCAGGAATAGAAAAACCCGATACAGGGCAGGAAAACTTTTCTGAAAAAATGAGCCGTTTGTGTGTATCATTTTTTGATTTATGAGCAGATTCCTTTGTTGTTTCTTTTTGTGCTAAGGGTTGGTCTGCCATTTCAGCAATGGCAAGCCCATTTGCTAGCTGTAAACAGGTTTCTATACTATCAGCCAAGCGAGAGGTGATATCCTTCTGTACAACAATGCGGTCTACCACGACATCGATGTCGTGTTTATATTTTTTATCCAGAGGTGGAATATCAGGGATTTCATAAAACTTGCCATCAACTTTAGCGCGTTGAAATCCTCTTTTTAAAAGTTCTGTTAGCTCTTTTTTATATTCTCCCTTTCGTCCTCGCACCAAAGGGGCCATAATAAAAATTCGCGTTCCTTTTGGTAAGGCCATAATTTGATCCACCATTTGGCTTACTGTCTGGCTTTCAATAGGAAGCCCTGTCACAGGAGAATGAGGAATACCAATACGTGCAAAGAGAAGACGCATGTAATCGTGGATTTCAGTAACGGTACCTACTGTTGAACGAGGATTGCGACTGGTTGTTTTTTGTTCAATGGAGATAGCTGGAGAGAGACCGTCTATGCGGTCGACATCGGGTTTTTGCATGACTTCCAAAAATTGGCGTGCATAGGCTGAAAGGCTTTCGACATAGCGGCGTTGTCCTTCAGCGTAAATTGTATCAAACGCTAAGGATGATTTCCCTGATCCAGAAAGTCCTGTTATAACAATGAGTTTATCACGAGGCAGATCGAGATCAATATTTTTAAGGTTATGCTCACGTGCACCGCGAATGGAGATATATTTTTGATGAGTCATACTTTATCCTTGGCATATGTGGCAAAAATTGAGCACCTAAAATGGAATAAAACTGTTTTTTTAGAATTATAATGTGTTTAACTGCTTTAATGCAAAAGGAAGGTATAAGTTTTGTGAAAAAAATACAAATGAGCAGCTTTTTATTCTCTCGTGGTGGAATAAACTATGCGTTTTTATCATCTTTTGTTATAATTACACTGAATACAATATTGGTAAAGGATAGCAATACCCATATTGATGGTCAATTGCGACATGTAAATTGAAGGTCAAGAGGGTTATAACTGTTATAGAACAGAGTATTTTACAAATTAAAATTTTGGAGTTTATGCGATGGCTGGTAGCCTTAATAAAGTTATTTTGATTGGTAATCTTGGTGCGGATCCTGAAATCCGCCGTTTGAATTCTGGTGATCAAGTGGCAAATCTGCGTATTGCTACTTCAGAAAGTTGGCGCGATCGGAATACAAATGAGCGAAAAGAACGCACTGAGTGGCATAGTATTGTTATTTTTAATGAAAACCTTGTCAAAGTTGCAGAGCAATATTTAAAAAAAGGCAGCAAAATTTATATTGAGGGGCAGTTACAGACACGAAAATGGCAAGATCAAAATGGAAATGATCGTTATACAACAGAGATTGTTTTGCAAAAGTACCGTGGCGAATTACAAATGCTTGATGGGCGGGGAGCTGCGAGCGGGGAGCAAGGAGCAAGTCAAGGGGGGAGTTATAGTGGTGGCTTTGCCGATAGTCACTCAAATCAGAGAAATGCTTTTGGTCAAAATAATAATCAATTGGGAGAAAGTTTTTCACACAAATTAGATGATGACGTCCCTTTTTAAGAGTCTTTAAATTGCAGTATTATGATCATTTTATGGTTTGCTTGTTTCAGATTTTTGAAGTTTAGCGAAGTGAAAATTGTTAATTATTATTGGTAATTTAAAATATAAATTAATAACATCTTGAAAAATATTGTTAAATTTCTTTTTTGTCATGGGAGAGAAATTAGCATTTTTGTGTATTTTTCGCTATAAATAAAGTGAAATGATTCTTTTTTGAAAGTTTTGAAATTGTGACCGATCTTACTCCACACCCAGAACGTGATGTGCTAACCGGTATTGAACCAATCAGTATTATTGATGAAATGCAACGCTCCTATCTCGATTATGCGATGAGCGTGATTGTTTCACGTGCACTCCCTGATGTCCGTGATGGTCTTAAGCCTGTTCATCGACGTATCCTTCATGCTATGAATGAGATGGGGCTTTCTTTCAATAAGTCGTATCGTAAATCTGCTGGTGTTGTTGGTGAGGTTATGGGGAAATTTCATCCCCATGGTGATGCTTCAATTTACGATGCATTAGTGCGTATGGCGCAGGACTTTTCTTTAAGAAATCCATTAATTGATGGTCAGGGAAATTTTGGTTCCGTTGATGGTGATCCACCCGCGGCTATGCGCTATACTGAGTGTCGTTTAGAAAAAGTTTCAGAAGAACTTTTAGCTGATATTGATAAAGATACTGTTGATTTTCAGGATAATTACGATGGGCGTGAGCGTGAACCGGTTGTCTTGCCAGCGCGTTTTCCCAATCTTTTGGTTAATGGGTCAGGGGGGATTGCTGTGGGAATGGCAACCAATATTCCTCCCCATAATCTTGGTGAAGTCGTTGATGGTTGTATCGCTTTGATTGATAATCCCGATATCACACTCGATAAAATAATTGAAATTATTCCTGGTCCGGATTTTCCTACAGGGGGTATTATCCTTGGCCACTCTGGTGTTCGTGCAGCTTATGAAACAGGGCGTGGCTCAATCATTATGCGTGCTAAAGTTGAGATCGAAGAAATTCGCAGTGGTCGACAAGCAATTATTGTGAGTGAGATCCCTTATCAAGTTAATAAGGCAACAATGATTGAGAAAATGGCTGAATTGGTGCGCGATAAACGCATTGAGGGAATCTCTGATTTGCGTGACGAATCTGATCGTGATGGATATCGGGTTGTTATTGAGCTGAAGAAAGATGTTGTTGCGGAAATTGTTTTAAACCAATTATATCGGTATACGCCACTACAAACTTCCTTTGGTTGTAATATGGTTGCTTTGAATGGGGGAAAACCCGAACAGATGACGTTGCTTGATATGCTTCGTGCATTTGTTTCTTTTCGGGAAGAAGTTGTCAGTCGGCGAACAAAATATCTTTTGCGTAAAGCGCGTGAGCGAGCACATGTTTTGGTTGGCCTTGCCCTTGCTGTTGCCAATATTGATGAAATTATAGCGCTTATTCGCAAAGCTCCTGATCCACAGACAGCACGTACACAATTAATGGAGCGACGCTGGCCAGCGATGGATGTCGCGCCTTTGATTAAACTTATTGATGATCCTCGTCATATTATTCATGAGGATGGTACTTATAATCTCTCTGAAGAACAGGCGCGTGCTATTTTAGAATTGCGTTTGCAACGATTGACAGCCCTTGGACGTGATGAAATCGCTGATGAATTGAATAAAATTGGTGTGGATATTGCTGATTACCTTGATATCTTAGCATCGCGCGTACGCATTATGGGTATTGTTAAGGACGAGTTGAGTGCTCTGCGTGAGGAATTTGCAACACCGCGACGTACCGTATTTGGTTTTGGTAGCGCTGAGATGGAGAGTGAAGATCTGATCGCGCCAGAGGATATGGTCGTAACGGTGAGCCATAGTGGCTATATTAAGCGTGTGCCTCTTAATACCTATCGTGCACAGCGACGTGGTGGTAAGGGGCGTTCTGGTATGTCCACGAAGGATGAGGATTTTGTAACGCGGTTGTTTGTTGCTAATACGCATACTCCGGTTCTTTTCTTTTCATCACGTGGGATTGTTTATAAGGAAAAAGTTTGGCGACTGCCGCTGGGGACACCCCAATCGCGTGGGCGGGCTTTGATCAATATGCTTCCCTTACAACAAGGTGAGCGCATTACAACAATTATGCCTTTGCCTGAAGATGAAGCAAGCTGGAGCGCATTGGATGTCATGTTTGCGACAACACGTGGAACTGTACGTCGTAATAAGTTGTCAGATTTTGTTCAGGTTAACCGTAATGGTAAAATTGCGATGAAACTTGATGAAGAAGATGAAATTCTTTCTGTTGAAACCTGTACAGAACATGATGATGTTGTTCTAACAACAGCCAATGGACAATGTATCCGTTTTCCAGTTGTTGATGTTCGGGTCTTTGCTGGGCGTAATTCTGTGGGAGTTCGTGGTATCAATTTAGCTAAAGGCGATAAAGTCATTTCGATGACAATTTTAGAGCATGTCGAGGCGACGTCCATTGAGCGTTCTGCTTATATTAAACGTGTAATGAATGAACGGCGTGCTTCTGGTGCAGATGCTGATGTTGAAGATATTGTCATTCTGGATGATGAGGATGGGGGGGCTGAAACAGAGTTAACAGATGAACGTTATGCAGAACTTCATGCACGTGAACAAATGCTTTTGACGGTGAGTGAGTTTGGTTATGGTAAACGCTCTTCTTCCTATGAGTTCCGGATTTCGGGACGTGGCGGAAAAGGGATTCGCGCAACAGATCCATCTAAAACAGCTGAAATTGGTAAATTAGTAGCGGCTTTTCCGGTGAAGGCGCAAGATCAAATTATGTTGGTATCAGATGGGGGGCAGCTTATTCGTGTCCCTGTTGAGGGAATTCGTACTGCTGGGCGCTCAACTAAGGGAGTCACAATTTTTAATACAGCCAAAGGTGAAAGAGTCGTATCGGTTGAACGTATTTCTGAACCTGAAGATGATACGAGTTCATTAGATGATGAAGGTGAGAAGCATTCTGATACAGTTGATATGAGCGAAGAAAAATAATTTTTAAGAGGAAGGAGTAAAGTCATGAAAATTGCTCTTTACGCGGGTTCTTTTGATCCTCTTACAAATGGTCATCTTGATGTTTTGAAAGGGTGTTTTGTGTTAGCTGATAAGGTGGTCGTCGCTATAGGGATACAGGCTGACAAAAAAACACTCTTTAGCTTCGAAGAGCGTGTTGATTTCATTACGCAGGTCGGGAAAGACTTATTTGGTGCAGATTCTAATCGATTGCAGGTTCTTTCATTTAGCAACCTTCTCATTGAGAAGGCGCGTGAAGTTGGTGCTTCATTTCTCATTCGTGGATTGCGTGATGGTACTGATCTTGATTATGAAATGCAAATGGCAGGAATGAATGGTGTTATGGCTCCTGAATTGCAAACTGTTTTTTTGCCGGCAAGTGTTTCTGGGCGCGCGATAACGTCTACATTGGTACGCCAAATTGCCTCTATGGGAGGTGATGTGACACCATTTGTACCGCCCAATGTTGCACAAGCTTTGCGCTCGAAATTCCAGTCTTTAAAGGAGAATAAGTGTGTCTCGTAGAATTTTTGCTGTTTTGATATGTGTGTTTTGTTTTTTTTCATTGTCTGCAGTCGCTGGTAATCCTAGCCCAGCAAGTGATGCAAGCCTTCTTGTTTTATCTCTCAAAGATGGTGATGTCATTATTCGTCTGCGTCCTGATTTGGCGCCAAAGCATGTTGCGCAAATCAAAAGATTAACAGAGGAGGGGGCCTATAATAATGTTGTGTTTCATCGCGTTATTCCTAATTTCATGGCGCAAACTGGTGATGTAGAATTTGGAAAAAAAGGCAGTAGAGATTTTGATCTGAAACGCGTTGGTATGGGTAGTTCAAATTATCCCAATATACCGGCGGAGTTTTCAAAACAGCCGTTTAAGCGTGGCACAGTTGGGATGGCACGATCACAAGATCCGGATTCCGCGAATTCTCAATTCTTCATTTGTTTTGATGATGCTGATTTTTTAAACGGTCAGTATACGGTTGTTGGAGAGGTTATAAAGGGGATGGATGTTGTTGATAAAATAAAAAAAGGTACGACAAGTAATAATGGATCTGTAAAAAATCCTGATGTTATTAATGCTGCTACTTTACAAGTTGAGAAATGAATCAAGGGAGCTTTCCATATGGCTGAGAATAAAAATCCAGAGAATACTTTAATTCTTGAAACAACAAAGGGCAGAGTTGTTATTGAGCTTTTTGCTGATTTGGCACCTTGTCATGTTACACGTATTAAAGAACTGGTACGGGAAGGTGCTTATGATAATGTTATTTTCCATCGCGTTATTGATGGTTTTATGGCGCAAACAGGGGATGTGCAATTTGGAAAGAAGGATAGTGAAAAATTCAATTTATCACGTGCTGGTATGGGGGGGGCAGAAAAACCAAATTTAACAGCAGAGTTTTCAAATCTTTCTCATAAGCGTGGTACAGTTTCTATGGCACGGAGTCAGAATCCAAATTCTGCTAACTCTCAGTTTTTTATTTGTTTTGCAGATGCTCCGTGGCTTGATCGTCAATATTCCATATGGGGGCAGGTTGTTGAAGGTATGGAAAATGTTGATAAAATTAAACGTGGTGAACCTGTTGCAGATCCAGATTCAATTACCAAAGCCATTATTGCTGCGGATGTAGAATAGTATAAACTATACTGATTTCAATTGTAAGTTTCTAAGAAAAAATACTCTTGTCTGATCAATAAAGGCACACGAAACTCTTTTGTAGTATCACGCTTACCTTTTATAATTTCGAGCTAAGCATTGTCCATATATTTTCTTTAATCGGATCTTCCTGAAGAATATAACGCAACGGATTTGTACAAACACCTGTCAGAATAAGAAAACGCAAAGTCTGTTGTATTATGGTTGTTGTTTGGCAAAGTGTTTTATAAAAAATTCGGCATTTCTCTTCAATCCATTGTCGGTCTTAATGGTTTTATGATGTTACTTTCCTAAGAGAGCGTGTGCTTTTGTTTCTGCTCGTAAATCAACATCCCATCCTAATGCAGAAGCATGTTTGAAACACATATTAAGATGGATAAGAGCTTTACTCGCTCATCCAGTTTTCCTAGCAAGGTGGAAAACCAGCATTTATATATATTGGCGTAATCTTTAAAATAAGAAGACAGTTTAATCTTAGAAGAATATAATAAAGGCGCAGAAGTGAAACAAATGGCTAGTCTTGCCATCTCCTTCTTAATTCAACTTTACTTTTTTAAAAGTATCTAATGCAATATCTTTTAAATAATGAAGATTATGTATGGACTTACGCTTTTATTTTTCTCGTTTTTTAATAGAGGAATGCTCCAAACGGAATACACTTGTGTTGCGTATTTACGTGTTTTTTAAGAAGCATTTCTTAGTACATATCAACGTTCACTTCCACGATGACATTCATGGCATGTATAGTTTTAAAGCTATAAATAGTATAAAATATTATGCACCACCTTCTTTAAAGCTTATGAAGGAGCAAGCGGGTACCATCATACGGCTTTTTCAGTCTCTAATGGTACGATAGAGCTTTTGGTATTTGAGAATCTTTACAAAAAGCATTTTTAGTTTTTTAAAGTATTTTTATTTACACGTTAATTTCTTTTGTGAATTATCTCTAATGCCAAGAGCTATCTCAATATTGTGAGTGGATAAATGATTATGCTCATTTGCGCTTTTATTAAGCGTGAGGATCGCTGTGCCCAGTAGATGAAAAATTTTTATCTGTAAAAGTTAAAGAATATGTAAGCTGTACAATGCGTTCAAAATTTTCTTCTATGGGTACAAAGTTACTGCTTATGGAAGTATGTGAAGATGAAATTATTGTGATAATAATTTTGCAGTTCTGTTAAGGATAAGCGTAGGTATTTTGAGGTATGGTATTACAAGGATTTTACTATTTTTTGGGAGCTAGATTATCACTTTTATTATGGTGGTTTCTTAACAAGAAATGTTCTTTTATCTCGTTTAATTTTTGATGCTGATTACAATATTGAGCGAATCAAAAATTAATTCATAAAGCTTTTGACAATGCTCGTAAGGGGATATCTTTTTTCTTTCTATAGAGATATGCATTGGTGGAATCAAAAAGACGAGAGTTATGATAAAGACATTTCATTATAGAAAAATTGCTCAAGATGGGTATGCACGTCGAGGCGAAATTATAACGGGGCGAGGATGTGTTCGTACACCCGCATTTATGCCTGTTGGGACGGCAGGAACCGTTAAGGCTATGTATATGGATCAAATTCGTGATCTTGGTGCAGATATCATTTTGGGGAATACTTATCATTTAATGTTACGTCCAGGAGCTGAACGTGTTGCGCGTTTAGGAGGATTACATGAATTTTCACGCTGGAGCGGACCTATTTTAACCGATTCTGGTGGCTTTCAGGTTATGTCATTGGCGGGAATCCGTAAAATTACTGAACAAGGTGTGATTTTTCGTTCTTACATTAATGGAGCCTACTATGAAATGAGTCCAGAGCGTTCTATCGAAATTCAAGAACTTCTTGGTGCGGATATCCAGATGCAGTTGGATCAATGTATTGCATTACCCGCAACTGAAAAAGAAATGGAAGAAGCTATGGAACTTTCATTGCGGTGGGCGCTGCGTTGTAAAACAGCTTTTGGAGATCAGCCAGATAAAGCATTGTTTGGGATTGTTCAAGGTGGTGATAATATGAAACTGCGTGAACGTTCTGCTCAAGCATTAAAAGAAATAGATTTAAAAGGTTATGCTATTGGAGGGCTTGCTGTTGGTGAGCCGCAGAGTGTTATGACAGCAGTATTGGATACTACTTGTCCGATTTTACCAGAGGATAAACCACGCTATCTTATGGGAGTAGGGACACCTGATGATATTTTACAAAGTGTTGCTCGTGGTGTTGATATGTTTGATTGTGTTATGCCGACGCGTGCAGGACGTCATGGTTTAGCTTTTACCCGCTTTGGTAGAATTAATTTGCGTAATGCGCGTTATGCAGAAGATCCACTTTCTCTTGATCCACAGTCACTTTGTCCAGCAGCACATGATTATAGTTGTGCTTATTTGCATCATTTGATTAAATCTGGTGAATCTCTTGGGGGGATGTTGTTGACGTGGAATAATCTTTTTTATTATCAACAACTTATGCAGGGAATTCGTGATGCCATTGAGGAAGGCTGTTATGCCGATTTTTGCGCTGAAACGCGTGCTCTATGGGCACAAGGACGCTAAAATATTAATCGTAATATAGCACCTCATTTTTTTATTGAATTTATTCTCGCACTTACAAATTTAGTTAAAAATATGAAATTAGAAACATCTTCTAAAATTATAAAATTTCACTATCTTAAAATATAACAGTGCGGTTTTATAAGGGCACATATTCTGTTTCTAATTACTATATAAAAACAGAAACTGTTACTCCGGTACGCGCTACCTGATCCGGAGAAAAACAGTTTTTCTGTTTCTGATGACTGTTTACAGCAACAATATTAATGAGGCGTTAGCGAACTCTTAAAGAAGTATGAAAATTGTATTTTTATGAGCTACTTTTTGTTTTTTATTACTAAAGGTAAAGAATGGATTATATACAATCGAACAGATAAATTTTTAGAAAATTAAAATAAAACTAAAATAAAATTACAACATTTAAAATGTTATAATTTTATTTTTTAAGTTTTATATATAAATATTTTTTAAAATAGATTTATGTAATATTATTTATATAATAAAACTATATATATTATGTCATAATAAATTAAATATTAATCATGGTAATTGTCATATTTATAAAATAGCAATAAACATACTTATACAAAATTTATTATATTTGTTTTTTGCTTTGTTTATAGAATTTATCTGAAAATAATCATAATATATTTACGTGAATATTTTAATTTACAGATAGTGAGTTAGATATTTGATGCGATTCCTCTGTTAGATGAGGGAGGGGTAAAGATGTCTAAAAGAGGGTATTTAATAAATCTAGAAACCAAGCACTATTATCATGAGAATTTTTAAAAGACTCTATAATAATTTATAAGAATGGCCTAAAGTTGAAATTATAGCTTATCGATTTGGGGGATCTGTATTCAGGTAGCAAAATAAAGCAACAATAATTTTGGGGGAGAAGTTTTATCTTTGTATCAAGATAATGATGAGATATTATTCACTTGTTTGAAATGCATTCTTCGGCAAATTTTAGAATTATTTATAGGATATAGTATATCGTTGCAAAATAAAGTTTTCACTGTAAAATTACAATGGCTGAAAAGAGGAGACAAAGTTTATTATCTGGCAGATCTGATAAAAATAGGTGAATACGTCTGTGACCTTGAGGTTTTCAAAGGTTTTTCATTAAAGAATCTTACTTAAAACTCCATAAAATGCTTTATATATCAAAATATTTCTAAAACTTTATTGGGGACTATTGGGCATGCGTATAACAATGTTTTGAATTTTTATTTGTGTGTATTACAGATATTTACAGTTAAAACTCCTATCCAGAAGTGATAGTATGAAGGATTTTTATCAACAAAAGGTTCTTGCGTTGGGAATTGATTCGAGAATACGGCGTTTAATAATTTTAGCTCTTGCCGTGGGGAGTTTTGCTATTGGTACTGCAGAGTTTGTCGCAATGGGGCTACTGCCAGAGATGGCACGAAGTTCCTATGTTGATATTCCTACCGCTGGTCAATATATTTCTGCTTATGCATTAGGAGTTGTGATTGGAGCACCTCTTTTAGCTGTGGCAACAGCTCAGGTATCACGCAAAACTGTTTTGATGGGATTAATGCTTTTTTATGCCTTAGCAAATATTGCTAGTGCCTTTTTTTCTGATTTTAGCATATTAGTAGTATTACGCTTTCTCAGTGGACTTCCCCATGGAATCTATTTTGGACTTGCGGCTATGGTTGCCTCTTCAATGGTAGAAATGAAAGAACGTTCTAAAGCTGTTGGATATGTTATGCTTGGCTTAACAATTGCAACCGTTTTGGGAGCACCCAGTGCTACTTGGATTGGTCAACTTATTGGTTGGCAGATTGCTTTTGTCCTTGTGGGGATGATCGCTTTATTATGTTGTTTGCTTATTTGGAATTTTTTTCCTTGTGATTCAAGTTTTCCAAAAACGAATCCTTTGCAAGAAATGGGTGTATTAAAGCAAAAGCAGGTGTGGCTTCTTTTGTTGATGGTTTCGGTGGGAGCGTCAGGATTATTTTCTGTTTTCACTTATATCAAGCCAACATTAATGCATATTTCTGGTGTTTCACTTGAGTGGGTACCATTTATTATGCCGTTAGTTGGATTGGGAATGGTGATAGGAAATCTCTTGGGGCCTAAATTAGCTGTTAAAATTGGCATTTCACCGATGATATTTTTCTCTATGCTTTGGAGCGTATTTGTTTTTTTTCTTTTTTTCTTTTTATCCTATGCTCCGTTAACAGCGGCAATAGGATGCTTTTTTGTTGGAACTTCTTTTGCTGCTATGCCTTCTATACAAACAAAAATTATGGATGTTGCACTACAGGGACAGATTTTGGCAGGAGCATTAATGCAGTCTGCTTTTAATATTGCCAACGCTCTTGGTGCAGAATCTGGAGCATTAGTTTTAAAATTGGGCTATAATTATGAATATACAGCTGTTTTAGGAAGTGTTCTAACTTTGTGTGGATTAATGGTTTTTTGCGTCTCATGGTATATGGAGAAGCATGCTTAATATTTTTCATTTTTTAAATGAAGAAGGAATTTTTATATTTATTTTTAGTTATTGGAATGTCCTGTTGGGTTTTTCAATATGAAGTAAGAAATGCGCAGTGCTAATGGAATAGCAAGACAAAATAAAAGACCCATGAGCACTATAAGAAGAGTTTTTGCTGCTAAGATCATTCCTATTGTTCCTCCAGGATTAAAGAGGCCTGCAAGATTGGTGATGACTCCTGCTAGAGTTGCACTTAAGGCCGCTGAAAATAGTTGTACAGAGGTAAGGGATTCACTGGCACGGAGAGCATCTTCATCATTTGCACATTGTAAGATCCTTGTGAGCAAATGTGGCCATGCTATGCCCGCACTGATTCCAATAGAAAACAGTGCTAAGCAAATAATAAAAATATATTCAAGCGCGGAAACTTCTGTTGGGATGAGCCATAAAAGAATCATTATGCCTAACAGTTTTAATAGGGGCGAGTATACAATGATGTTGCGAATTTTTTTTGTGGAGAGACCAGCACTTGAGATGGCTCCACATGTCCACCCTAGGCTCATAAGTGCTGCTATATAACCAGCAATAAGTGGAGCTTGCCCATGAAGCTCTTGAAGAAAAAGTGGAAAATAAAGTTCTATACTGTATACGACTGTTGTCATAACGAGTATCAATGCGTAAACAGAAAAGATTTCAGAAGAGAAAGAAAAGGATTTGCGGGGCAACATAGGATGAGGGGTAGATGATTCGATTTTTGCTAGAACAAAAAGAAGACTAAGTCCGATAACTAATCCGCAAATTTTTGCTATTGTAGACTCCATAGCCCCTCCAACAGAAATAATAAAAATCAATAAGCTGAGTGTGAAAAGCTGGAGAAGAGGAAGAGGGGGTGTTGGAACATCGTTTTCATTCTTTTTTGGTAAAAATTTAAAGGCGATGAGTGAGAAAAATATAGCTAATACGCCAATGATCAAAAAGGATGCTCGCCATAGGCCATAATATACAGAAAGCCCCCCGATTGCTGGTCCTAACAAGGTTGATATTCCCCACATTCCAGAGATAATACTTAATGCATGTGACCATAAAGATGGGCTGAAAACAATCCGTACCATGGAATAGGATAGGGATAACAAAGAACCACTTCCAAATCCTTGAATAAAGCGTCCTATTAAAAACAATGGCATAGATGAAGAAATGCTGCACATAAAAGTGCCTAGGGTGAAGATAAGTCCAGAAATAACATACGCATTGCGAGGACCTAATTTCCCTAATATTTTTGTTGCAAGTGAAGTACCCACGAGTGAAGCTGTAATAAAGACAGTAGCCACCCAAGAATAATATATTTCACTGCCAATATGATTCATAAGAGAGGGTAAAATAGTAATAACAATATAAACGTTGGTAGCGTGTAACACAACTCCACCTGTAAACGTTAAAAAGCAAAGACCATTTTTACCCAATAAAAGCGCAGACCAGCCCTGTTTTTTCACTGTTGTTTGCTATTTAATAAAAATCTATCCTCTTTTTACTTATAAGGTACTTCTTTGAATTTGCCAAGAGAAATTCAAAGCTCTGTTTAGAGCTTTGAATTTTAATTTAAGTAATAACTTAATTGCCCATTGCTTTTTTGAGATTCTCATCAATTTTATCGAGGAAACCTGTTGTAGAAAGCCACTTTTGTTTAGGCCCAATCAAAAGTGCGAGATCTTTGGTCATAAAACCTTCTTCGACGGTTTTAATACAAACTTCTTCCAATGTCGTGGAAAAGTTTTTTAACTTCTCATTGTTATCTAGTTTAGCACGGTGCGCTAGTCCACGCGTCCATGCAAAAATAGATGCAATAGAGTTCGTTGATGTTTCTTCATTCTTTTGATGCTGACGATAATGGCGTGTTACAGTGCCGTGTGCTGCCTCTGCTTCAACAATTTTGCCGTCAGGTGTCATGAGAACAGAAGTCATGAGACCCAGAGAACCAAAGCCTTGGGCAACAATATCAGATTGGACATCACCATCATAGTTTTTACATGCCCATACGTATCCACCTGACCACTTTAATGCAGAAGCAACCATATCATCAATAAGACGGTGTTCGTAATATAATTTACGGTTTTCAAATTCAGTTTTAAATTCCGTATCGAATATTTCTTGAAAGATATCTTTAAAACGACCATCGTAAGTTTTTAGAATGGTATTTTTTGTTGAAAGATAAACTGGAACATTCCGTTGTAGTCCATAATTAAAGGATGCGCGGGCAAAATCACGAATTGACTCATCAAGGTTATACATAGCCATGGCAACCCCTGCGCTTGGAGCATCAAAAACATCATGTTCAATAACTTGATTATCATCACCGACAAATTTAATACTTAATTTCCCTTTTCCTGGAAATTTAAAATCTGTTGCCTTGTATTGATCACCAAAAGCGTGACGTCCGATAATAATTGGCTTTGTCCAGTTAGGAACAAGGCGAGGGACATTTTTACAGATAATGGGTTCGCGAAAAATGACTCCTCCTAAAATATTGCGGATTGTGCCATTAGGTGATTTCCACATTTTTTTTAGGTTAAATTCTTTAACGCGTGCCTCATCAGGTGTGATGGTTGCGCATTTTATACCAACCCCATATTTTTTGATAGCATTGGCAGAATCGATAGTTACCTGATCATTGGTTGCATCACGATTTACGACGGAAAGATCATAATATTTTAGATCAATGTCGAGGTAGGGATGGATTAATTTATCTTTGATATATTTCCAGATGATGCGGGTCATCTCATCCCCATCAAGTTCAACAACGGGGTTTTCTACTTTGATCTTTACCATTAGAAATCCTTTTCTTTTAAGCGATACTACTTGTATAACACTTTCAAGTTTATAATGAAAAGTAAAAACAAGGGAAAAAAGCATTCAAATATGAGCTTTTAGAATATATTATCAATAGAGTGTAAAATTTTGTTGGAGGGTTTAATTTTTGAAAAGAAGTGATGTGTTTGAAAATCTATAATTATTCGATGATTGATGAAGAATCTGTTTAATAGATAAGGTAGTTAGATCACCGGGGGACAGGGATTATGCATTTTTATTATCAGAGATTCCATTTAATAAGTTGATCGTATTCTGAATTATAGTTTCTTGATTTGTTGTGTTAGGTGAATAAGAAACTATTTTTATATTGCTATTTCAATTCTAAGCTTATGGTCTGTTTGTTTATAAAAAGTTTAATGTGATAACAAAGGCACTGTAATTAGAAATGCTTCATATAAAATGCGTTTGAGATAAACTTCAATTTTGAAGGTTGAAAAAAACGTATAAATGATGCGGCTGGTTTTAATTTAAAAATTAACAGCATACGCAAGAATATGACTTATAAAATTACCGTATCGCGAGCTAGAATCTTCTAATTCTTATGTTTTATCGATTCTTATTGTTATTAACTATGCGCAGTAAAGCACTATCCTCGAAATGCAACAAAGAAATTAATCACCTAATGATTCTTGTATCCTTTTTACGAAGAGATTCCTTTTAAAATCTTATTCCCTCATTTTTATTTATGCATCCCTCATTTTTAAAAACACAAATAAAATGAATATATTACACATAGAAAAAAGAAACATGGTACGCCCAAGGGGCGGGTATAGAGTAAATAAAATCAAAGAATTATATAGAATATAAGGGAATTAATGAATTTTGATTCTATTACGTTTTTTTGTCTCTGCCCCTAACTTTTTTGGAGCTTTTTTATAGCTTCAAGAGCTAGTCTTTTACGATCTGCACTCTTTGTATAAAGGGATGCCATCTGATCTTCTGTCCAGCCAAAAATTGCTTTCAATTGTGATACTGTTGCTCCAGAATTAGCTGCACGTGTTGCGGCTAATTTTCTTAATCCATGCGCCGATTTTTTAATTCCAGCCGCATTACAAGCGTCTCTAAATCCATTCCCAAAGCTTTCTTTGGTGAATTTTTGATTCACTTTACTACAGATAAATGTTTCTTCTCCAATAGGACCAGTTTCAAGCGTTTTAGCTAATTCCGGTAAAATGGGAAGAAAAACATCTGTTTGGAATTTACTTTTCTCTGTTTTGAGATGAATAATATTGTCTTTGACATCTTTCCAGCCAATGCGTACCGCATCACCACGACGCAAGCCCGTATATAAAAGAACATCAATCCAGACACGTTCATGGGTACCATGATGCCATATTTGATAATATTTTTCGACATCTTCTTCTGTCCAAACAGGAAATCCCTCTTTGTTTTTGAGGGGGGGTCTTTTTATTCCTAAAGCTGGATTATTTTCCAAAAGACCTTGATCAATCGCCCAATTAAAAAGTCCATTAAGGGCTTTCAGAAAATTTCTAGCCATTGCTGGTGTTTCTTTACGCCGTTCAACACCGGCTATGATATGTTTCTTTTCAATTGCTTGGTATGGAATGTTTCCTATGGTATCACATACCTTCATAAGAATGAGTTCTTTTTGTTTTTGGGTGACTTTAGAAAGGCTATGCCAATTGGAGCTGTTAAAATACTGTTTAAGGAGCCATGCGAATGAACCTTCGACTAGCTTACCAGTTTTTGATTTAGGAAGTATAAGCCCTTGTAACTCGGCAAGTGCGCTTTTGTAGTTATCAACAAACTCTTG
>NZ_JBHIOW010000009.1:0-81735 GCF_042195725.1 Bartonella sp. AP65SXKL
CAAATATTGCCAAACATAACCGCAACCATCCTCACAACCGATATGCGAAATCATCCGTCTATTGTTTGTATCAACGTGTCCTCCAGACGTCTTAGGAGAAGGCGCTTGATTGCCGACAATACTGGTTGCTTGATTACTTCCATACATGCATGGCGAAAACTCATCACTCGTCAAAAATCTCTTATTAACAGACCAAAAATCAAAGGCATGATTCGCATAGCTACGAGTTGAAAATACCCGTAATTTGGCTTTAGGAGGCAAGCACATTTCATTCGTGAGAATAAGCAAGCCTAGTGAAGAGCAACATAACAGTAGCAATTGAAAGGCGGCTTAAAACGACAAAATAGTGAAAAGTACTGATCATTTTATGATTGTATATGCATTTAAATCGACAAAAAGGCACCGTATAAAGCAATTTGAACTTTTTTGACAGGGGAAAAATCCACTTTAGAAATACAAAACACTTTATACAGTCAAATTTGAGACAATTAGATCTATAGGTAAAATTAAGGTTTTAAACATGCGAATTTTACAACACCTGTTCTTAACAAAACCTAAACAACCCATGCAAAAAAATGGGTTGTAACAGTTGATTATATTCCTTACTGAGGACAAAATCAAAAAAGGTTTCATGGACTGTCCTGCTATCACCATTCAAAGACCAGATGGTACAGAAAGAGTGCTCCCTTCAACAAAAATTACATCCAGAGGATTGGCATGTTTGAGAGAGCAAATCTTTGGGGGTGTGCAATGAATAGCAGTGTCGACTTCTTATGCAATTTGTGGATAGCGTTGGCTCAATTTTCCAATCATCAAAGTGTTGGAGATGAGGATTTAACACGCTGGTGCAGGTCATGGGCGTGGTGGAAAAAGCTTTGATTTTAGAACTTCAAGATGAAGTGCCCAATTTTACAAAGATTCTGGCAGTTCTTACAGATTTCGGAGCTTCAGAGTTTCCCATGGCTATGAATCCTTTTTTGAAAGCTTCCGAACCAGATTTAGAAAGCCCCATTAAAAAGGTTGCTTAACTTAAAAACAGAACTCCCCTCCCCGTTATCAACAATGGGGAGGTAGTCAAGATGCTTCTTCTAAAGCTGCTTGTTCCTTACAATTATTTTGGATAGGTGTTAAGCTAATCTGCAAATTTAAAGCACTCAAAACACTAAGAAAAGTAGAAAGTCGTGGATCACCTTTATCGCTTAAAGAACGATAAAGAGACTCGCGATTTAGTCCTGTCTCTTGAGAAACAGTTGTCATTCCTTGTTTACGCGCAATAATACCTAATACATGTGCAATATAGCCACTATTTTTGGTTTCTAAAGCATCATCTAATAAGATCTTAAAGTCTTCAGGCGTATTAAAATATTCACTTACATCAAATTTAGTAATTTCCATGTTTCATTTCCTTTACTAATTGAAGGGCTTTTTCGATATCTTTTTGTTGTGTGGATTTATCACCAGCATTTAATAACAAAATGATTTGTTTCCCTTGTTTTACAAAATAAATCCTATAGCCTGGTCCATAATTTATTTTTAGTTCACCAATGCCACGGAAATATTTCACGTCTCCTAGAAGCCCATATTCAAGGCGGAAAATACGTGCAGCAATTTTCTTTTGCACTTGTTTGTCTTTTAACGAGTCTAACCACTCTGTAAAATAGTGTGTTTTTTTAACAATAAACATCTGTAGTTTATATGCTACAGAATAAATAATGTCAAATACATTCTTTTGTTCCAATGAACAAGCTACATAGGTTTTAACAAGCCATCCTTTCACATGGGAAAAATATCAATTTTTTAATCCAGCTCTGCTTTTTGCGGAGCTTTTTTTATGGAGAAGCATATGCGAAAAATATCATCAGAAGGACTTGCACTTATTAAACAATGGGAAGGTTTGCGTTTAAACGCCTATAAAGATGCCATTGGGGTATGGACAATAGGTTATGGACATACAAACAGTGCTGGAAAGCCTTTTATTTACGAAGGCATGACAATCACTGAAAAGCAAGCAGAAGAACTTCTTTGCCAAGACTTAAGACAATTTGAAAATGTCGTTGAACGCGCTGTTACAGTTTCATTAACGGATGAACAATTCGCGGCGTTAGTCTCCTTTTGCTATAATGTAGGAACAGGAGCCTTTTGTAACTCGACACTGTTAAAAAAGATCAATCAAGGTGAATATGAAGCTGTCCCTGCCGAGCTACAGAAATGGACCAAAGCAGGCCGGTAAGCGTCTTGAAGGTCTCGCACACCGGCGTGTGCCGGCAGAAACAGGCTTATGGGCGAAAGGGGCTTTTGTTTCCTCCAATTATCAAACAGTAGAAACGCAAGCACCAACGGGGGTTTTCAAAGCCGAAGCCCTTGCACCGATTATTGGTTCTTTTTCTGGGCTTGGAGGCTTATTAGCAGGAAATGGACCAATCCAATGGGCTTTGGCCACCATTATGGTTTTAGCCGCATGTGCTGGTATTTTCTTTGTTGCTAAACGCTTTCAGGAGCATCGTCTATGATCTTATGGATGAAAAGAAATCTGATGGTGACAGGCGCGGCTTTAGCCGCTTTTTTTATGATTTTAGCAAGAGCTTTTAATCTTGGGAAAAAAGCAGAGCAACAAAAGCAAACAGAAAAAGCTTTAAAAGCAGCCACAACCCGTCTTGAGGTAGAAAATGAAATTAATCAAAAAAGTGATGCTGATGTGCGTGCTGCTCTCTCTCGTTGGTTGCACGACAAATAAATATGCTTCTTCTTGTGTTGGCTGGTTGCCAATTTATTTAGACAAGAAAGATCTGAACGCCATCAGTTCCAATTTAGCAAGAGAGATCTTAAAGCACAATAATCTAGGTGAACGCTTGTGTGGGTGGAAACATAGCTAGAAAAAAATCCAAAAAACACACAGAGCTTACAGAAGCAGAAAAAGAAATCCTTCAAGAAATCATCATCACCTACAAAAGCGTAAAAATGATGTCTCGTTTGATGAAGTGGATAGCATTCATCCTCTTTTTGCTTATCCTTGATTTTGCACACCTTATGGATGCGATAGACAATATCTTTGCACATTATAAAACAGTGGCTAACCAAAAACTGAAAGCTTTACCCCCTCCCCGCTTTTAAAGCGAGAAAAGAGAGATTATATCGTAATCTATCCGCTAATCGCTTAAATGTTTCTTAGACACCTGACGCGACAATAGACATAACAATTATCAAGCCTCTCCAGATATAAAAGACGCCCATTGTTCTAAGAGGACACGGCGCTATTCTAAAAAATCCGTCCGCATGTAAGCCTTTGTCACTGAATTCCCAACTGAATACGCAAGAACAGATTCTGCAATTTCAAATGGTGTTGACGTTGTCTCTGCTATCCAGTCCCGCAGAATCGATCTGAAACCATGAAGTCTATAATCAAAACCTTTGTCTTTCATGAATTTAGGAAGTGCTACATCAGATATAGGCTTTCCAAAACTCTCAACAAATAAAAAACCATTTTTTTGCTTTTTCAATAACAGCAAGCGCTTCAGCTGTAAGCGGCACATGAAAATCAGAAACCTTTCCAACAATTCTCTTCATATTTTCTTTTGGGATAATCCATATTGATCCATAAATCTCTAAATATGCCTGATTGGTATAAAAAAAACCGTCAAAATAAGAAGTTTTAAAGCTAGATGTGATACAAGCTCATCATTTTAAGATTGAAAAAACTTAGGCATTTCTTTCCATGGCATAACTGGAATATTTGGGGCATTTTGAATAAACTTTTCTAATAAAGCTTTTGCTTTTAATTGCATATCCACATCTATACTAAGTGCCACCGCATGTTTTATAGCTATATTCAAGCGGGATAAAGCTTTACTTGCTGTTTCGTTTTTTGTCTTCCAAATGGGAGAAATGCATCCTTTTATATCAATTTGCGTCAGTTCAATGATTGGCGTATCACCAAGTTTAGGAAAAACATGTAACTCAAGAGGTGTTAACCAGTTTGCTGCTTTTCCTTCATTTTTCAATTCGTTTTTTTTCGCTTCAAAAGTACTAGAGGCAATTTCTCGTAAAGAAATACTCCCTGCCCGACGCAAATTTTCTTTTTGTTTTCGGCGAATCGGGTCAATTCTTTGATCTAAAAGATCACGACAAGCTAAAGCTTTGAACAGTGCTTCTTTTAAAGATACATTGCGACAAGAGCCTAATCCCATTTCTCGTCGTCTTTTATTGAGGTCAAACCTAAAAAACCATCATCCTTGATCTGGTGTAGTTTTGATAAGCCATAAACCAGCTCTGTCAGCATATTTTCCTTTAGATAGATTTTTTACAGATAAGATAGACAGTCTATCACGTTCTTCGAACCACCTTTTAAAAACCACCTTTTGAATTGCACTTGGAGCACTTTCATCTGGTACCAAGATTATATATAAAAGGCAATTTAATAAATAAAATAAAATAAAAACAATTAGTTATTAAACAGAAAAAAGATAAACTGTGCTATCAGGTGATATTGTAGAGAGTTCTAAGGAAAGAAAAATTTGTTGCACAAACGTACACGCCGTCCGCACCACTCTATGTAAATTTTCTTTATTTTCTCATTACTTAGATAGTAAAAACTCTCTTTAAGTTTATTGTTTGCAACTCTATAACGGTATTATAAAGTGATAACTGTAATAATATGAAAGACGACGCAATCCTTCTTTGCCAACAAATGTTTCAACCACACCTCGTGAACTAAAAATTTTTTATTCTTAACAATTAAGAATCTGAGTAACTCTTCCTTACCTCCTCATTCTCACTCAAAGTCAAAGCCCCCTTTTTTTTCACCATAAAATAGTGTTTACAATGCATAAAATTAAAAAATAAAGGCCCTATCAAAGAAATAGGACCTCTTAAATTTAAGCTCCTTTATCCTACAAAATTAGAATTTGTAAGCTATTCCTGCGCGAAAATCATTCGTCTTATACTTAACTTCAATCTCGTCTTTAAATTTCCTTTTACCAAAATCTGAGTAACGATATTCCGCACGCACAACAAGATGGTCTGTCATTGCAAAATCAACACCACCACCGAGAGTATAACCAATCATCGTTTTTGTTACATCCGATGTCCTATTAAATGGCTCACCTCCCGTAATTACTGTCGACAAAATATCCTGAAACTGTCCATAAGCAACACCACCAGCAATATAAGGCATCACACGCCCTGCAGAAAACCCAACACGCACCCGTGTAGCACCTGTCCATTTTTGTTTTAACGTATGATTAAAAGTTAAACTGTCTTTCTCTTCTTTATCCTCTGCAGAAGAGCGAGAAAAGCCTCTGCCCTGTCTCCTGACAATTTTTGCCTTTTTTCGACTTTTTTCTTCTGTATCTAATTCCTCAGTATCACTACCCGATCCTTCAGTGCCCAATCCTTCAGTTCCACCAGCACTCGATTCATCTGCATGAAATCTTGTTTTTGTATCCTTTTTTTCCGTTAAAATGATATCCGTATCAATCCCCATAATAAAATTATTACCGAGATCAAAATTAACACCCGCATAAAAACCACCTATAAACCCAGAAAGATCGGGCATATGCTGTTTCTCGACAGGTATCCATGGTTTACTTTTACTACCCTCATCAGGATAGAGAGGAATATTAACATCAGGCGCTGTTGCAGAAATCTTACTTGAAAAGCCACCAACTTGCCCCCCGAAATAAACACCTCCCCAAGAAAAAGGTGAAGAAGCAACAACTTCTGAGGCAACATGTACTGGCTCTTCGTGAGCCACCACATCTGCAGCCTGTACTATAGAAGGTGAAATCAAAGAAAAAACAGATGCTGTTATAAATTTTGTATTCATAAAATTATACCCCATTGCTAAATTTAAATATAATCAAAAATCACATTTAGAAAAACAAAGTTTTATAAAATCTTATGCTGCAAAATCGCATGTACTCCTTTATAGTTACATTTAAATCTATTACTATATTAATATATCATTACATCAAAATTTAATATTATCAAATAAATTTTAAAATATTATAATAATGATTACTTCAAATAATAAATATTTAATAAAAATACATATTATCTTGTCAAAAGGAGGAAATATAAAACATTTTGTATTAAAATTACCGCAAAAAAATCACAAAATAGTATATTTTATGCCTTTTTTTTATGAAAAAATTCTAAAAATGATGTAATTATTTTTAGAAAATCGATGTTCATTAACAATACTATAAATACCTCAATATTCTTACATCCAAAATGCATACTGTAGATTCTACATAGTATAAAAAAACATCCATTTTATACTAAAATCATACCTTTTTTTTACCATTTTCTAAAGGATGAGATTATTAATTACACACAATATCATTATCCTTCTAAATCTTGTCCCCAAACAAAAATTCTCAATCATTTTATTTAAAAATTGCTCTTCCCCTACTGATTTCTATATTATCATCTGCCTTTATTGCAAAACGGTCTTTATTAGGAAAAGTTATAAAACATCCCTTCATACAAATTGTAATTGTTTGATGAGTATTTAAAGAAATTTTTGAAGGTATACTTCCTTCAACAACAATAAGAGATTGTATCTTTAAATCAGTATTCTTCACTGTTGCAGCAAAAGCTGTTATGGTAAAAATACTTAATAGAATAACTGTAATCAAAATATAAGTATATTTCAGCATTCTAAGATTCCTTCCTCAGCAAAACGCTTATATAGGCTAAATCGAAGAGCATTGGTTACATGAGAAGATGAGGTAATATTAGGCACATAAATAGCCAAATTAAAGGAAAAACTCTTACGATCAAATGCTGTAAAACTCACCTGTGGGATAGGATTTTTTAAAACGCCTTCTGTCGCAGAAGCAATCTCTAACAAAATTTCAGCAACATGCTCTGGAGCAACCTTAGATGATACAGTAACTGGTATATCAATTCGTCCTACTTTATTACGTCGTGTCCAATTACTAACGTTGTTATTAATAAGGCTTGAATTGGGAATAATAATCGTCTTACGCTGAATTGTCTCAAGTTCCGTTGCACGCACACTAATACGCTTAACAACACCCCCTACTGATCCAGATTCTATATAGTCCCCTATTTTAAATGGTCTTCCAACTAAAATAATAAGTCCAGAGACAAAGTTTTGGACAATATTCTGTAAACCAAAACCTATACCAAGTGAAAGTCCTCCAGCAATAAGAGCGAAATTTCTAAGATCCAAACCTGCCATTGATAATCCGGTCAAAGAAGATACAACAACGCCTCCATAACTTATCACTGTTTTGATAGAATTACGTATACCAGAATCGAACTCTCCATGAACCAACACCACATTATCTAACCAACCAATAAATCGGCGAATAAGAAACCAGCAAACACAAAAAGAAATAATTCCTGTTACAAGAGAAATCAAAGAAAGACTAATATTTCCAATCTGAAAACCGGTCACCGATTGCCACAAAACTGCTTTTAAATCAGAATAGGAAAATCCAAACTGTACAGCAATTGGCATTGCACAAAATATAACAACAAATAAATTGAGAAAAACGCTCACAAAAACTCCCAATTGATTCATCGTTTTTTCTTCTAAATGAAACCTCTGCATCAAAAGATGACCAACCGTTGTTTTCATAAATTGGTCTTTAGTTCCAAGTGCTTGAGCGCTTTGTATTCCTAAATACATGAGAACTAAAAATGCTCCATCAATCATAATTTGCTGCGTAATAAAACGCGCAAGTCCAACGTAACCTAAAAAATTCAATACAAAGAGCAGTAACCCCAAGCCAATAAGAGGAATGCGTATATAAAACGGCCAAAAGTATGGCTCTTTTTTTTCTTCTTGAACACGCCTACGTCTAAACCGCAAAGGTACAAATGATATTATAAATAGCAATATCGCTACAAGAAAAACAGCAATAAAACTTTTAGCAATTGTTAAAGATAGAGGCGCTGAAATGATTTGATAAATACTATCAAGAACAGCGTCAAATGCCAAAATACCCCCTAAAGAAGTGAGTAAAATCACTAATTGATAAGCAGACGATGATGTAATCTTGAGAAGACCTACATGGGGCCTATTCGATGATAGAAGAACAACCGCTAATCGATTGATTAAAAATAATAAAATAATTTGACAACCTATCATATCAAAAACTGTTGTAAGCTTACCTAGATCTAAGTTAAAACTACGAAACAAAAACAACACAAGATAAACGCAAAGAATACATACAAGTGAAGGTAAGAGAACTGAAATAAAGGCGATCAATAAGCGTTGTAAATAAGATATTTCCTCATTAGACTTCGTAAAGTGGCAATACACATGAACAAGAACTTTTTGAGAAAAATACGAAAGTCCCAAAGTAATAAAAAGTGGAATTAAAAAGCAAAGAAATAGTTGTAAAAACTTGAAGTAAAATATAAAATTCCACCAAGAATTTAACAACACAAGAAAATCTGATGAAGCCTCTTTTGTTTTTTGGACGAGATGTTTAACCATCGGAATCGAAAACTCAAGCCTATACGTAAGCGTGCGTTTAAAAAGCTCCCGAGATTGAGAAATAGAAAGTTCAGCTATTCTATTTGCCGCTAAGAAAATTGCTTCAAAACGAAGCATGATACTGTTAATTTTAGCTTTTTGCTCTATCAAATAGGAATATTCCTTCACAGAGCTTTTCAGTTTTTTCACGTCACGATGGAGCTCCATTAATTGATCAAGAAGTGTATTAATCTCATTAAGAGGAGGACGCAAAACAAATGCTGCCTCAATAGCACGTTCACTGATATCTTGTGCACGTAACCGTAATTCTTCTAAAGCACGCTCATCTTCTGGCTTTCTGTCAAAATCTCTTTTTAAAGTTTCAGTATTTTCTTCAAGAGTCTTAATAATCAACTGTTGTTGCAGAATAATTTCATCAACTGAATAAGAAGCTATCGTTTGTTCGACAATTGTATTTTGTGCCCCCCTATTACCCCATGCACCAGAATTAAATACAAAGATAATCCCCAAAAGAAGGAAAAGTATGTGGATGTTTTTTCTACAAAATGAATACATATCTACCTTATGAGCACAAAAGGGATTTTATTTTTCTCTTTTAAATATGGTATAAAGTAGATATTTTCAACTTTTATAGAATAATCTTATAAAAGCTTTCCCTTATCCTATAATACTGGTAATAAGATAAAAGAATGATAAATAAGCTGAACTCAATAAGATTAAAAGAAGGCACTCTAGCATGTTTTTTTTGCACCTTTATTGCAAAAAAGAAGATTTTCTTCCTTTGACAACCTGGATTTTTCTATCCAGTTTAGGTGTATTCTTGACGAGCAACCTAGAAACGCGTGCTTATTTAATCAAACAATCACACACCAATAATGTCATTAAAACGAATAGATTTGATTTACATCATAAGTGTGATCAGGTGAATGTTACCACAACTGAAAACAAAAAACTTGTAACACTCCATACAGAATCTATTTTTATGAGGACCTTTCAAAAAATCCTAACATTGGATTTCTTTTTAATAAAGATTCCAGCTGTTGACACACGATTTCGTAACGTTAAAACACAATATTTCTCAAATAAACGCGCTCCTCCCAATGAACATACTTAATTCTCTTCCTTGAATATAAAAACGATCATCTTATTTTACTTGTGCTTTTAACTTTGAATAACTGTTAGATTGCCTATTTACGGAATATATCATGCGTACACCTGGTTGGTTAACTACCCTTTATTGTTTTATTCTTTTAAGCAGCATTTATGTTGCCTTACCCAATTTATTTTCACACGAACAAGTTAAAAACTCGAAATTCTTACCCGACACCCGTGTAGCACTTGGTCTTGACCTTCAAGGAGGCTCTTCTCTCCTGCTCGAGGTTGATAGCAAAACGTTAAAACGCGATCAGTTACATATAGTTTTAAGCAATGTGCGCAATGTATTGCGTGAAAAACAAATCCGCACCTCAAGTGTGCGTATCGTTGAAGATAGCGTTATTGCCCTTATTTCTGACCCATCGCAAACTGAAAAAGCACTCTCTGCTTTGAAAACATTAATAACCCCCATACACAGTAGCTTTGGCACAACAGAACATAACATCACGATCAGTGTTCAAAATGAAACTCTCCGCGTCACATTAACAGAAGCTGGTATAAAAGACCGTGTCAGCAATGCTATTGAACAAAGCTTAGAAATCATCCGTCGTCGTATAGATCAAGTTGGTGTTTCAGAACCAGCCATCCAAAAGGTCGGAAATGATCGTATTATGGTCCAATTGCCTGGACTACAAGATCCAAAACAACTGCGTGATCTTTTAGGAACAACCGCTAAGATGAGTTTTCATCTTGTTCCTTCTAATGTGGACCCCAATAACCCCCCTATAGGTGTTTCTATTCTCCCTGGATACACTGATGCAACACAACATTATGCAATTTATGATCAAATTGCTTTAGATGGAAATGTCCTGAAAGATGCCCGTGCAGGTTTTGACCCCCAAATACCAGGACGTTCCATTATTTCATTTACGCTAGATTCCGCTGGTGCAAAAATATTTGCCGATATAACACGACAAAATATTAACCGTCCTTTTGCCATTGTTCTGGATAATAAAGTTTTAACCGCTCCGACCATCAATAGCGTCATTCCCAATGGACAAGGTCAAATTACAGGAAACTTTGACCCCAAAGAAGCCTCAACTCTGGCTGCTCTGCTTCGTGCTGGTTCCCTCCCCGCACCACTCACGGTCATTGAAGAGAGAACCGTAGGTCCAAATCTTGGTGCTGATGCTATCCAAATGGGACTTTACACCGGCATAATTGGCTTTATTCTTGTTGCAATTTTTATTTTTCTTCTCTATCGTATTTGGGGATTAATTGCCAATATAGCACTAGCTCTGCACACAATTTTAACATTTGCTGCACTGAGTCTTTTGGGAGCTACGCTTACGCTGCCTGGTATTGCTGGTATTATTTTAGGCATCGGTATTGCCGTTGATGCTAATATCCTTATCAATGAACGTATCCGTGAAGAAAGTCGAAAAGGTGTGGGTGCTTTTGCAGCCCTAGATCGTGGATTTAAACACGCTTTTGCAACCATTGTTGATGCAAATGTTACAGCAATTATAGCGACCGTCTTACTATTTTGGTTCGGGACCGGTCCCGTTCGTGGTTTTGCCGTAACAATGTTGCTTGGTATTATCATCTCCATGTTTACAAATATCACCATTGTACGCATCATCATGATTTGGATCGTTCGTAAATGGAAAATTAAAAAATTGCATATTCACTCTGCTTTCAACATCATGCCACAAAACACAACTTTCCACTTTATGAAAGCACGTTTCATTGGTATTGGCGTCTCAATTGTTTTATCAATGGCTTCAGTTTTTCTCTTTTTTAAGCCTGGATTGAATTTTGGTATTGATTTCATTGGCGGAAGCCAAATGAGTATTACCACGAAAGGACCAGCAGATCTAGCAACTCTGCGTTCCAAGCTTTCTACTCTTAATATTGGTGAAGTTACCTTGCAAAATATTGATAACGAAAATACCGTATTAATTCGCATGCAGAAACAAAGCGGTGGCGAAGCACAACAAACCACCGCCATTGATAAGGTCAAAACAGCTGTACAAAATATCTATCCCGATACCACATTCGATCAAATAGAAGTTGTTGGTCCCAAAATTTCAGGTGAGCTTGCCACAGCTGCTTTTACTGCTGTTATTCTTGCGGCTATTGCCATGTCTCTCTATATATGGTTACGCTTCGAGTGGTTCTTTGCCATTGGAGCAATTATCACTCTCATTCTAGACACCACAAAAATGATTGGCTTTTTTGCTTTATTTCAATTTGATTTTAATTTAACGGCTATCGCCGCACTCTTAACAATTGTTGGATATTCTATAAATGATAAAGTTGTCGTCTATGATAGGATGCGCGAAAATATGCGTCTTTATAAAAAAATGCCGTTGCGCGAGCTGATTGATCTGTCAATTAATCAGGTTCTTGTACGTTGTTTTTTTACATCAGCCACAACAATTCTTGCGATGCTCCCCATGGCGATATGGGGTGGAAGTGCTGTTCATAATTTTGCATTACCCATGGTCTTTGGGATTATTATTGCAACATCATCCTCTATCTTTATTGCTGCTCCTATTTTACTCCTGCTAGGAAATTGGTGGCGTGAGCGAAATAATCGTGCAAATATCAAAGTGAAATAAAAATGCCCTTTAATGCGTATGGTACATCTCGCCTCTCTTCTCATAGAAATATAGTCGTTTTCATTCATTCGCTTTTTGATCAAGAATAGTAAATAATCCATGCTCCACGACACACCACTTATCACAACTATTGTTGCAGGCTTATGTTTAGCATTTCTCTTGGGAATGATTGCTAGCCGTTTACGTATTTCACCCCTTGTAGGCTATTTGTTAGCTGGTGTTATTGTGGGACCCAATACAGGCGGATTTAAAATAGATTCCGTCATCATTAATCAACTTGCTGAAATTGGTATTATTTTGCTGATGTTTGGTGTTGGGCTCCACTTTTCATTAAAAGACCTTTTATCTGTCAAAGCTATTGCTGTCCCCGCTGCTATTGCACAAATGGCATTTTCTACTTTTCTAGGTTTGTGCCTTGGTCTGATTATGGGATGGGGCTTTAGTGGTAGTTTGATTTTCGGTCTTGCTTTATCCATAGCAAGTACCGTTATCCTGCTACGTGCTTTGCAAGAGCGTCATCTTATTGAAACAGAAAAAGGACGCATTGCCGTTGGATGGTTGATTATTGAGGATTTAGCAATGGTCCTTATACTTGTCCTCATCCCTTCCTTGGCAAGTGCCCTCAGCAATACCAAAAAAGAAGCGTTGGATCCTCTTGTTCAATGGTTGGATTTAAGTATTTGGGGTATTTTTGGTCTCACCATCCTGAAGGTAATTGTATTTATTGCACTTATGCTCGTCATTGGGCGACGCGTTATCCCATGGCTTTTAAAAATGAGCGCACAATCGGGATCACGTGAATTATTTCGTCTTAGCGTCTTTGCTATTGCATTAGGAGTAGCTTTCGGAGCCGCTCATTTATTTGGAGTTTCTCTTTCTCTTGGTGCTTTTTTTGCTGGTATGGTCATGAGCGAATCAGAATTAAGCCACCGTGCCGCGGAAGAATCTTTACCACTGCGCGATGCTTTTTCTGTTCTCTTTTTTGTTTCTGTAGGCATGTTATTTGACCCCGAGAAACTCTTAACTCATTTTTTCCCTCTCTTAGCAACCTTATTCATTATCGTAATCGGAAAATCTGCTGTTGCCTTTTTCATCGTTAAAGCTTTTCGCTATTCTAATGCAACAGCTTTGACTATTTCTGCAAGCCTTGCCCAAATCGGAGAATTTTCCTTTATCCTTGCTGGTTTAAGTTTAAGCTTAGGACTTTTAAACAATGACGCTCATGATTTAATTCTTGGAGGAGCAATTTTTTCTATTTTGCTCAATCCTCTTGTTTTCATTGCCTGTAATAAAATTAAAAAACGTCTAGAAAAAAATTCTGCATCTTCACAAAATACCCAAACAATTATTGATATTGATCCACAAGATCCTGACCAAGATTTTTTACCGATGACCTTAAAAAACAACCATATCGTAATTATTGGCTATAGTCGTATCGGTAAGTGTGTTGCATTATCTTTAATAAATAGAGGTGAACCTATAGTGATCGTAGAAGAATCAAAACGCCTCTCTGATAAAGCGATTGCAGATGGCTTTGAGGCTATTTGCGGCAATATCATTCAACAAGAAATAATGAACGCAGCAAATATAAATAATGCACATAAAGTTGTTATTACAATGCGAAGTACCATTGAAGTAGGAGAATGTATCGTAAATATCCGTGATATGAAGAAAGATATCCAGATAATCACACATGCATTATCCGACACAGAAACAACATATCTCATTGATTTAGGTGCTGATGTTGTAGTAACAGATGATGAAGAAATTGCCAATGGTATTATAGAGTATATAACAGAACGAAGATCTGTAAGGAATATGCTCAATCATGAAAATTTACAGAAAACATAAAATGGATACAGAATCGTGAAAATAAAGCAATTTATATGGCCATTGATTGGTATCTTAGCAATGCTGGTATCTATTCGAATTCTTTACATGAAGCTCTCTGCCATTTCATTTGGGGATGTATTGGAGCGCTTGAGCAATTTAAATGCACAGCACTGGTTATTAGCCTGTTTATGTTCTCTCCTAGCTTATGCTGCTCTTGCTGGATATGATCGAATTGCCTTGCAACATCTAGGCCATAAAATTTCTTGGATTTTTATCGCTATATGTTCATTTACAACCTACGCTCTTTCACACAATATCGGTGCTTCAGTTTTTTCTGGTGCCGTTGTACGCTATCGCGCCTATAAAATGAAAGGATTAAACGGAACAGAAATCGCAATATTAGTAGGTTTTTGCTCTTTTACTTTTGTAATCGGCACAATCTTACTTTTGGGAATCGTTTTGGTGCTGCAACCCGAAATTATCACCCTCATTCATAAAGAACTTCCTGAATGGCTCGGAACAACGGCTGGAGCAATTTTACTCAGCTGTATAGCACTTTATACGTTTGGCAGCTGGCTTCAGTTAAAACCCTTACGCTTGGGTAAAAAAATTCAACTCTCCTATCCCCGGCTGAAAATTGTTATTCAACAGCTTCTCATTAGCCCTCTAGAGCTTTTAGGAGCAGCAGGAATTATATATGCTGTTCTCCCACATAACGCAGATATTCATTTTATCTCTGTTCTTGGTGTTTTCCTAGCATCTTTTACGATAACTCTTCTCTCTAATGCTCCAGCAGGAGGAGTAGGAGTTCTTGAAGCTCTCTTCATAACAGGCATGCCCAATATAAATCCAACCGATGTTATTGCAGCACTTATTGTCTTTAGAATGTTTTATTTGATTATACCGCTTATCCTTTCATTATTTGTGGTCGTCATTTTTGAGGCGCAACAATATTGGAAAAGAGCCCCCAAAACACCACCTGAATAAATAAAAGGCTATCAATGACTTCTTTTTTTATGTACCTATAAAAGAACAAAACACCATCGTGTTGCCAATTTACATATCTTTTTTAAGAAACCTCTCTCAACGCTCTTCTCCATTACACAACAATACCCGTAAATGGTATAATAGTAAAGCTATTGTTGCACCATCATCTTTATACTTAATAAAAGAGCAAGCCTGCGCCATTATACTATTTTTCCAATGTTATGATAACTTTTAGCACTTAAGAACATTAATAAGAATTATTTTTATGCCTTTCTTCAATAGTCTTTATCCACACGTTAATCCCATTTATGATGCAAAAATGAATGATTTTAATTAATTCATTATAAGAGGGATTGAAACAAAAGAAGTTTATGATAGTAAAGTTTTTTTAAATAAAGAATAATCAATTCTTTATAAATCAATATATTATAATGAATCTGAGTGGCTTTCTTAATATTTATATTTTTAGAGGTTTAGCTAACGGAAAGACAGCATAGCGTAACCACACAGCTTAATATTTTAAAACTTTAAGCCTCATTAAAGTTTATTGTCTTTCGTTTAACAGGTATTAGCTTTAAACAATTAAACTGATCTAATTTTATTACTTGTATGTCCAGCTAACTACTTTATTTTATCTTGATTTACCCTCTTGGAATACTGATGATTATTACAGAAGTTTTTTGTTTAAGCGGGAGAGTTATCAAAAAATATCCACGCTGCTGACACAACTAAAGTGTAAAGTTTCTTCTGTCTTTAAACAATATGCTAAAAATCCAAAAAAATTTAATCAATTTATATTAAAAGAAGTGAAAACTGTTGATTTTTATACCCCTTTAAATAACACAATTGTCGGTAAGAGGCTTCTCCTTACCAATTGCAACTTAAAAAAAGAAACAATACGCATTAAAAGATCTTAAAATGTCCTTTGGAAGTTCTTTGAGTCCCCTAAAAAGTACAAACACCGATGACTAAGCTATATCAACAATCTTCACTTTTAAACAAACAGATATGGGGAAATCCTACTGCCCAATTTTATTTAGCAACTCGTACCTTAAAAAAATTACGCAATCAATAAGTTATTTACGGTATAAAATAAAATGGTGGGTGATGAGGGGATCGAACCCACGACCCGCTGATTAAGAGTCAGCTGCTCTACCGACTGAGCTAATCACCCATAAGCTTCTCAAAAGACGAGAATGAGCGTTTCTATAACGCTCCTAAGGATAGATGTCCAGATATTTTGTTGTTTGTTATATAAACTCATTGTCTGTAAGGTTAAAAATATGATATTCACCACTTGATCTTATATAAAAATAAACCCATTATAAGAGGCTTTATAAATAAATGTTCTGATTGTTATACAGAACCTATAGTTAGAGGATTATCGAGCATAATGCCCGAGCGAAAATTAGAGGAACCTTCTTGTGGTTGTAAGCGGGATGGGGCATCATTTTGTTTTATCAACAATCACATGCATTCAAGCAATATTGTGCTGTTTTTTTCTTTGAATATAAGTTTTTTACATTCAATGTTCATGATCCAATATACGAATAAAAGCCTATGAATTTTTTTTGTCAATCGCGCGCTTTTAAGCTTCTAAAAGGTAAGGAATGATGGAATGGATCACTGATCCCCATGCGTGGTTTGGTTTGATCACGCTGGTTTTTCTCGAAATTGTTTTAGGAATAGATAACCTTATCTTTATTGCAATTTTAGCTGAAAAATTGCCACTGCATTTGCGTGACCGCGCACGCTTTATAGGTCTTACTTTAGCATTAATTATGCGGCTTTTCCTTCTTACCGTTATTGGATGGGTTATGAGACTCGATAGGGTCATTCTTTCACTTTCATCTTTTGTATTTAGTTGGCATAGCTTTATTTTAATCGGTGGTGGAGCCTTTTTGCTCGCAAAGGGAACGCTAGAATTACATGAAAGGTTAGAAGGAGTATCACATGAAAGAAAAACAGGCGTTGGTTATGCTGTTTTTTGGCAAGTAATCGTCCAAGTCGTGGTGCTGGATGCCGTTTTTTCACTAGACAGTATTATTACCGCAACAGGTATGATTGCAAAAGAGCAGGCAGCAGTTATGTATATCGCAGTCATAGCTGCTATGGGAGTAATGATGTGCGGATCTGGTGCTCTTATGCGTTTTATTAATCGTCATCCCACTATTGTAATCCTTTGTCTTGGTTTTTTGATGATGATTGGTTTTACTCTCATTGTTGAAGGATTTGGTTTTCATATTCCAAAAGGGTATTTGTATGCTGCTATTGGTTTTTCTGTTCTCATCGAAGCTTTTAATCAAATTGGACGTCGTAACCGTGAAAAAATGATTAAAACGAATGATCTACGCAGTAGAACAGCTGATGCTGTTTTGAGGCTCTTAGGAGGAGGAAGCAAAGATAGTCACCTTGCTGAGACTGTAGATGTTATTGCTGAACAGGCCGCAGCTTCTGAGTTGTTTAGACCAGAAGAAAAGGAGATGATTCGTGGTGTTCTCGATTTAGCTGATCGCCCTGTTCGCTCTATCATGTCGCCGCGTAATGAGATTGAGTGGTTAGATTTAAATGCTGATGAAAATGAAATGCGTGAAGAATTACAAAAGGTTAAACATAGCCGCTTAATTCTTGCGCGTGAAAAAGTGGATGAATTTGTTGGCGTTGCGTTGACAAAAGATCTTCTTTTGAATTTGGCTGAGGGGAAAAAGATTAATTGGAAAAAAGCTATGCGAGAACCCCTCGTTGTTCATGAAAATACAAGTGTTTTACGATTGATGGAGCAATTACGTCATTCTTCGATTCAGCTTGCAATTATTGTTGATGAGCATGGATCTTTTGAAGGAATTGCAACACCAACCGATATTCTTGAAGCTATTGCAGGAGACTTTCCTGATGACGATGAAGAACTCATGATCGCAGAACAACTTGAAAATGGCAGTCTTCTTGTTGAGGGATATGCTGATATCCGCCGTTTAAGTGGTTATCTTGGGCGTAATCTTGTGGATGAAGCAGATCGTTATACGACTCTGGCAGGCTTTATGCTTTGGCAGTTTGGTCATTTACCAAATGAGGGAGAAAGCTTTGAAACTGATGGTTTACACTTTAAAGTGATTGAAATGGAACGCAGAAACATATCTAAAATCCTTATTTCTCCACTTGTATCACCAGAAAAAAGCTAATTCTTTTTATAAGCAAAATGAATAAAAAGATTTTTTTATGATTAAAAATTGAAAAAAATCAGAAGTTGATGACTTAATTGCATTTCATTATTTATATTTTTTTTAAGCGTAAAATAATGAACATACAAAAGTTATGTTATCAATGAACTTTCCATTATAAAAAATTTTCATTGATGATTGACGAAAAGCTGGAAGAGAGAAAATGGTGCAAAATTATTTGTCAATGGTCATTAATCTCAAAACAATGAATATATACAACATATTGATTTATAATAATTATTTATTACAATATTACCTTCACATCAAGAAAGCCTCTTTCAAACATCAGATTTCCGCCAATGGATAAAACTCCACCATTGTTGAGTTCACTCAACTGATGATGGCATCTTTAAACCAGACTCTGGCTCCTATAATCTTTTTAGATCTTCTTGATATTTCTTAAGGAGCTATTCCTTATCTTTTGTTTCGATAAATTTAGCTATTTTTTTCCTTCCAAGAATGAGACTCAACCTCTCTGGAAAGGCCCTTATTAAGAACTTTGTTTTTCTTCTAGATAGCTCATATTTTTGCTACTTTTTAATTAAAGCGTAGCTGAGCTGCTTAGATTTCACCACTTCTTTGACTAAAGCCAATGCACGTTCAGATGAATCTGTTGGGTATTTTCATCAAAGCCTAAATGATCCTCTGCACTGAAACTTTGATAATAAGATTGTAAGGTTGCAACATCACCCAATAAAGACAGTGCACCAATATGAAGTAAGCTATAATCTGCATCATATACCTTGATAACCTTTATGTGCCTCCAACTTCATTCTTTCGCCAAGATGGTGCTCCATATCTGGAATAAAAGCATTTATGAAGATCAATTCTTTCTATCGCCTATTTCAAGACATAATCAAGCTTAATTCCAACCAATCTGCATATATTCCTTCTTCACAAACTCTCAACCCCTTTTTATAAAAATCAAGTTGTAGATCTTGTAAGTGCTGAGAATTGATAGGGATCAATTGCAGATAAAATACCAGTACTAATCGAAACTCCAACATCAAATTACGGATAACCTTTGATAATTGCGTCATTATAAAGAATTTGTACTTCACAATCTGGTAGTTGATAACGTGCTGAATAATTATCTAACTCTTTAATTTTTTCAACAGACCAATCAAGATTTTTGAAGAACACTGTTGCACTCTCCATGATTAAAAAATTCTTTGCTCTACCTCAAAAGAGGTTGTATCCATATCAAAAGTCAAAAGCGAAGCAGATTTTTGCAAACAAAAGTGATAACGCCGTGTAAGAGAAGAATCTTATCAATAAGGTCTTTGGTGATTTCTTTTGCAACGTCTAAACGAGATGGAATCTTATTCATAAAAAAATATAATAAAGTCAATAGTTTGTGTGAAATTATTCTATATGAATCCCATTTAAAATCTACACTTTTATACGTGATTTAATTAACCATTTTCATAAACAATTACCATGTATGGATAGACCATAAAACGCATGTAAACATTCAAATGAAGTGAACGCAGCTATCATTCATAACAGTTCATAAATTTTATGATACGTTTGTATCACACACAAATCGCATTATTAAAAACGTAATCGTTTGAAATTATCGATAACATAAATTGCATGCGTTTTAAAAATGGTATGGGGTTTACTCTTTTTTTGAGCTAAACCTTAAAAGAAATAATCATTTGAAACTATCATAGAATAGGTTTTAATTCATTAAGGGCACATAAAAGGATTTAAAGACAAGTCGATTTTAAAGCGCCGCTTACTAAAAAGTTAGTCAATAATAAGCAGACATTATATAGATACTATCATCACAACAGGTAATGAAATTGATAATGTTATGTCGTAGAAATCAAAAGATTTTTAATGATATAACGCAGGCAAACAAGCAAAAAACGTTTTAAAAGTTACAGTTTAAAAATACGAAACCAAATGAAGTCCCCTAAAATTTGAGGATACTTATTAAGACAAAGATAAGTAGATAAATTTCAAAAGGATTGCAATCATATTACAAAGGCATGGTGTTTTACTCAATTTTGAGTCAAAAGCGACAATGTTTAAAGAATGCTCTATTCTAAAGTTAACGAACTCGAATTTGAGCTGGTTAATTTTGCCAGCCCAAATATAGAGCGGCTTATTTGAAAAGAAGTTATGTTTAAATGCAAAGTGAAAATACGCTTATGAGAACCTCACTAAATGAACGTTTAAACGTTTAGAGACATAAAATGATATCTCTATAAATACGTTTGAAACCTAGATTTATAACAGTTTAAAAGCCTTAGATTTTATAAAAAGCGGTTGTTTATTGTCTTATGAAAAGCTGCTTTTAAAAACCAATGTTCGTAAATGTAAACAACGGGTTTTGTTACAAATATTTACTTAATACGCATTTTCTCTTGATTGTCTTGATATGAACCTACCAAGCGTTGAGACATTTTGATAATGTACTTTGTGTCAAATGACCACTTCAAAAATGCGAGCGTTATTCTTAATACGCTTTATAGCCATACATAAAGTGTTTATAGGTTCTGTAATTCAAATGAGTGATTAAAGATCATATCTGTCATTTACGTTCCTTTTGATCAGTTTTAATCAATAGAATAGAGCGTTTGCAATATGATACGTTTTGTATACATACATTCATTATTGACTTCTTTTGTATGATCTGTAGTACCTCTATTTAAAAGCAGCGTCATATCAATTGGCACAGCTTTCTTTTATGATGCGTTTATAACCATCAAAGAAGCACCCTCCACGTCTGTCATTTATTCTGTTTATCAATCTTGATAACATCATCACTTTCATAAACCTCTCAATTTATGGGAACCGAATATAAATCGCTATGTCTTTTTATTCTTGCATTGCCATATACATTACTTCTAATCACGATATAATCAGGAGATCTTGGCATTGCCATAAACAGAGCCGTAGACCTTAGTATGACACCCCACGCTAGCATTGCCGTAAACCTTGCCTAACAACCGCATGATCATAAACCGCGGCATTGCTATGAATACGTGCACTACCGGATAATTTTGCATTCCCATAAACCCGCGCTTAATGATAAACTCAAACGTTATAAGAAAGATGAGCATTGTCATAAACATGAACACCAAAATACACATGGGTTTTATCACATATAAGGGTATTGCCATACACATAGCCACCAATGGCAGCATTGCCATAGCCCCTTATATTTTCATAAACACAACCAGATTTTACAACACAGACATTATCAGCAACCCAGCAATTACCATCATGAGAGAGATTGCTTTCATTTTCAATAAAAGCATCCAGATCGCCTTTTTTTACATCACCAAAATCGTTTAAAGCACGAATGCGATAATATATATATATATTATCAGTCACGAAATCCATTTGATTGATCTATTCATATTTTGGATGGTTTTTTCTGATTAACAGGAGCGGTTTCATTTGCAATGAAAGAAATAACGGAGGTGTTTTTTGATATAGTTATCATAATTAAACCTGTATGTTTTTAAAAGTTTTGAACAGACATTAAGCCAGCTCCAAACCAAATGTTTGTTGCATCAAGCGCTCTGTTCAAACTAATAATAACATATTCATTACCTAGTAGTAGAATACCAACTCCTACACCTGCATAAAGCGAAGCAATAATCCGCCCATATGGCTATGCTGCATGACCATAATAGAACCCAAAACCATCATTGCTACACTCGCAACACCAGCAGCAAAACGGATCAAAAGGACTAAGTGTTAACGCCATGAAAATAATTAAGTGCACTCATTACTATAGCTGCACAAGATAGTATGCGAGGAGCAAGAGATATAATCCCAATTACTGCCAAACGTAAAGAACATACTCCCAACTAAATAACCACCATAATTAGTGTTCGGTATATAAGAAAGTTGATTAAAGCTAAACAATCCTTCATCCAACATAACTGGCAGTATTGGTGTATAGAGAAATCACCAGATACCCATATCAAAACCATATCGAATACAGCATTTTGAAACAATTCAAATCTTGACGGTTGTTTTTTCCCCCTTATTATTCCTTTAACTGGTGATATTCCTCATCTGCGTTCCATATCACCATAACAGCCTTTAACTCCAAAAATAGAATAAAAGCAAATTTAGCTATCTATTTTAATGCTCAAAACAATATATTTAGCGATCTACTATCAACATCGCCAGATCAGTTGTACAATAACATATTGAATTAAATGTACTTTTTAAATGTTTATAGTTAAATTGAAAGCATATTTAGATAACCTTGCTTTTTTATCTCGATATTCAAAATGACTAACCGAAAAATTATATACGCAGCCGTAAATTTTACTTCTCTTAAAATCATTTGCTTATTCGCTGCAAAACTTAATAAACAACTCAAATAACCATTTTCATAAAAGAGGAAATTGGCTTCTTTTTAGGTAATCTTGTTATTTAGGATGATATGAAGTTGAAGAATTTGGTGCACCCGACAGAATTCGAATCTGTGACCTCTGCCTTCGGAGGGCAGCGCTCTATCCAGCTGAGCTACGGGTGCTTCACACTGATTATTAAAATCAGTTATGGTCTTTTAACTAATCATACTCTTAGCTTCAATGCTAAATTATCATTCTAATAAAAAAATTACTCGTTTGTAATTTATCTAACAACGCATTCCTTTTACTTTTTAATGATACTTTACCTTGAAATAACTTCTCTTTATTCAATGCTCTTTTTATTATAAAAAGAGCTTTTATTACAACTTCAAAACTCTCAAAAATAAGTTACAACATAAATTATAAGTATCAGGATAATTTTTAAATGGCTACATTACCAAGTCGCTTTCATTTTATTTCCGCAGAAACTGAGGAGGCTATCAAAGCTACCCATAAATTAATTTCCGTTTATGGTCATTCTTCTCTGGAAGAAACTGATATTGTTGTTGCAATCGGTGGTGATGGGACAATGTTACAAACCGTACGAGATGTCATGAACACAGGCAAACCTATTTATGGTATGAATCAAGGTTCTGTAGGGTTTCTTATGAATGAATTTCATGAAAAAAAATTGCCCAATCGTATTGCTGCCGCACATAAAAAAGAAATCCATCCCCTGCGCATGATTGCAAAATCTGAATGTCAAGATTCTATCGAGGCGCTTGCAATTAATGAAGTATCCCTCTTTCGGCAATCTTATCAAGCGGCAAAAATTCGCATCACCATTGATAACAACGTACGCATGGAACAATTAAGTTGTGATGGTGTCCTCGTCGCTACACCAGCTGGATCAACCGCCTATAATTTATCAGCACAAGGACCTATCTTACCTCTTATGGCTCCCCTTATGGCCCTCACTCCCGTTAGCCCTTTTCGCCCTCGGCGTTGGCATGGAGCTTTGCTTCCCGATACAGTAACAGTGCGCTTTGATATGCTTGAACCTGACAAACGCCCTGTAAACGCTGCTGCAGATAATATTGAAGTTAAATCTGTCCATTCAGTTACTATTTCAATGGCAACAGAAGTAACAGCTTCAATCCTTTTTGACTCAAATCATTCATGGGATGAGCGCATTTTATCAGAACAATTTCGCTATTAATGATTGTATTATGCGTTTTATATGTATATGATTGTTATAGTTAGTTTTTTTTGTGAAAACATCTTAACACTTTTAAAGAGTGTAAAATATTGGTTATAATCATCATTAGATAGCGCAGTTAAAATCACAGAGCAGTTGATAAAAAAATGATACCATCTTTAAACAGTTTTGATGATTTAGGTCTTTCCGCAAAGGTTATTAATGCAGTGAAATCAGCGGGGTATACAGCTCCGACACCTATTCAAAGTGAAACAATTCCGCATGTCCTTCAAAGAAAAGACGTTTTAGGAATCGCCCAAACGGGAACAGGTAAAACCGCCTCTTTCGTATTGCCTATGCTCACTCTCCTTGAAAAAGGTCGTGCAAGAGCACGAATGCCCCGTACGCTCATCTTAGAACCAACAAGAGAAATTGCAGCTCAAGTTGAAGAAAATTTCGATAAATACGGAATAAATCATCGTTTAAACGTTGCTCTCTTGATTGGTGGGGTATCTTTTGAACTCCAAGATCGCAAACTTGAACGAGGAGCTGATGTTCTTATAGCAACACCAGGGCGCCTTCTTGATCATTGCGAGCGCGGTAAACTACTCCTGATGGGCGTTGAAATCCTTGTGATTGATGAAGCTGATCGCATGTTGGATATGGGCTTTATTCCTGATATTGAACGCATCTGTAAGCTAACCCCTTTTACGCGTCAAACTTTGTTCTTTTCTGCAACAATGGCGCCAGAAATTACAAAACTAACGAAACAATTTTTACATTCTCCCGTATCTGTTGAAGTTACAAAAGCTTCCTCAACAGCTACCACAATTACACAACGGCTTGTCAAATCTGGAAATAAATCATGGGATAAAAGAGCGGTTTTACGAGAACTTATCCAAAATGAAGGTGCAGAGCTTCAAAATGCAATCATTTTCTGTAATCGAAAGAGAGATATTTCTGAACTTTTTAGATCGCTCATCAAACATAACTTTAATGTAGGGGCACTTCATGGAGATATGGACCAATATTCGCGCATGAACACCCTAGCTGATTTTAAAAATAATAAACTTACACTTCTTGTTGCTTCTGATGTTGCTGCCCGTGGACTCGATATTCCAGCTGTAAGTCATGTATTTAACTATGATGTTCCTACACATGCTGAAGACTATATCCATCGAATTGGTCGTACAGGGCGTGCAAATCGTAGCGGAAAAGCCTTTACAATCGTTACAAAAGCTGATCAAAAATATATCAATGCCATCGAGGAAATGAGTAATGAAAAAATTGAATGGCTCAATGGAGATCTCTCAACTTTAATAGCCGATGATCAAACAGAAGATATTGTTGTAAAGAAAAAATCTTCAAAACCATCAAAGAAAACTGCTCCAAAAGAGACTGTTGCTCACACTAAAAAATCTGTAGAAGAGAATAAAACAGAATATATCAAAAATGCAAATAATAAGGAGAAGCCATCTGAGCAACAACGCTCACGAAAAAATAAGAATTACACACCTATTGGATTTGGTGATGATATTCCTGCTTTCATGCTTATAAAAACATGTAAATAAACCCGTTCTCTACTCTCTTTTAGAGTGAAATGAACGAAATACTTTTAAAAAATCCGCTCTTATTTCCTAGAGAGCCTTTCCGTTACCTTTTCACGCCCTAAAAGCTGCAAAATTTTTCCCATTTCAGGTCCATGATCCATGCCCGTAAGTGCCTGACGTAATGGCATAAATAAAGCTTTTCCTTTTCGACCTGTTTTTTCTTTTAATGCTGTTGTCCAAATTTTCCAACTTTCCTCATTCAAAGCACCTTCAGGTAAGAAATCGAGTGATTGGTGCACAAAAGCACGATCCTCTAGTGCTACTGTATCAAAATTCTGTTCATCATGAATGATTTTCCACCAAAAAACAGCCTCATTGACTTTATTAATATTGCTTCTTATCGCGTTCCAGAAATATTCCGCCTTATCTCCCTCAATAGAAAGTTTTTTAAGGTGCATTTTTACTTCCTCATAGGTTAACTCATGGACAAGATGACTATTCAAAGCAAGAAGATCAGCAATATCAAATTTTGCAACGGATCTTGACGTATCTTGGAGATTAAAATGCTCTAAAAGCGCAGCTTGATTGGGATAGGGATGCACATTTTGCGATGTCCCAATCAAAACGGCAAGGCATTGAACAGCTATAGATTCAAATCCTTCTTCCCGTAGAGAACGAATAGAAAGATCATTATTACGTTTTGAAAATCCTTTTCCTAAAACTGTCGCCAATAAATTGGTATGAGCAAAAACCGGTAATTCTGCATTAAGAGCTTTAAAAAGAGCAATTTGAGCGCCTGTATTTGTAATATGATCATCCCCACGAATAATATGCGTAATAGCCATATCTACATCATCAACAATAGACGGCAATGTATAAAGATAGGTTCCATCTTCACGAATAAGAACAGGATCTGAAAGAGAAGCTAAATCAATCGTCTGCTTTCCCTTTATTGCATCATTCCAGCAAACTTCTGTTCGCTTTGTGTGTAAAGGATCACTTTCAAAATTAGGAAGAAGAAAACGCCAATGGGGTTTACGACCTTGTGATTCAAAGTTTTTTCTCTCTTCTGTTGTCAACTTCAATGCTGCACGGTCATAAACAGGAGGCAATTTGCGTGAAAGCTGGATTTTACGACGCCGCTCTAATTCCTCTGTTGTCTCATAACAAGGATAAAGAAGGCCACGTTGTTTGAGAATTTCTGCCACTTCATCATATCGATTAAATCGCTTGGATTGGTAATAAATTGCATCTGGTTGAATACCAAGCCATTCAAGGTCAACAGCAATAGCATCGATATATTCTTGTTTAGAACGTTCAATATCTGTATCATCATAGCGTAAAATAAATTCTCCCTTATACGCTTGCGCATAAAGCCAGTTGAAAAGCGCAATACGGATATTGCCAATATGAATATAACCTGTTGGAGAGGGAGCAAAACGAACTTTAACCATAAAATAATACTCAATTTTTATCGCGAAAATGATTGACTATAGGATAGCGACGATCGCGTCCGAAATTTTTGTAACTGATTTTTACACCAGGCGCAGATTGACGCCTTTTATATTCGGCACCATAAAGAAGCTGTTCAACTTTCGCAACAGTTTCTCGTGAATGTCCACGTTTAACAATATCACAAATACTCATGTCATTTTCTACAAGAGATTGTAATATATCATCTAAAATAGGATAAGGCGGAAGAGAATCTTCATCTTTTTGATTTTCCCGCAGCTCTGCAGAGGGTGCTTTTTCTATAATATTGGATGGAATGATCATTCCTTCTGGTCCTCTCAAATTGTGCAAGTGATTTTTATTGCGCCACTCCGCTAATGCATAAACCTGCATTTTATAAATATCTTTAAGAGGATTAAACCCGCCATTCATATCCCCATACAGTGTTGCATATCCCACAGCCATTTCTGACTTATTGCCTGTCGTTACCACCATTGAGCCGAATTTATTTGAAAGCGCCATTAAAAGTGTACCGCGTATACGACTTTGAAGATTTTCCTCTGTGACGTCAGAGGGTAACCCTGAAAAAACAGGTGCCATTGTCTTTAAAAAAGCCTCAACAGGTTGTGCAATCGGTATGATTTCATAACGACATCCCAAAAGATCAGCACATTCTTTGGCATCTTTTAATGATTCTTGCGAAGTATAATGATAGGGCATCATAATGGTGCGAACCCTCTCAGCACCAAGAGCATCCACCGCCATTGCCGTACACAGGGCTGAATCAATTCCTCCTGAAAGACCAAGAATAACATCCTTAAAGCCGTTTTTATTAACGTAATCTTTCAACCCCAAAACACAAGCTTGATAATCAGCCGCTAATCCATTGAGAAGACTTTCATTAGGACCTGAAATACAGTGCCATCCCGTCGTTGTTTTTTGCCAATGGCTTAAAGCAATATGGCTATCAAAGTGTTTCATTTGAAATATCTTTTTGCCTTGTCCATTCAAGGCAAAAGACCCACCATCAAAAACGAGCTCATCTTGACCACCTACTTGATTAGCGTAGATAATTGGCACTCCAGATTGTAGAGCCTGTGTATGAACAACGTCTATACGTTTTAATGTTTTATTACGATAATAAGGAGATCCGTTAAGGACAAGAATAATTTCCGCTCCTTTATCTTTAAGCTCTGTACTAAGAGAGGAATCATTCCAAAGATCCTCACAAATGACTATTCCTAATTTAATTCCATGATAGACAATAGGCTGAGGACGTGGACCTGAAGAAAATAAACGCTTTTCATCAAATTCAGCATAATTAGGTAAATCAAACTTCAAACATTCGGCAATGACTCTCCCTTCATCAAGAACCATGACAGCGTTGTAAATATTACCATTGCGCCTTAATGGAAGACCAATGACAATTCCTGGTCCGCCTACGGTTATCTTTGCTAACTTCTCAACAGTCTCTTCACATGTTTTTGTAAAAGCAGGTTTTAGAACAAGATCTTCCGGCGGATAAGCACTTATAAAAAGTTCCGTGAATAAAACAAGATCAGCCCCCTCTTCTTTGGCCTTTTGATGCGCCATGACAGCTAAAGAAAAATTCCCCTCAATATCACCGACAATAGGATTTAATTGGGCAATTGATACCCGAAAATCATTTTTCATAAGCCTTTGTATCATTTCATCAGTTTAGCAACCACAACTTTATTCTTCATCATCGGAAACATCATTTTTTAAAATTCTTTTCTGCCATAATGACCTAAAAATATTAGGCAAATTTTTGCCTACCCCCCAGCAGCAATTGCTAACGAGTCAGTCACGCGATTTTTTTTAAGGAGTTCAGCAACAAGAAAAGCCAATTCTAACGCTTGATCTGCATTTAACCGTGGATCACATTGCGTATGATAACGATCAGATAAATCGTCCACAGAAATGGCGTGCGCCCCTCCTGTACATTCAGTAACATCACGACCTGTCATCTCAATATGAATGCCTCCTGGATAAGTTCCCTCTCCACGATGCACTGCAAAAAAATTCTCTACTTCTTTTAAAACATAATCAAAGGGACGCGTCTTATAACCATTGGCAGTAATTGTATTGCCATGCATTGGATCACATGACCATATAACCGCACGCCTCTCGCGTTCAACGGCACGGATGAGTTTAGGCAGATAACTTTCAACTTTATCATAACCAAAGCGCGTAATGAGAGTAAGCCGCCCCAACTCGTTTTCAGGATTTAAAATATCAATTAATTTTAAAAGCTCATCAGGCTCAATGGAAGGACCACATTTTAATCCTATAGGATTCTTAATGCCGCGACAATATTCAACGTGAGCATGGTCAATCTGACGCGTACGGTCACCAATCCATAGCATATGACCAGATGTTGCATACCAATTTCCTGAAGTTGAATCAATCCGAGTCAAAGCCTCTTCATAACCAAGCAACAGTGCTTCATGACTGGTATAAAAAGATGTTTCACGCAATGAAGAATGTGTTTTGGATGTAATCCCTATAGAACGCATAAAATCAATTGCTTCAGAAATACGCTCTGCCAATAATTCATAACGTTCTCCCTGCGGACTGTTAGAAACAAAACTCAACATCCATGTGTGAACATTTTCTAAATTAGCATAGCCACCTTGTGAAAAAGCACGCAATAGATTAAGTGTTGCCGCAGATTGGCGATAAGCCATAGACATCCGTTGCGGATCTGGAATACGAGAACCGGCTTCAAATTCAATGCCATTAATAATATCCCCACGATAAGCAGGAAATTCAACCCCCTCTTTTCTTTCTGTATCAGAAGAGCGAGGCTTTGCAAATTGACCAGCAATACGACCAATTTTAACAACCGGTTTAGAACTACCAAAGGTTAAAACAATCGCCATTTGCAAAAATACGCGAAAAAAATCACGGATATTATCAGCTTCATGTTCTGCAAAGCTTTCGGCACAGTCACCACCTTGTAATAAAAAAGCTTGGCCTTTCGCAACGGCTGCTAATTCATTTTTTAAATCACGTGCTTCACCGGCAAAAACTAAAGGAGGATAGCTTCTCAGTTTTCGCTCAACATCTTCTAACATAGACTTATCCGGATAAGTCGGAACTTGTTTAATTGGCCTTGTTCTCCAAGTGTCAGGCGCCCATTCTTTTATCATTACACTCTCTCTAAAGATTAAGCTTAAAGATTAGCATATCAAAAACTTTTTACCATAATATATGCTGTTTAACTTTCTATTTTCTTCCCATTTTCATATATATAACTTGGTTTATACATTGTTACCAATTCTTCTGCCATCGTTGGATGCACTGCCATCGTCTCGTCAAAAATATCCTTCGTCAGCTTACCCTTGAGAGATATCCCTATAAGCTGTGCCATCTCACCAGCATTTTCCCCTAAAATATGAGCGCCCACAACAATACGGCTTTCACCATCAACAATGAGTTTCATAAGCATTTTCTCTGAACTACCAGAAAGAACATTACGCATAGGACGAAAAACTGTACGATAAATTTCAAGACGCTTATAACGCTTTACCGCCTCTTCTTCTGAAAGACCCACCGTTCCAATCTCTGGCTGTGAAAAAACTGCTGTTGTAATTAAATCATAATCAGGTGTTGTGGGAATATTCTCAAATGCTGTCTTAACAAAACACATTGCATCATGAATCGCAACAGGTGTTAATTGAATATGACCTGTTACATCACCAACAGCCCAAATATGGGGGATATTTGTTGTCATTTTCTCATCAACAACAACTGCACCAAATTCATCCACTTGAACACCTGCCCTATCAAGTCTTAAACCCGTTGTATTTGGTACACGCCCCGTAGCCAACATAATCTGATCGGCACTGATTATTTTCCCATTTGATAAAACAACTTCATAACAATTTTCTGCAGCCTGCACTTTAGAAATTGTTATTCCGTAGAGAATAGAAATCCCTTTTTCAATCATTGCATCGCTGAGCAATTGCCGCAAATCATGATCAAAATTACGAAGGATTAAATCACTCCGATGGAGGAGTGTTGTTTTTACACCTAATTCATGAAAAATATTAGCAAATTCAACACCAATATACCCTCCACCAACAATGACTATTGATTTTGGGAGTTGATCAAGGTCAAAAATCTCATTAGAAGTAAGGCAAAATTCACCACCTTCTATGGGAGTATTTTGTGCAAATTTTGCTCCCGTTGCAATCAAAATTTTTTCTGCACTTACCCGCTCACCCGTGGCAGAAAGCTCTAATGTGTGATCATCTATAAAAGTAGCACGACTTTCATAAATATGCACATTGTTATTTTCTAATCCCTTACGATACAGCCCTTCTAACCTTGATATTTCTTTATTTTTAGCTGCAACCAACTTTTCCCAGCTAAAAATTGGATCCGCATATTCCCACCCAAAACCAACACTTTTCTTAAATTCTTTTACATATTGTGATGCATAAACATAAAGTTTTTTGGGAACGCAACCACGAATAACACAAGTGCCCCCTATACGATATTCCTCTGCTATAGCGACCCGCTTGCCAAGACCTCCAGCAAGCCGTGCTGCACGCACTCCACCAGAACCACTTCCAATAACAAATAAATCAAAGTCAAAAGAGCCCACGAATTATTCCTTCTTATACATCTGCAAGAGTAGGCTAAGATCTTTTATTATCAAATGAAAGTCTTTTTTTCTTTTGAAGAAGCCTTTTTTATAAAGCAGTATTCTAAAAAGACTTATTCTCATTAAAATATTTAAAACGGCGGGAAAACCGCCGCTATTAAAAAAATCAGAAATTGCCCATTGTTGTCATGATATCGATCAAGCTATTTTTTATTTTCTGAAGATTCTGATTTTATAGGCATATTTGTAGGCATAGTAGAATTATTCAAATTAAGTGTTTCAGACATCTCTTTTTTCACATTTTCTACAAGATCCCGCATAAGAGCAGTACGCCATATATCAAATGCTGAATAAGAATCACGTGCAATATTGGGGACTTCTGTCAAAAACTTTTTACCGGTATCAGAATTATAAAATGTTGTTATCGCATCAAGCTCTTTTTGAGTAAAATATTTTGCATATACATGAGCAATCTCTTTTTCTAGATCAGAGCGCCTTTTAATTAAAGCAAGCGCCTGCTTATCAACAATATCAGAAATAGCTGTTGCCAAATTCGGATCATCGCTAATCAGTTCATTTTTGAAATCATGGACCGCATTTGGTAAAAAGCTATCAAATTGATCCGTTGCATGAATAGCTCTGATTGCCTTTCGCGCTGAATCTAAATGTTGATCACTCACACCTTGTGCATAAGCCATGCCAACATTCACAACAAAAATAGCAATTGCACTAAAATATACGACAAAACGCTGAAAAGAAAATATTATTTTCATTTAATGATTACCCCGATCGCTAATTATAATTTTAATTCGTTATTCTACCTAAAATCTTTAAGACCCTTTTTTACTGTGCTAACATATCATCATGTAAATGCCTTTTCTAAAAATCAAACGGTTCTAAAACTTTTATTTGACCATCAGCCATAGCGACAATTGCACGTGAAGCCAACCCCAAAAAAAGGCCATGCTCAACAACACCAGGAATAGCAAGAAGTGCATCCGATAATGGTTTTGGTTGCAAAATGCAGCCCCAAAATGCATCAAGAATAAAATGGCCACCATCTGTTTCAAAAGGATTTTTTCCATTCATTCGCAATGCAATTTTTCCAGAAAGCCCTAAATCATCAGCGACTTTTTCAATGGCTCTGCATGTTGTGTGGATACCAAATGGATTAACTTCAATTGGTAGTGCAAAAGCACCAAGTCTTTTTACCACCTTTGTTTCATCCGCAATGACAAGCATTGCACGAGATGCCGACGCTACAATTTTTTCATACAACAATGCTCCCCCTCCCCCTTTAATGAGCATCATCTCAGGACCAATTTCATCTGCTCCGTCAATATCAAGATCCAGCTCAGGTATTTGTTCTAAAGTGCTAACAGGCACTCCAAACTTATGACAGAGTTGTTCAGAATATTTTGAAGTAGCAACACCAGTCACCCGCAAACCATCCGCAACACGCTCACCTAGAAGATGAATAAATTCATTGACTGTCGAACCAGATCCGATACCAAGCCGCATACCATCTTCAACAAACTCAAGCGCTTTAATAGCTGCCATTTTTTTTAACTGCTGAACATTCATGAATGACTTTGCCTTCTATCCGTATAAGCAGCATTTATCACCCCTATTACCACCGATAATAATGATAATAAAAGATAACCTCTTGACGCAATCTATTTAAATTGACCATCATCTCTTGCTTGAAGAGATGTTACTCGTTATAGAAATATATGATAAGAATAAAATAGAATAATCAACAATTATCTTTTTTATTTCTTTGAGAATATTTGTTAGCATTTTTCTCATTCAATAAGAATTTTTGATTTATTTTGTGCTATCAATAGGATGCACAAAGATGCACATATCAATTTTTTTGAAAAAATTAAAATGATCAGATATAAAAAATCATCTATTTCTAGAAAACTGTAGATTATTATCTCATTTCAATAACGTTGATAAACTTACCAATTTAAATACCGTAAAATATTATGAGAAAAGTCTTCTGTTATTTTTTGTTTTGTCATTATCCAAATGTGAAGCAAAATATGACTGATTATATGTTTTTATGAATGCTGTCTGTGCATATTCCATGGTCTATGAAACCCTAGCGAAGACCAAATAATATCTCCACCTTTGGTCATCATAACGCTTCCTCGTGATAACAATTGTTGAGGTATAAATACTATTTTTGCCTTCTTGTAACAAGTTGGATTATGCATCACAAATGTCTGAATGAGAATATCTGCCTCTACACATTGATCTGTTTCTCTCTGTAAAACGATCACTTTTAATCCATTATCCAATAAAGATGTACATACATGATAATCACAAATAAATTGTCCGTGTAACGAAGGACCATATTTTGTTGGTTTAATCGTTTCATTCACACGAAATGACTTTTTCCATATGGATGTCGTGAACTTAGAAATATGGTAACGATCAATATATAATTTTTTATCATGAATAACGCCCACGAGGCGCATATTATCTGCTATAATCAGTTGTACAGGTGAATGCAATACACAAATAGAAACACCTGCCAAAATAAACAAACTAAAAAAGAGCCGGATGGGTGTTTTGCAAAAAGTCAGTCCAACCAAGCCTATGCTCAATAAAACTAACGCTGATAACGGCATAAAACCAGGATTCAAATCAGGAGAAATAGCCTTGATAGCATGTGCAATCTTTATTACAAGATCAACTCCAAAACCCATAATTTGAAGAGGAAGCCATTCGAATCCTCCTAACATTGCAAGAACTGCGATTAATCCAAAGGGAATGACAAAAATTGAGATGACAGGCAAAGCAAAGGCATTACTGATAATGCTCAAAGATGCCATATTAGAAAAATGATAAGCAGCATAAATTCCACTTGCACTCCCTGCAACAAAGGAAGAAGCACATGTTGAAAGAATCGATAAGAAAACAAAATTTATCACTCCCCCTCCAACATAAGAGGGAGTTGTTTTTCTTTTACGAAAAAATGATCTTCCACTCCACCAATCAAAAAAAGCGATCAAAGCAGCAGTCGCAGAAAAGGACATTTGAAAGCTAGGACCTAATATTTCATGGGGTGTCATCGCCAGAGTTATCAACCCTGCAATGGAAAAATTACGCATTGTTATAGCAGAGCGATTACACAATATAGCAACCAACATAACAGCAATCATCACAAAACTTCTTTGCGCTGATATTGCTAAGCCCGACAATAACAAATAAAAAGCTGTTATCATAAAAGCAACGATAGCAGCAAATTTTTTACTGGAATAATAGGAAGAAAAAACTGGAAAAAATGCTAAAAAACTACGGATACTCAAAAGAACTATGCCGCTTAACAACGCCATATGTAAACCTGATATTGATAAAATATGAGCTAATCCAGCTGTACGTAATGCTTCATTTGTCTCATTTGAAATACCAGCACGCTGCCCTGTTATGAGGGCAGCTGCAACACTCCCCTTTTCTCCTTCAAGGGCTATACGGATTCTTTGTGTCATCTTCGTGCGTAAATTTTCAATTTTCTGTAGAATGATAGCGAATATTCCATCAGGCTGCGAAACGGATATTTTTCTTGGTTTTCCTAAATAAACGCCTTGTGCTCCAATTCTTTTAAAATAATTATGAAAACTAAAATCGTAGCCTCCTGGACGCACCGGCCCAGAGAATGCACGAATCTTAACTTTTCCATGCAATCCATCACCAATCGCTAAGCCAGATGGCAAATATCTTGCCGATAAACGAACACGATGAAGACTATGGCGTAATACGGGATTTTCTGTATTCAAAATATCCAAAACTAAACGAAATCCTCCTTTGGCACCTGACTCAATAGAAACAATTCTTCCCGTCAATGTAGTGACAATGTCACTGCTTAGCATGGGTGTTGCAATACGCCACGTTTCTATTTTTGCCGCTAAAGCACCCAATATAATACAAAACAGAAACCCCACGGGAATCGATATTTTTCGATAAAAACGTGCTACATAGAATATTCCCAGAAAAATACTGACCAACGCCCCCAATTGTCCCCAACTTGGTTCCCACTCTAAATGAAAATAGAAAATGATTCCTAGGGCAAAAAAGACTAAAATCAGCGAAAAAAGGATACCAAAAGAAACTTCTTTATTAATACAATCTTCTAACCATTTGCGAAAAAAAATGATTACTTCTTTTAAGAGTGTCAATAAAAAAAGTTTTTGTTGATTATAGCTACTGTTCTTTGCATCATCATACCTAGAAAAAACACTCTGCCCTATCTGACATGGTTTTTTTCTTTCTGTAACAGATTTTTCGGATAAACCCTCTTTACTTTTATAAAACATCAGTCCCCCACTTTAACTCGCAATACGGCTATTGCACGCCCCATCACTTATGCTAACATGACTTTTCTATAAAATTCCATAAGTAATATCTTAGTTTAAAGGAAAATATTCGTGTCTGTTATTACTCGTTTTGCCCCTTCACCCACTGGCTTCCTTCACATTGGTGGTGCTCGTACTGCTCTTTTTAATTGGCTTTATGCAAAACATACCGGTGGAAAAATGCTTTTACGAATTGAAGATACAGACCGAGAGCGTTCAACCGAAGCAGCTGTAAAAGCCATTATAGATGGCTTGCACTGGATGGGTCTTAGTTATGATGGCGCCCCTATTTCGCAATTCGAACGAGCAGAACGTCACCGCCAAATCGCTGAACAGTTGGTCAAGAATGGCAAAGCATATTATTGTTATGCTTCACCTGAGGAGTTAGCTGAAATGCGTGAAAAAGCCCGTTCAGAAGGGCGCCCACCACGTTATGATGGACGTTGGCGTGACCGTGATAGTTCTGAAGCTCCTAAAGGTGTTAAGCCTGTTATTCGCATCAAAGCCCCTCAAGATGGAGAAACGATTGTACATGATCGTGTTCAAGGTGATGTCCGTTTTCCTAATAAAGATCTCGATGACTTTATTATTTTACGTTCTGATGGTTCGCCTACCTATATGCATGCTGTTGTCGTTGATGATCATGATATGGGCATCACACATATTATACGTGGTGACGATCATCTTACCAACGCAGCCCGACAAACGATTATCTTTAAAGCAATGGGATGGGACATTCCTGTTATGGCCCATATTCCTCTTATCCATGGTGAAAACGGTGCAAAATTATCAAAGCGACATGGTGCGCTCGGTGTTGATGCCTACCGAACAATGGGATATCTTTCTGCTGCTTTGCGCAATTACCTTGTCCGTTTAGGTTGGAGTCATGGTGATGACGAACTGATGTCACTTAAAGATATGATTTCTTGGTTTGATATTGAGGATATTAACAAAGGTGCTGCTCGTTTTGATCTCAAAAAGCTCGATTCCATCAACGGACACTATATGCGTATGAGTAATGATCAAGAACTTTTTGATGCCGCTCTTAATATTCTACCAGAAACCGATAGGGGAGCACAAATTATTGAAAGACTTGATGAAAAACGCCGTGTTCAATTTTTAAAAGCAATCCCGCATTTGAAAGAACGTTCAAAAACACTGTGCGAACTGATTGACAATGCCTCCTTCATTTTTACGCAACGACCTTTACAACTTGATGAAAAAGCTCAAATGCTCTTAGATAAAAATGGACGAACCATTTTAAACGATCTTTATCTTGCTCTGAAAGCGTGCCCCTCTTGGGATACAAAAACTCTAGATGAAACACTTCGCTCTTTTGTCCAAACACAGAATCTCAAATTTGGATCTATCGCCCAACCACTTCGCGCAGCTCTTACAGGATGTGCAACATCACCAGGTGTTTTGGATATTCTTATTTTATTAGGACGCAATGAATCCCTTCATCGCATCAAGGACCAACTTATCACAACAATATGCCCATGATGTGCACTGAGTATATTTCCTCAAATAAGGATCTATACAGATATCTCAACGCGCCCTAAAAGAGTTTTTTATGTTATATCATTGAAATACATTTCTTATTGAGTAATAATGATCAATAAGGAAATATTTTTAGATTGCATGTACTCACTTTTAGAGGCAATCTACCCTTAAATAAGTAAGAAAAGCTTCAGTTATACATCCCCCACTCTGATGAAGCAGAGTCTTAATTTTTAGAAGTGAAGGATCTGAAAGGAATACCGAATGTCTGAGAATAACGCATATATTATTGTGAATGATAAAAAAGTAGAGCTTCCCTTGCGTAAAGGCACGAGTGGACCTGAAGTCATTGAAATTGCTTCTCTCTATAAAAAAACCGATATTTTTACTTATGATCCTGGTTTTACTTCAACAGCTTCTTGTGAATCAAAAATTACTTATATCGATGGTGATAAAGGCATATTGCTTTATCGTGGTTATCCTATTGATCAATTGGCTGAAAAAGGAGACTTTCTCGAAAGTTGTTATCTTTTACTTTATGGTGAACTCCCAACACAGCAAGAAAAAAATGAATTTGATCGATGTATTATGCAGCATACCATGGTCCACGAACAATTTGCACGCTTCTTCCATGGCTTCCGTCGTGATTCTCATCCTATGGCCGTCATGGTTGCCTGCCTTGGCGCTATGTCTGCGTTCTATCACGACTCTATTGATATTACAGATCCTCACCAGAGAATGATTGCTTCTGTTCGTCTTATCTCAAAAGTTCCAACGCTTGCTGCTATGGCCTATAAATACAGTATTGGACAAGCATTTGTTTATCCACGTAATGATCTTAGTTATGCTGCAAATTTCCTCCATATGTGCTTTGCTGTTCCTTGTGAAGAATATAAAACAAACCCTGTGCTTGCTCGGGCGATGGATCAAATATTTACCCTTCATGCAGATCATGAACAAAATGCTTCTACATCTACGGTACGTCTTGCTGGATCCTCAGGTGCTAATCCGTTTGCCTGTATTGCAGCAGGTGTTGCATGCCTTTGGGGACCAGCACATGGTGGTGCCAATGAAGCATGCCTAAAAATGCTACAAGAAATAGGTTCTATTAAAAGAATTCCTGAATTTATTGCACGTGCAAAAGATAAAAATGATTCTTTCCGCCTTATGGGCTTTGGGCACCGTGTCTATAAAAATTATGATCCACGTGCAAAAATCATGCAAAAAACCTGTCATAAAGTTTTAAAAGAACTCAACATTCAAGATGACCCTCTTCTTGATATTGCAATAGAGCTTGAAAGAATTGCCTTAAGTGATGAATATTTTATTGAGAAAAAGCTTTATCCCAATGTTGATTTCTATTCCGGCATTACATTAAAAGCTCTAGGTTTTCCAACTGAAATGTTTACTGTCCTTTTTGCATTGGCGCGCAGTGTCGGGTGGGTGGCACAATGGAAAGAAATGATTGAAGACCCTGCACAAAAAATTGGTCGTCCTCGACAACTCTACACAGGCTATGCTATGCGTGACTATGTTCCTATAGATGAACGTGCAAATTAAAAAAAGAAATCAATAAAGCTTCAATTTACTGAAGCTTTATTGAGAGTAATCAAAAAACATCCTTTAAAAATTTTTATAAAACGTGATTTTAAAACTCTTTCTACAGAGATAACATCATCATAAAAATTTACTAAAAAATTCTAAGTTTTAGCTCTGTAAAGAAATTGAGAATACTCTTCTGCAAATTAGCCAAACATTTAGCAAAAAGAAATTGAAAATTTTACCTTATAATCCTCATTATCTTTAATGGAAATGTATTCCCTATCATTCCCCCATGTTTAAAAGCCTTATTACATATTAAAATCTAGCAATGTCAGAATTTTTCTTTCTATCTTCTTCAGATAAAATTGCAAAAAGCTTACATTAAGTGCTTCTCTAATTAGAATAAAAACACTTTTACATTTTGTCCTGTTAAAAGCTGAAATTTTCTTTGTATTTAAGTTGATAGTTTTTCTTTTAAAGATAAATTATTGATTTTTAAATAAAATTATTAAAAATCACCCTATAACCAATAAGAGGTGACTTTCTTTCCTATATTTTTTATTCCCATACTTTATAAAAAGAAATTATTTTTTTGATAATGATATTCAGCATAATGATAGCAAAATGAACACAGATAAATTTTTTACATTGCTCCAAAAGAGCTTACAGATTATAAAAATTCATGATGGTTTCATATTTGCCAGCTTATCTAATAGGAGAACATAATGAAATTATTAGCAGGAGCTCTTATAATAAGCGCGACACTGTTTACCCTATCGGCCAATTCTCAAACGCTGAAAATTGCAAGCGATGCTTCTTATCCGCCATTTAGTTATATTGACTCAAATAACAAACTGCAAGGGTTTGATATTGATATATCTTATGCGCTTTGTAAAAAAATGAATGTTGAATGTACTATTGTCACACAAGACTTTGAGGGGATGATTCCCGGTCTTCTTGCCAAAAAATATGATGCTATCGTTTCTTCCCTTTCTCCTACAAAAGAGCGCTTACAAAAAATTGATTTTACAGATCCTTACTACAACACAGCACTCGCTGTTATCGTTACCAAAAATTCGGAAATTAAAGAAATCTCAACACAAGCCTTTAGAGGTAAAAACCTTGGTGTACAATCAAATACAACACAAGCTGCATATGCGGAAGATCATTATGCCTCTGAAGGAGTTAATATCAAACTTTATCCTACAGCAACAGAAGTTAATCGTGATCTTTTAAGCCATCGGCTTGATATCATCATCTTTGATAAATTAAAAGCATTAAATTGGCTTGAAAATGAAGGAAAAGACTGCTGTCTCCTCTTGGGAACTCTAGAAGAAACAAATTTTCCTATTGCAATTGCACTCCGTCAAAATAATAATGATCTTAAAAACAGTTTTAATAAAGCAATAGAAGAAATCCGCGCCGATGGAACCTATGAGAAAATTATGAGAAAATATTTTACTTTCGATATCAATTAGATAGTACTATGAATTAAAACTCAATCTGTATATTTAAGGGGTATCTTTAACTCTTTATTGAACATGCAGGTATAATTGGAAATTCGGCATTTTTATAAGAAAATTTACATTTATCAAAATAACTTTTAATTGCTCCTTGAGATCTAAACATTTTGTAGAATCTAATGACAACAATAAGGTTGTATTTTTACCGTATCAAAATCTAATTTTTTTATGTTCAAATTTAATAGCCTTATTTTCAAGAAAAATCCTCAGTTTTTACTCATGAAATGATTCAAATCAATCATTTCGTGAAAATTAAGCTATCATACAAGCAATAAGATATTTATTCTTTTTTTATCAATAATGCCCAACATAATGATCTAAAATAAACATCAATAAATTTTTGAATTGCTCCCAAAAAGCTTACAGATTATAAAAACATAATGATTTCATATTGCCCGCTTATCCAATAGGAGAACATCATGAAACTATTAGCAGGAGCTCTTATAATAAGCGCCGCACTATTCACCCAATTGGCTGATGCGAAAACATTAAAAATTGCGAGTGAAGGCACCTATCCTCCCTTCAGTTATATTGACTCAAATAATAAATTGCAGGGACTTGATATTGATATATCTTATGCACTTTGTAAAAAAATGAATGTTGAGTGTACTATTGTTACACAAGACTTCGAGGGAATGATCCCTGGACTTATTGCAAAAAAATATGATGCTATCATTGCTTCCCTCTCTCTCACACAAGAGCGTTTACAAAAAATTGACTTTACAGATCCTTACTACGATACAGCACTGGCTGTTATTGTTACCAAAGCTTCGGGAATTAAAGAAATCTCGACAAAAGACTTTAGAGGTAAAAATCTTGGTGTGCAATCAAATACAACACAAGCTTTCTATGCAGAAGATCATTTTGCCTCTGAAGAGGTGAAAATAAAACTCTATCCTTCCACAATAGAAGTGAATCGTGATCTTTTAAATCATCGACTTGATGTGATCATTGTTGATAAATTACAAGCATTAAATTGGCTTAAAAATGAAGGAAAAGATTGTTGTCTCCTCTTGGGAACTCTAGAAGAAACAAGATTTCCTGTTGCAATTGCAGTCCGTCAAAATAATAATGATCTTAAAAATAAGTTCAATGAAGCTATAAAAGAAATCCGTTTGGATGGAACTTATGAAAAAATTATGAGGAAATATTTTACAAGTGATGTTTATTAAATATCAATATGATATTTTAATGAAACCCGTTGGTTATTGCTAAAAAATATTATCTAACTCTTTCATGAGGAATACAAGAATGATTGAAAATTTAGCATTGCTATCATTTAGCAATGGTGGATGGGGAGCAGTTATACTTTCCAGTGCAGGAATGACTTTGTCATTGGCATTATGTTGTGGACTTCTAGGATTTCCTCTAGGGCTTCTCAATGCAGTGATGATTCGATCCAATATTAAGATGGCCAAAGCTATGGCACGCCTCTTTTCAACGATATTTCGTGGGCTACCAGAGCTTTTAACTTTGTTTTTAGTTTACTACGGATTACAAAGCCTTATTCAAAATTTATTTGACTATTTTAGTTTTGAAATCATGTTCAGTATCAATGCTTTTGTTGCTGGTGTTCTTGCCCTTAGTATGGTTCTTGCAGCTTTTTCTTGTGAAGTTTGGCTTGGAGCATTTAATATTTTTGATAAAGGTCAATATGAAGCAGCTAAAGCTTTAGGACTTTCACGGTCAACCACATTTTTTCGTATTGTCTTCCCTCAGCTCATCCGAAATGCCTTGCCAGGACTTTCTAATAATTGGCTTACTTTACTGAAAGATACATCCCTTGTTTCTACCATCGCGCTTGTTGACCTCATGCGACAAACGAATCTAGCTGTCGCTGCTACCAATAAACCCATGCTATTTTATTTTGTAGCATGCTTACTCTATTTGTTATTTTCAGCGGTTTTTACTGCAATCTTACGCCATTTGGAAACATATACTCAAATAGGCTATAAAAAGGTGCTAAGTCAATGATTCCTGAGTGGCTTTATTTTCTTTTTAATCCTGATCTTTTAAGTCATTATGGACCCAAATTTATTAATGGCTTTATTGTTACTGTTGAACTTGTTTCTATTTCTTGTTCTCTAGGCCTTTTTCTTGGTATGATTATCGCTTTTGCACGTCTATCAGAGAATACATTTTTACAATATTTTGCAAATGCTTATGTCTATTTTTTCCGTGGCTCTCCTTTATTAGCTCAACTCTTTCTTTTTTATTATGGGCTTGGTTCAATGAACAGTTTTTGGCAACAAGTGGGGCTATGGTGGTTTTTTCAAAACGCGTGGTATTGTTGTCTTTTTATTTTTACACTCAATTCTGCTGCCTATCAATCTGAGATCTTTAAAGGAAGTTTTCTATCCGTAACAACTGGACAACGCGAAGCATCAAAAGCTTTAGGTTTAAGCAACTCTGTCACATTTTTTAGAGTTATTCTTCCACAAGCAATGATTGTAGCATTACGCCCCTTAGGAAATGAGTTGATTTTAATGATTAAATCCAGTGCTGTTGCCTCACTTATTACTGTTTATGATTTAATGGGGGTTGCTAAACTCGCTTATTCACGGACTTTCGATTTTCAAGTTTACGTTTGGGCTGCTCTTATCTATCTCTTTATCGTTGAACTCATTCATCGTTTTATTGTTTTTATCGAGCAGCGCCTCACTCGATATTTACGGTAAATAAAATGATCATAAAAAACAGTATCAAATCAAAATGTTGAATTAATCAAGTTCTTCATCAATGAAAGAATAAAATAAGATGAATTTGAAAAATAATAAATCGATCTCTCCCAGTAAAAACCCTGTGATCTCTATCCAAAATCTAAATAAATGGTATGGAAACTTTCAGGTCCTACATGATATCAACTTTAATGTTCAAGCTGGTGAACATATCGTTATTTGTGGACCATCCGGATCAGGAAAATCAACGTTAATTCGTTGTATTAATCAATTAGAACAAGCACAAAAAGGTTCAATCTGTATCCATAACGTTGATATCCATACTGCACCTATACAACAGCAAAAAAATGTTCTTCGTAAGATAGGAATGGTCTTTCAGAACTTTAATTTATTTCCCCACATGAGCGTTATACAAAATTGTATTTTAGCACCTATGACCGTTCAAGGGCTTTCCAAACAACAAGCACAAGAACGGGCAATTCGTTACTTAACGCATGTTGGTATTGAAAAACACTGTGAAAAATATCCTTTACAACTTTCTGGTGGGCAACAACAACGTGTTGCGATTGCCCGTGCACTTTGTATGGAACCCGAAGTCATGCTTTTTGATGAACCAACCTCTGCTCTTGATCCAGAAAGTGTGGGAGAAGTTTTGGAAGTGATGGCTCGATTAGCCGATACAGGGATCACAATGCTTTGTGTTACCCATGAAATGGGCTTCGCACGTAAAGTCTCAGAAAGAATACTCTTTCTAGAAAATGGAAAAATTGTTGAAGATGCAGCCTCTGAAGAATTTTTTACCAATCCTAAAAGCCAACGTGCTTGTAATTTTCTTGCTAAAATTAAATATTAATCATTAAAATATTGCTTTATTTATACAATTTTATTCCTGCTTTTTAAAAGAGTGATAATTGTTTGTGCGCCAACAACCCCCGATGGTACTTCAGTTTTCATTTTCTGTTCTACCATCTCAAAGGAATCAAGTTGTGCCTGTCGCAATAAAGGATTAGCCAAAAGTTGTTCTACCTGTCTTGCTAACATGCCAGGACGGATTAATTCATTCAAATATTCCGAAACAATAGGCTTATCAGCAATAATATTTGGAAGAGCAGCACTCCATAACATCATTTTAGGAAAAATAAATAATTTAGAAAAGAAATCAAGTTTATAGCAAAGAACCATAGGAACTTTTGCTAAGGCTAATTCAAGTGAAACAGTTCCATGTGCAGCAAGAGCAACATCTGCTTGTGCAAAAGCACGCCATTTTTCATCTTCACCAACTACAATTTCTATCTTGCTTTTCCAGCCCTGCACAAAGTCCCGGATTCTATCTACCAAATGAGGTAAGGTTGGTAAAATAATACGTAAATGAGGAATACGTTGTACAAGAATCTCTACTGTTTCTCGAAAAATAGGCATTAAGGAACGAATTTCTGAATTGCGTGATCCTGGCAAAATAACTAATGTAGGCGATAATGTTTGTGTATCGATCAAATTTCTTTGTTCTAATTGGCTTTTTTTTTCTGACTGAACTCTCAAAAGGGGAGGATATGTCAAAAGACGATGTCCAACATAAGTCGTGGCAGGGCCTCCCAAATCTTGCATAATCTTTTCTTCAAAAGGAAAAACCGCTAAAACATGATCAACAAATCCACACATAGCTTTTGCACGCTCTGGCCTCCATGCCCAAACGGTTGGTGCAATATATTTAATGATAGGAATAGAAGGCGCTAAAGCACGTACCTTTTTTGCAATACGATGCGTGAAATCAGGACTATCAATAATAATTAAACAATCAGGTTGTTCTTGTGCAATAAATTTGGATAAATTGCGAATATGTAGCAACAACAATGGTAGTTTTTTCAACACCTCCTTTAAACCTATTAAAGCAATATCATGGGAATCAAAAAAGCTTTTTAAGCCTAATGCCTTTAAATGGCTCCCCCCAACACCAATCAAATGAATATTGCATCCTATCTGTTGTGATAAACAAGAAATTAGATCGGCCCCAAGTAAATCACCAGATTCCTCACCTGAAACCACTGCAATCTTTAAGAAACAATTATTCATGACCAAACTTTTCAAATGTCTCTATAAATAAAGAATATTTGTTGGCTTTTTCTATTGTTGTTTTCACTGATAATATTAGACTTCTATTTGCCTCCACCGCAACACCAGATAAACCACTCTTTGCAATATTCATTATTGTCGCGGGCCCAATTGATGGCAAATCAACGCGATTATCCTGTTGTGGTTTTGCGCATTTTACAAGAATGCCACCTTTAAGGGGAATTTGCCCTCTTTCTCGCATTTCACAAATACGCCACAACATATTATCAGTTCCCTCAGCGCCCTCTAGAGCAACCACCCTTCCTTGGACAACGACAACGGCTTGCCCGATATCTAATTGACCTAAAAGCTTTGCTGCTTCTACTGCTAAAAAAATATCTTTTTTCTCTTTTGGAGTAGCGCGCCGTACTGTTAAATTAAATTCTATGGGAGCTAAAAGATCTGGGACTATTTCGTGAGCACCAATAACACAAAAACCGTGTGCTTCAATAACCCGTATAAAAGCTTTTAATAACGCATCATCTCCCCTCTTCAAAGCTCCGATTAACTTAGGAAGAGCTAAAAATGTTGTCCAGTCCAGTCGCAATTGTTTAAGAAGTGGACGCTTTTTCACACCACCTGCCAAAACAACATTATATACACCAGCCTCTTTTAAAATTTTAACGAGTCGTGCTAGCTCTACAATTGATAGCTCGCAATGCTCATAGCGATAAAGAACAGAATCTGCCTCACCATGCAAAAGCACAAGAAAAGGATTTTCTCCATTCTTCTCAAGAGTCTGCGCAACAGTAATCGGTAGAACACCATTTCCTGCTATAATAGCAGTACGGCCGGAAAGAAAACTTCTGGCTCCCCAAATAGGCATTTTTAATCCTTATGTTCTTTTATTCTAACACCTTCAAATTTTGGTGTGCAATAAAAACGCTTTCCTTCTTCTTTAATAAAATTAACAACTTCAGAAACAGACTGAGAAGAAGAATAGAAAGAAGCAACATCACTGACACGCTCTTTAAATGGTTTGCTATGATCAAAAAGCATAGCAACCGCATGACGGAGTGCATGAATATCTTGACGCTCAAGTCCTGCACGCTTCATGCCAATAATATTGAGTCCAGCAAGTTTTGCCTGCACACCAACAGCTGTTCCATAAGGTATCAGATCACCAACCAGTGCAGATACGCCGCCGATAAATGCATGGTGTCCAACACGAACAAATTGATGAACAGCAGCACCACCACCAATAATCACATAATCACCAATAGTAACATGACCAGCAATCATTGCGTTATTGGCAAATGTTACATGATTGCCTACATAACAATCGTGAGCGATATGCGCATAACAAAAAAATTGGCAATTATCACCAACAACTGTCATTCCTACACTCGAATCGGAACCCCTATGCATTGTTACACCTTCACGAATCGTACAATTCTTACCAATAAAAAGAGTTGTAGCCCCTCCTTTATGTTTATTATTTTGCGGATCTGCCCCCAAAACGGCATGAGAAAATACTTTACTCTTGGCTCCTAACGTTGTCTTTCCCATTATTACAACATGACTTGTCAAACTACATTCATCACCAATAACAGCCTCTGAACTAATATGGCAAAATGGTCCAACGCGTACATTCTCACCAAGCTGCGCTCCCTTCTCCACAAGAGCAGTTGGATGGATTTTCGTACCGGACATTTTTTAATTCCCATCAAATATCGTTTATGCTTCTTCGACAATCATCGCAGCAATTTCTGCTTCAGCGACGCGAACATCTTCTACTTTTGCAACACATGAAAAACGTCTCATACCAGATCTTTTTTTCAAAAGCTGAACATGGATTTTTAGCTGATCACCAGGCATAACCGGCTTACGAAATTTCGCATTATCAACCGTTATAAGGTAAACTAAATTTGTTTGCTTATTGCCTAAATTTAAAAGTGCTATTGCTCCTGCCGTTTGTGCCATAGCTTCTAAAATCAAAACTCCAGGCATAACAGGCTTTGAGGGAAAATGTCCCATAAAATGTGGCTCGTTAATCGTTATATTTTTAATACCAATCGCTTCTTGTTCACCATCAATATCAACGATACGATCAATTAATAAAAATGGATAACGGTGCGGTAATATTGATAATAGTTTTTCAATATCGACAGCCTCTAAGTTTTTAGTTTTTTCACTGCTGATCATATCAGCGTTTCTCCTTTTTAACTTTTCCCATACTGCGCAATGCCGCTACTTCACGAAACCATTGTTTAAATGGTCGCGCTGGACTACCTCCCCATTTTTCGCCATCCGGAATGTCATTCATAACACCACTACGAGCAGCAATCTGAACAGATTTACCTATTATGATGTGATCCGCTACTCCCACACTTCCGCCAAGCTGAGACATATCCCCTATAGATGTACTTCCCGCAATGCCACATTGAGCGGCAATAAGACAATAGCGTCCAATTTTGACATTGTGGGCAATTTGTACAAGATTATCAATCTTGCTTCCTTCACCAATAACAGTATCTTGAAATGTTCCACGATCAATTGTCGTGTTCGCACCAACTTCTACACCATCCTCAATAATAACGCGACCAAGCTGTGGAATTTTCTCGATTCCAGAAACGCCCCCAACATAACCAAAACCATCTTGCCCAATGCAAACACCAGGATAAAGCTGAACCTTATCACCTATTATAGAACACTGAACTGTTACCTTAGGAGCAATATAGCAGTCACATCCAATACGGCAATTTTCACCGATAACAGCTGTGGATGAAATAAGAGTTCCTGCACCAATCTCAACATTTTTACCAATAACAGCTCCCGCTTCAATACACACATCATGTGCCAACTTAGCCGTTGGATGAATATGCGCATGCGATGAAATCCCCTTCTGCCCCAACCAAGGCATTGGCTTGACAGAATCTGGAAACAAAATACGACCAATCTGAGCAAAGTCACGCTGTGGTGTGGATGTCACCAAAATTGCCATAGTTTCGGGAACTTTAAAAACAATCTCATTCGTACACAAAACAGCAACAGCAGAACTGTCCAGTAAAGCATCAGAAAACTTCCGATGCTCTACAAAAACAAGCGAACCTTCCACAGCACTCTCAAGTGAAGAAAGAGTATTGATAACTTTATGAGAAAACTCTGGATTAAGAAGCTTTGCACCCGTCAACTCAGCAGCATTTGCAACTGTCAATCGTCGGGACGGCGTAAAAAAAAATGTATCCGCCATCAAAACACTTTCTCTCCCAGCTTAAGCTATTCTCTTCAAGTTTTTCCTTCTTAAAATCGCTCAAATCAGAACTTCGTAGAAATACCAAAGTTCAATTGTTGCAAACGATCACCTTCCTGCTTCGTTATTGGCCAAGCATAATCAAAACGCAAAGGACCAAACGGAGAATCCCACATCAAACTCACACCTGCAGATGAACGCCAAGCACTTTTGGTATTGGTAACAGACGGTTCACCCTTAAAAACGGCTTTATAATTATTGCCATAAAGCGTGGCAATATCCGCAAATAAAGCACCGCGCAACCCAAATCCTTCAGGCACGACAGGGATAGGGAACTGTACTTCAGCAGTCGCATTCATATATGTCGTTCCCCCCAAGAAATAAACCTCACCCTTACTGGAAACCTGACGCGGACCTATTCCATTATATTTGAACCCTCGAATCATATCAGAATTTACTTTAAACATATCGAAAATACGAACACCATCTCGGCCCATTCCGTGGATATAACCACCCCCAAAGGAAAGCAAACCAACGATATCCTTCTGGTCAGAAAGAGTCTTGTACATCATCGCCTTACCCGTGGTCTTCAAGAACTTTGCACTCCCACCAAGCCCTGCATATTCCTGAAGCAGATGCACGTACCACCCATCATGGGGGGATCTCATATCATCAATCGTATTATAGGTGAAACCATAACTAATTGATGAACGTTTCCAAGGGCTGTGTTTTGCAGCTTGAACAATCGCACCAGAATATTTCCCATATAATTCTATTATGTCACTCTCTTTGTCAAAATCATACTCTCCGCCAAAATCATATTCTTCCTGCACATAAGAATAAGCTACATTAGCAGATAATTGATTATTAATAGGTAACGAAAACCGCAGCGATCCACCTGTCTGCCGTACATCATAGGCTTTATCAGCACGATAAGTACTACGAAAAACATCAACACCAGCAGATAAACGATACCCTAAGAAATAAGGATCAACAAATGATAAATTATAATTACGAGATTTTTCTTGCCCCGCACCTAATCCTAAACGAACATATTGACCACGTCCCCCAAGATTACGTTCAGTAACAGAAACTTCAAGTGACATACCAGGACTTGTTCCCCCTGTTGTATACCCTCCAGAAAGAGAAAGATCTCCTGTTGAAGCTTCAACGACATCTATTACCAAAACAACTTGGTCAGATTGATCTGTAGGAACCATTGAAATATTAACGGCTTTGAAGAAACCTAAACTTTCTAGACGACGTTTTGCCCGCTGTAATAAAGTTTGATTGTAAGCATCTCCTTCGTTTAAATCAATCTCACGGCGAATGACGTAATCACGCGTTTTCTCATTGCCACGTATATCAATACGTTGAATATAAGCACGTGTACCCCGTTCAATATTATATAAAATTGAAATTGTATGATTTGCTAAATTACGATTTCCCCGCGGTTCAACTTTAGCAAAAGCATATCCCGAATCAGCAACTCTGTTATTAATAGTTGCAACAGACTGTTCAATATCTTCTGCACTATAAACATTACCTGGCTGGGTTTTAAGCATCCTTTTCACAGATTGAACGTCAATTCCATCAACATCACTCTCAACCTGAATATCGCTAATTTTATAGAGCGCACCCTCATCAAGAACGAAAGAAATTTTATACGTATTGCTTGCTGCATCAAAAGTTGCTTTAGAAGAGACTACACGAAAATCTGCATAACCACGGTTATAATAAAAGCGACGTAAAGCTTCTTCATCAACAGCGAGGCGCTCTTCACTGTAAACATCACCTCCCAACAACTTCGAAAAAATTCCTGAAGTTTTTGTTGAAATCACATCACGCAAACGACGACTTCCAAAGACATTATTTCCCTTAAAAGTGATATCACCAATCTTTGTTTTTTTCCCTTCAACGACATTAAATACCACATTAACCCGCCCTTTTCCAAGGTTAATCGTTTGAACGTTAACAGTGATATTATTACGACCAAGAGTTTTATAAGCCTCACGAATTGTATTTATATCAGCAGAAAGCTTAGCAGAATTAAAAGGCTCATTCGGTTTTAAAGAAATAAACCGCTTAAGATCTGGGTCTTTAAAAGATTTATTTCCTTGAAACAATATTTGATTGACAACCTCATATTCTTTTACGAATACAACCAATTTATCACCCACCGGATTTATTTTAACATCATAAAATAAACCCAATTCGAAAAGGTTCTTCACAGCACTATCAACATCACCACTGGAAACACCTTGCCCAACCTTAATCCCCATATTGTCTCGAATCGCCTGAGAACTTACAAACTTATTCCCACGAACCTCAATAGAGCGGACTACAGACGCTTGTATTTCTCCGACCGCAGCAATTGACATAAAAACCGTTGCTGGGGCAAACATCCCCATCTTTAACACCAATACAGATGCTGCATTTAAAAACTTTGAATTCGTAGTCATTGGCTTTTTTACCTTACTCTCGTTCCTTGGACATGATGCCTTAAAAGCTAACTGCCATAACAACCTTTTTACAGCGAGACTTTTCATTCCTTAATTACTCATTATAATGTACAACGCCACAACATTTTGTAGACATGGTAAACAACCTTCAATTTGTTTTTGCTATTATTACTTAATTTATAAAGCGTTTTCCATAATTTAATTAGCTAAACCAACAAAAATAATCATTAAAAAAGACAAAGATCATAAAAAGGAGAAGAATGGAAAAACCTAAACGAAAAACGATTCCCTGAATTTTAGCAGATATTTTCCTCCCAGTAATGACCTCAATGACATGCAATAAAAGATGCCCACCGTCAAGCGGTAGAATCGGAAAAAGGTTAATAAGCCCAACACTTATTGAAAGAAAAGCTGCCAAATTCAACAAAGAGATAAAACCTGTCTCGCTCACTTTCCAAGCAATTTTAACGGTTTTAGAAGGTCCACTTAGCCGACAACGATCCTCTTTGCCTCCTATTAAACGACTCATAAAAAGAACGGTTTGAGTGGCGATAAACACAGTACGGTCTGACGCTTTTCTTACAGCTGTTACAAAACCATAGCGAATATGTTTTATATAAGTTGGATCTAAACGTGCAGGATTATTTAAATCAACAGGAACACCTACACCTATCATAGCACTTCGTGTTCGATTACCAAATCCATCATCTCGCTCAACGACTTTCGGGGTAATCATCGTTGTAAAGACTCGCCCCATGCGTTCTATTTTAAACTCTATGGGTTCTCTTCCGTGAAAAGCTACATAATTCATCAAATCTTCAAAGCTTTCAACCCGTCGTCCATCCATTTCAACAAAACGATCACCTAATTCCAAACCGGATTGAAGAGCAGGGCTATCTTTTACCAAAGAACCAACAACGGGCTCAATGGCTACACGACCATAGATAAAGAAAAAAAATGTTAGAATAACAACAGTAAAAAGGGCATTGAAGAAAGGACCGGCAAAAACAGTTGCTGCTTTTTTCCAAGCATGCGCACTAGCAAATGAACCATCAACAATCAGAGATGATTGGGATGATTCCGTATCGATTTTTTCCTCATCCCCAACAAATTTTACATAACCTCCTAAGGGGATAAGTGCTAAACGCCACTTCGTGCCATGCTTATCTGTATAACTCGCTATTTCTGGTCCAAATCCAAGCGAAAAAATTAACGCCTTAATACCACACCACCGACCAATGAGATAGTGCCCAAATTCGTGCACAAAAATGATAATCATAATGATGAAAAGAATACTCAAACTTCTTAAAAGAAAATCACCCATAGTGACGATATGATTTAAAAGTTCCAAACTATCTTCTCCCAATTAGATCATACTAAAAAGATTAAAAGGCGCATCCATATCAGACATAAATGAACCAATTAAATAAAGAAGAAAAGCTGCCCCTACCAATCCATCTATACGATCCATAAAACCACCATGTCCAGGCAATAAAGAACTAGAATCTTTAACAGAAAACCGTCTTTTGAGCCATGATTGCCCTAAATCACTCAATTGTGAAACAATTGACAAAACAAGTGTAAGGAGTGGCACAAAAAAACTGGCTAAATTTATATCAAAAAATCCAAAAGCAACCCATATACCACCGAAAACTCCGACAAATGTACCACCAAGTGCTCCTGACCATGTTTTATTAGGAGAAAATTGTGGTGCTAATTTAGGGCCCCCTAATGCACGTCCGATAAAATAACCACCAATATCTGTTCCCCACACTATCGTAAATAAGAAAATAACAACTTGGAACCCCAACATTTCATGATCCCGTAGAAAGCATAAAGCAACAACAGGAAAAGATGCATATAAAAAACCACAAAAAACCCAACCACTCTTTTTTATAGATATAATAGCTAACACTGTAGCTAAAACGATTAAAACACAAAAAATCAATGAAGCAGATACACTCAATACTAAAAAAAAGCCAAAGATTAAATAAAAGATACTTGCTAATATTTTTTGTAAAATACACCATTTCTCTTTAGTAATACTCATCCACTCATAAAGAACAAAACCGCCAATACACCATACAAATAAAAAAAAGAAGTTTCCTCCCAACCATGTTAGATACAACGCAATAATGCCAAAAACAAAAGCTGTCAGAATACGATAAACCAAATTAGACAAAACAACATCCAAACAATAAAAATAGAAAATACAAGCTCTAAAATTAACGCAAGAAAAACTCCCCTACGCAGTATTTTTATCTCATACCTGTATAATTTCTCTTATAATTTATCATAAATAATTCAGTCTACTAAGATAGCGCTTATGAAACTAATAATCAATGAAAACAGCTTCAAAAATCTCCGTCAAAATTATAAAATATTTTTTTAATATTTTCTCAAATATAAAATGAAAAAGCAGTTACCTCTGCCCCATACAAATTAACTAATATAGGTTTCGTATAAAAACACTTTTCTATCAACTATTCGTCATTAAAAAATGAATTACGCCACATAACATCTGCTTGATCAATTATACTCACATGTTTTATAATGAGAAATAAGAGAAAGGTTAGACTTGTTTTTTTGCATTATATTCTTTCCTCAACCTTCATCTTAGAATATTTGAATAATTTCTAATAATGCTTTCATTATGCATTTTAACAAAGACGTGCTCAACTAAAAACCCGCACCATGCTGTTAAATAGTGTCTCCCAGCAAAGGGCATGATTTATCACGCAGACTAAAAAATTAAAACATCTGCCCTTTCAAATCAGTCTCTCCCATATCAAAATGATAGAACACCTTCCTGCATCACACCTTGCTACCACAGAGCACACCACTCCCCACAATTATCCCTAGAAACAATTTACAGGCTGGGAGTAAATATCCTTTTTCTAGTGACAAAATCGTCTTAAACGTGCATAATTTCAGATTCTTTTACGGCTAAAATTTTATCAATATCAGCAATAGTTTCATCCGTGAGTTTTTGAACTTTTTCAGACAAACTATGGGCTTCATCTTGTCCAATTTCACCATCTTTTTCTAACTTTTTCAAATTGTCCAGACCATCCCGACGAACATGACGTGTAGCAACACGCGCTTGCTCTGCATAGTGATGCGCAATTTTTACAAGTTCTTTACGGCGCTCTTCATTCAATTCAGGCAAAGGAATACGTAGATTCGTACCATCAGTTATGGGATTTAAACCAAGACCAGAATCGCGAATAGCGCGCTCTACAGCTCCGACCATCGTTTTATCCCATACAGAAACAGAAAGCATCCGAGGTTCGGGAACAGAAATATTAGCAACCTGATTTATATGCACAACAGAACCATAAGATTCAACGGTCAACGGTTCTAATAAACTGGCCGATGCACGTCCAGTCCGCAAACCACCTAATTCATGTTTAAAAGCCGTAATGGCACCATCCATGCGACGTTTCAGATCATCCATAATTGATGTAACATTCATATTTCTGTCTCCTTCAATTGTCCTTTGAAGCTTACCCTTATTCCGATACTATTGTAAAGCGTCCTGTTCCATTCAAGACCTTAGCCAAACCGCCTTTTTCATGAATGGAATACACAATAATCGGTACATTGTTCTCACGTGCTAAAGTGACCGCCGTTGAATCCATAACAGATAATCCCCATTGCAAAACTTCAACATGTGTTAATTGGTCAAAACGCTTAGCCGTAGGGTCTATTTTTGGATCTGCTGAATAAATACCATCAACTTGTGTTCCTTTAAGAAGGACATCCGCACCAATTTCTGCTGCACGTAAAGTAGCAGCAGAATCAGTGGTAAAAAATGGATTTCCTGTACCACCTGCAAAAATAACAACTTTTCCCTGATTCATATAAGCTATTGCTTTACGTTGCGAGAAGCTTTCACAAATTTGTGGCATAGCAATCGCAGAGAGTACAACAGTTTCAACCCCTAATTTTGTCAAAGATGTTCGCAATGCTAAAGAGTTAATAGCAGTTGCAAGCATTCCCATATGATCACCTGTCACTCGGTCCCCACCATGCGAAGCAACAGCAACGCCACGAAAAATATTTCCCCCACCGATAACAACCGCAACTTCTATCCCCATTGTGCGCACTTCTGCAATATCAGCGGCAATACGGTCTACAACAGAAACATCAATGCCAAAATTCTGCCCTCCCATAAGAGCTTCACCAGAAGCCTTTAAAAGAATACGTTTATACGGAAGTGCTAATGCCATTCATAATCTCCCCAAAAGCACATTTATTTTCGCTTTTGACACCACGAAGGGCACCACTTTTTTCACGTGACGCCCTCTCAACAATTACATTGTTCCCCTCAGAGATTCTACAACCAACGATATGACTTTAAATCTCTGTTCAAGAGTTTGCAATAACTAGCCTTTTACAGCAGCAGCAACCTCTGCAGCAAAATCAGACTCCTCTTTTTCCACACCTTCACCTAATGCAAAACGAATAAAGCCTGTAATTTTTGCTGGAGCACCAATTGATTTCTCAGCATCCTTTAAAGCGGCCTCAACAGTTATATCAGGATTCATAACAAAAGCTTGAGAAAGCAAAACAACCTCTTCAAAAAACTTACGCATACGTCCTTCTACCATTTTTTCAATGATATTTTCAGGTTTTCCAGACTGACGTGCTTGATCTGAAAAAATTTCTTTTTCTCGCTCAACAGCAGCAGCATCAACATCTTGTGCTGTAAGTGCTAATGGATTGGTTGCCGCAATATGCATCGCGACCTGCCGACCAAAAGCAAGAGCAGCCTCTTTATTTCCTGTTGTTTCAATCGCAACCAAAACACCAAGTTTTCCAAGCCCATCAGCCACACTATTGTGTATATAAGTCGCAACAACACCATTCTCAACAGACAATTTAGCGGAACGACGAAATGTCATATTTTCGCCAATTGTACCAATTGCATCTTTAATCGTAAGCTCTACAGTCTTCTCAGAACCTGGATAAAGAGAAACAGAAACAGATTCAACATCCCCTAGCGTATCTAAGGCAGCAGTTGCTACTTTACGCACGATGTCTTGGAATCCATCATTGCGCGCAACAAAATCTGTTTCAGAATTAATCTCAACCAAAACTGCATGTGAATCTTTTGATACGACTCCGATTAATCCCTCAGCTGCTGTACGACCAGCCTTTTTATCTGCTTTAGCTATTCCTTTTTTACGAAGCCAATCAACAGCAGCTTCCATATCACCATTGGTCTCTGCTAGGGCGGCTTTACAGTCCATCATACCAGCGCCAGATAGTTCTCGAAGTTCTTTTACTTGTGCAGCAGTAATGCTCATATTTGCCTCTTTATTTTATAACAGTGAAAGCGTGCAAAATCCCTCTGCACGCCTATAACTTCTTCTTTAGACAATAAAAGTACCTTAATTAGGCATTTTATATTATTCAGAAACTTCTGAAACTGCATTTTCTTCCAAAATAGGCTCCACAGGTGCATCAACTTGAGCTCCTAAATCGATACCCATTGCTCCTTGCTGGCGTGCAATACCATCAAGAGCAGCACGGGCAAAAAGATCGCAATAAAGAGAAATTGCACGTGAAGCATCGTCATTACCTGGTATTGGATGTGTTACGTCATCGGGATCACAATTGGTATCAATAATAGCAATCACTGGAATACCTAAACGCTTTGCTTCTTGGAGTGCAATATTTTCTTTATTCGTATCGATAACAAAGATAAGATCTGGAACAGAACCCATATCTTTAATACCACCAAGCGCACGATTAAGCTTTTCACGATCACGTTCAAGATTTAAACGTTCCTTTTTAGTAAAGCCTTGCGCTTCAGCAGCAAGAATTTTGTCAAGCTTCCGCAAACGATGGATCGAATTGGAAATCGTTTTCCAGTTTGTGAGCATGCCGCCAAGCCAACGTGCATTAACGTAATACTGAGCGGAACGATTCGCCGCATCTGCGATAATGTCAGATGCTTGCCGTTTCGTACCAACAAAGAGAATACGACCACCACGCGCTACAGTATCTGAAACAAGTTTAAGTGCTTGGTGTAAAAGTGGAACGGTCTGAGCAAGGTCAATAATATGGATATTATTACGCTGACCATAAATATAGGGAGTCATTTTGGGATTCCAGCGATGAGTCTGGTGACCAAAATGCACACCGGCTTCTAAAAGCTGGTGCATAGTAAAATCGGGTAGTGCCATAAATCTTATCCTTTCCGGTTCAACCTCCGCGGAAAAAGCAGGAAGACCTGCTACCGGCGGATGCTTGCTAGAAGTTTCTCACAGATCATTTGCAAACACCCAGACTCCGCGTGTGGAATAGCGCAAACATACTAATATTTGATTCTTTTTCAAGTTATTTTCTTTAATCATTTAATATTTGCATTTTCACATTGATTAAGATCTTTTCCAAGTTCCAAGAATTCGAGACTGTTCAATTTTGCACGCACTGAAAAAGTTCCATAATCTATATGAAGATCACGCATGACACCATTCTCATGTAAGAGAAAACTGCTACGATAAACCGGCAAACCATCTTTATTTTCTCCATCATCAAAATAAGAAATTGTAACAGGCCAATATTCTTCTTCATCCAATTTTCTTACTTTTTCCGTTTCGCTATCAGATAAAAGCGTCTTCTTTTCCCCTATGACGATACTTTCTTTTATAACTTTATCTGCTTTATTTGTCCCATCAAATACAGTAACATTGTAAAAATGATCTCCTGCTTTTGCATGGCGGATAATATTTTTTAGTTGCATCATTGGAAATTCAGCCATTGCAAGCTTATACTCTTTTTCCTTTGGCTTTTTTAAGGTAACTGTGATACCATCTTGCGTACGCTCCGCAACCCCCTCGGCACGATGCACAACCTCTTCTCCCTCTTGATCTGTAATATTAAAACGAAATGTACGGCTGTCTCCTGTTTCATAACTCGTCGTCTGTTGATCCGTCAAACGTACTGGCATATCTTCAATGTGAACACGGCTAATGAAACGAAAACGTGTGCTATAGCCTTGGCATGCCGAACCAGTAAGCTCGTAAACCATTCGTCCTGACATCGCAGAAATTGTCATTTCATGAGAAACACTATCGAGATGAAAATCATAAATTGCTCGATGAGGCACAATAAAAATGCGCTCTTCAGCTCTCGCAGTACATAAAAAAACAATATATAAAATTATTATAAATAATGATCTAATCATTCCCAACTTCCGAACTTTATCCCCGTTGCATAACATCATACAATAAGGCAAAAAAGGTTAATTTCTCAATTAACCACACATTTTCTTAAATCAAAAAATAGATTATGCAATGAATATATTATAGAGCAGCTATGGAGTTAAAATTATGACCAATATGATTGAAAAAAACTTAGAAAAATTCGGAATCACTCTTCCTGAAGTAATCTCCCCCCTTGCCAATTACATCACCACTTCACAAAGTGGCAATCAACTCTTTATTTCTGGACAACTCCCTCTTATTAATGGAAAACCAATAGCCATCGGTAAAGTTGGTGCAACTGTGAATACCGAACAAGCCCAAAAAGCATCTGAAGCTTGCGCTCTCAATATTCTCGCGCAACTCAAGGCAACTCTGGGTGACTTAAATAAAATAAAACGTGTGGTCAAAATTACTGTTTTTGTGGCTGTAGATTCTCATTTTACCGATATTCCTTTTGTTGCCAATGGAGCTTCTAATTTATTCGTCAATATCCTTGGTGAAATTGGAAAACACGCCCGTTCTGCTATTGGTGTTGCCTCTCTTCCTATGGATGTTCCTGTAGAAGTTGAAGCCATCATAGAAATCTAAACCTTCATTAAGACAGTGCATTATCCTAAATATAACTGAAGTCAAAATACTTCTTTGTCTTACACTCTGATAAACCTTGCATTTTTTCGTTTTTAAATTAGAATCTTAAACTTACGATAAAAGGAAATATTTGTATGAAACAAGCTTATGACAATAACAATATTTTTGCTAAATTGATTCGCAATGAAATCCCTTCTGTTCGGGTCTACGAAGATGATGATGTTATTGGATTTATGGATATCATGCCACAGGCACCAGGTCATACGCTGGTCATTCCTAAAAAAGGCTCTAGAAACTTACTTGATGCAGATCCTGAAACATTATTTCCTGTTATTAAAGCTGTTCAAAAAATTGCAAATGCTGTCAAAAAAGCCTTTCAAGCAGATGGCATAACTGTCATGCAATTTAATGAAGCAGCTAGTCAACAAACCGTCTATCACCTTCATTTTCATATTATACCACGTATGGAGGGAATAGAGCTTACCCCTCATAATGATATGGTAACGCCTCCAGAAATACTTGAAGAGAATGCAAAAAAAATTCGTGCAGCTTTATAACACACTCTTAAGTTGTTGTGCTTTTTTTTCCTACACGTTTTTTTGTAAAGTTTTCCATTTTACTTTTCTTTGAACTTACAGATATATCGGAAGATGAAATTTCTAACTGTAAGCTTTCTTTTTTACCATTTGATTTTTGTGTCAATACGCGAACGGTACCACCATTGCGTAACTTTCCAAATAAAATTTCATCAGCTAATGGCTTTTTAATATATTCTTGTATAACACGCCCTAATGGGCGTGCTCCCATCTGAGAATCATATCCTTTATTAGAAAGCCATAAAGTTGCAGAAGGGCTTAATTCAAAACAAATTCCCCGATCAGCTAATTGTGCTTCAAGCTGAAAAATAAATTTTTGCACTATCTGATTGATGATTAAATGAGATAAAGGTGCAAACGGAATAATTGCATCTAACCGATTACGAAATTCTGGTGTAAATAACCGATTGATTGCTTCTATATCCTCACCATCACGATGTACTTTCCCAAATCCAATAGCTGATTTTGCCATATCTGAAGCACCAGCATTGGTTGTCATAATCAAAATAACATTGCGGAAATCAATTTTCTTACCATTATGGTCTGTTAATCTACCATAATCCATTACCTGCAATAAAATATTAAATAACTCTGGATGCGCTTTCTCAATCTCATCTAGCAATAGAACTGCGTGAGGTTTCTGATCAACGGCATCTGTAAGGAGACCTCCTTGATCAAACCCTATATAACCTGGAGGTGCTCCGATTAAACGTGCTACCGTATGCCGTTCCATATATTCTGACATATCAAAACGCAATAATTCAATGCCTAAAGATGATGCAAGCTGTTTTGCAACTTCAGTTTTTCCTACACCTGTTGGTCCTGAAAATAAATAACTTCCTATTGGTTTATCCGGTTCGCGTAAACCTGCTCGCGCCAATTTTATGGATGAAACTAAGACGGAAATTGCCTGATCTTGACCATAAACAACATGTTTGAGTTCTCTTTCAAGCTTACTCAGTATCTTCTGATCATTCCGGGAAACTGTTTTTGATGGAATTCTTGCAATTGTAGCAACAGTCGCTTCAATTTCTTTAACACCTATACTCTTCTTGCGTTGTTTTTGTGGCAAAAGCTTTTGCGCTGCGCCACTTTCATCAATAATATCAATTGCTTTGTCAGGTAACCTACGGTCAATTATATAACGTGAAGATAATTCTACAGATGCCTTCATCGCCTGATCTGTGTATTTAATCTGATGAAAATCTTCAAAGTAAGGCTTCATCCCCTGCAAAATCTTAATCGCATCTGTAACAGAAGGTTCATTAATATCAATCTTCTGAAAACGACGCTCTAAAGCACGATCTTGTTCAAAGAATTTGCGATATTCTCTGTAAGTCGTCGAACCAATACATCGCATAGTTCCAGAAGATAACACAGGTTTCAAAAGATTTGCTGCATCCATATTTCCCCCTAATGTCGCTCCTGCTCCAATTAAGGTATGAATTTCATCAATAAATAAAATAGCATCTGGATACAGCTCAAACTCTTTAATAACTTGCTTTAAGCGTTCTTCAAAATCACCGCGATAACGTGTACCTGCAACAAGTCCCCCCATATCAAGAGAAAATATTGTTGCATTTGATAAAACTTCAGGCACTTGCCCATCAACAATACGCTTTGCCAACCCCTCAATTATAGCTGTTTTCCCTACTCCAGGATCACCAACCAAAAGCGGATTGTTTTTTGACCTTCGACATAAAATCTGTATCATGCGTGAAATTTCTATTTCACGGCCAATTAATAAATCAATTTTTCCATTACGTGCTTTACAATTGAGATCAACACAATAATTCGTTAAAGCACTTGTTCCTCTTTCACCATTATCCGAAATCTGCTGATCTAATTGCTCTTCAAGTCCTTCAAGTAACATGGATAACCCATCATCACGCGTGACACCCTGTGAAATAAAACGTACAGCATCGTAGCGTGTCATTCCCATCTCTTGAAGAAAATATGCTGCATGGCTTTCACGTTCAGAAAAAATTGCAACAAGAACATTTGCCCCCGATACTTCATCTTTTCCAGCTGATTGTGCATGAATCACCGCACGTTGGATAACACGCTGGAAAAAAGCTGTAGGCTTTGTATCCTCATCAGCTCTAATCTGTTCATCTAACTCTGAGCGAAGATAATTGGTTAAGCGCTCTCGCAATTCCTCCACATCTACTTGGCAAGCCTGAATAACGGAATTTGCATCGGCATCATCTAACAGCGCAAGTAGAAGATGCTCTAGTGTTGCATATTCATGCCGTGCTTGAGTAGCAATTGTTAATGCACGATGCAAAACCTCTTCAAGACTAGGTGTAAAAGATGGCATAGCTCCTCACTTCCATTCCATTACACATTGTAACGGATGTTCATTTTGACGCGCACATTCCCTCACTTGTAATATTTTCATTTCAGCGACTTCATAAGTGTAAGTCCCACATTCTCCTATCCCATTGTGATGAACATTTAACATTATCCGCGTTGCCTCTTCGAAACTTTTTTTAAAAAAGTTCTTCAAAACGAAAACAACAAAATCCATAGGTGTGTAATCATCATTAAGCAAAAAAACTCGACATAATTTAGGTTTTTCGAGTTTTTCTCTAGCCTTAGGCATTATAACCGCACCATGCCTACCTTCATCCCAATTCTTGCCCTTTTCATTATGCATAATATGAGCTATAGAGTTTATTATGAGCATCTGTCCCATTATCGTTTTCCATGCAGCACATTTTTATTAATTTTAAATTCTTTCATAACTATTGCAATACCTGTTTGTATTAGAAAAAAATTTCCCTCTATGGTTAGACTTCAATCACTCACTCATAAAATAACTTCTGTAAACAAATTAGTAATACCATTCGTCTAAACTGCATCAATAAATTACAGAAAAGGAAGCTTTATAGAAGTTTTTTAGGATAAATGGAGAAATAGGATACTGCAAGTGTATATTAATTATCAAAAAATTATGCGCTACTGTAAAACAATAGCAATTTCTTTTGTTATGTTAGCTTTTTCTTACTGTTGGGCATCCGCCACACCTCAAGGCGCCTATCCTGATAAGTATGCGGCTATTGTTATAGATGCTACTACGGGAAAAACTTTATTTCAAGCCAATGCAACACTGAAACGTTATCCTGCTTCTTTAACAAAAATGATGACATTGTACTTACTCTTTGAAGCTATGCAGATGCGTCGTGTGACACCAAATACACCAATTCCTGTTTCACATTATGCAGCAATGCGTCCACCGACAAAAATTGGATTTAAAGCAGGCCAAACAATTTCTGCAGAATCAGCAGCTAAAGCACTCATTACAAGATCCGCAAATGATGTTGCTGCTGCCATTGCAGAATATCTTGGAGGTAGTGAAAAAAAATTCGCTCAAATGATGACAGTAAAAGCTCGTAAACTTGGCATGAAACATACACATTTTGCAAATGCTTCAGGACTTCCGGATGTGCACAATTATTCTACAGCACAAGATATAGCGACTTTGTCATTAGCTTTACGTAAACATTTTCCCAAACAATATAAATTGTTCAAAACAAAAAGTTTTAATTTCCGTGGACATAAAATTAACAGCCACAATAAACTTGTTAAAATAATGAAAGGTGTCGATGGAATTAAAACAGGCTACACACAAATGTCAGGTTCTAATTTAGCAACTTCGATGCGTCTTGAGGGGCGCTCTATTGTCGCTGTTGTTATGGGAGGTAAATCATCTACTGCACGTGACGAGCATATGGCTAGCTTATTGAATCAATATTTGCCCAAAGCAAGCCAAATGAAAAGTGGTGAACGTTTAATAGCTTCTGTACGCTATCACTTACCCACTGGGGCCAATACTCCTATACCGACCATTAAAGCTGATTCAAGTAATTTTGACGATGAAATTTCGACTATGTTGACAGCATTTGCAGAACAACCTAAAAACTCCAATATCGCAATAACGGCTGTCAATAAGGTAATTATACCAATACCGAATCCTCAAAAAACTATACCGGCTGAGACTCATAAAATTGTAACAGTCTCTTTGTCCGAAAATGCCGGATGGGCTATCCAAATTGGTTCTCTTCCTAGTGAAGAACAAGCAAAAACTCTACTTTTAAAAGCAAAAAATATAGCTTTTTCTACTTTAAAGCACGCATCTTCACACATGCAACTGTTTGAAAAAAATGGGCGGCGTTATTACCGAGCGCGCTTTACAGGGTTTCAATCAAAAAAAGCTGCATTTGACGCTTGCTCTACATTAAAGAAAGCAAATTTTAACTGCTATACTGTAGCCTACTAAAAATTTTTGAATTCTGCGTTAAGGATAGTATTATGACAGATAATGCTTTTGCTTCATTCCATAAAAAAGAAGTTTTATTGAAGCAATCATCCCTCCTTTCATTGCGTTCTCTTCACGATGCTGCCGCAAAACTTACTGGTTTAAAATATAATTCTACTGCATTAGATACACAGTCTCTTGTTAACCTTCTCATTTGCCAAACAATGCGCAACCGTCGTCTCATAATGCCTCCTGTACGCATTCATTTACGCGTTGCGAGCCAAACTGGTAATGTGCCTATTAAAATCCGTTTAGGAGCAACAAATATTTAATTCTACAGACCCTCTCTAAAAAATTATTTTATTATTAACCATTATCTACAGCCTTAGAAAACCTTTTGATAAACATACTTTTTTCTTAAATTGTTGAATTTTCTGACAGCTTTTCCAACTATCCAATATCTCCAAGCTTTCAATAAAACATTGTTAAGGACATAAAAATACCCAATATTTTTCCACTTTTTGGATTTAATATAAAAAATTATCCTTGATATCTTTCTGGAAAAAATGAATAGCTTCATTAGATGAAAGCTTATCATTTGGTGGGATTATTGTAAAAGTTCAATAAAGAAAATCCCTCTTAATAACGCTCCCTATACAACATAAACGCTGTAAAAAAAACAATCTCACTTCTCTTACTTGTATTTATGTCAACAGGCACAGAAAATTGGAAAATACAAATACTATCGATGAAAAAACGTAAATAAATTATCAGATTAAATATTATGATAACGATTTCCATAAGATTTTAATTTATAATTATAATTTATTTTTTGTATATTGAACAAGAGATTTTCGTAAAATACTCTTATTTTACTTCTTATATTGAATCAGTCAAAATCGCTCGCTTGCTCATCACGAGCAAAATTGACATATAAAGCATTTACAAAAGGAATCAAAGTATCCCTTATGAATCATTTCAAGTACTAGGATCTTTTGTAATATTGAAAGTTGAAAAAAGGATGATAGTGCTGGTTTTCTCCCTTTATAAATAAAGATGCTAATACTCTATAGATTTTATACCATTCATGGAAAACTTACATTATATTATTCATATGCAAGATACTGATTTATAAAGATAATTAATTATTTTGTTTGTTAGATGAGAATCTCGAATATCGTAAGATTCTCTCATTTAAAATCTGTTTATGTTGAATCAATCAAAACCGTCTCTTGCATGTTATGAGCGAGATTAGTGTGTAGCGTGAAACTGTCCCAAAAAGACTAAAAATGCCTATAATGAACCGTTTCAAATGCCAAGTGCTTTAGTCCCCCTGTACAGAGGGGGGCTCTGGTAAAGTGTGTAACCATGCCAGCGTACTTCTTTTTATTAAGCATAAAGATAGAGACAGCTCAATGGATTTAGCGTTATATCATTCACAGGTACCATCGCGAAATGAGCTTGGGGGGAGGCCTGAGAGATATTTTTTTAAAACGAACTCACGAACGCGTAACACGACAATGTTCTATCGTGTGCATTCTATTCTCATGAGAATTTTTATAAATATTTCTTAATGTATACGTTATTATTTATTTTAATTTTTTTGTCGGTACAAAATTTATAAATAAAAAAGATATTTCCAATATATCTCTTAATTATTGTAAATTAGTGTTTTTTTTCAAGGCATTTTTTACCATACTAGGTAGAAAAAACTTCACTTTTAAAAAATTAAAACCTTTAAAATTCTACTTTCTTCATCATAATTATTCAGACTTAAAACAAATTTTCCTTGGATACTCAGGCATAATCTTCCATTACTTAAAAGATATATGGCTATGGAAACTTTTTAAAGCCATAAAACCCAGCTAAAAATAATGGCAGATTGATCACTAATTTTACTTTACGCTTTCTTATTTTTTCCAAATTACACTTTTCCCCACTTTAGAGACAAATCAAACAGATGTACAACACTCTCCCCTCCAAGCTTGCATGCAACACCTATTATTCGTTAAGAAAACACTGAATCATCTCAGATTTATTTCAAACTACTGCTGCACTAAAGTGGAATTTTGATTTATAAGGAACAAAAAACATAAGCTTTATTAGGAAATACGATCTCTCTCCAAAAAGTCCAGTTATGGATTGAAAAATGTTCCAGCTCTTAACAAGATATCGCATTGACTGCAAGACCACCTTTACTTGTCTCTTTATAGCGTTCACTCATATCATGACCAGTCTGGCGCATTGTTTCTATACAAGCATCAAGAGAAACAAAATGATCTCCATTACCATATAATGCAAGAGAAGAAGCCGTTACCGCCTTAACAGCTCCCATTGCATTACGCTCAATACAAGGCACTTGTACAAGACCTGCAACAGGATCACATGTCATTCCCAAGTGATGTTCAAGCGCAATTTCTGCCGCATTTTCAATTTGAGCTGGTGTTCCACCTAACGCTGCGGTCAACCCTGCTGCGGCCATTGAAGATGCCGTTCCAACTTCACCTTGACACCCAACTTCTGCACCAGAAATAGAGGCATTATGTTTGATAACACCGCCTATAGCTGCTGCCGTTAATAGAAAATTATGTATTCCCTCTCGATCTGAATCATCATTAAACTGAAGATAATAACGCAAAACGGCTGGGACGACACCGGCTGCTCCATTTGTTGGTGCTGTAACAACACGACTACCTGCTGCATTTTCCTCATTGACTGCTATAGCATACACCGAAAGCCAATCATTTGCCCAAAGTGGATAATTGTAATTTTTCTTTTGTTTTTCCAAAAGCGTTTCATGCAGCTTTTTAGCGCGCCTTAAAACACGCAATCCACCAGGCAACTCACCTTCTTGTGAAAGACCTCTATCAATGCAATTTGTCATCGCTGAAAAAATTTCATCAAGCCCTACATCAAGAGAAGAACGCTCTATCTTTGTTTCTTCATTTAAGCGCTTCATTTCAGCAATTGAAAGTCCTGATTTTTCTGCCATTGATAACATTGTACAAGCAGAATCGAATGGATATGGTACCTCAAATGCTTCTGGTTGTATATTATCATTCATATGGCTTAATTCATCCTCAGTCACAACAAAGCCACCACCGATAGAATAATAAATCTGCCGCAACAGAACATTCCCATCAGTATCAAGTCCTTCAAAGGCTAGTCCATTTGTATGTCCAGGGAGGATTTGCTTTCGTTCAAAAATAAGATCACGTTGCACATCAAACTGATAAGCGGGATGACCTTCTGGTTGCACTTTTTTTTCACGTATAACTTTTTCTAACAAAAACCCCATGCTATCAGGATCAACAGTAGAAGCTTTTTCTCCTAAAAGTCCTAATATGATAGCTCTATCTGTTGCATGACCAATACCCGTGAAAGCTAAAGAACCATAAAGATAAACACGTATACGAGAAACTTGAACATCAGACGACTGAGAAAAATCTCCTATCTTTTGCAAAAACATATTAGCAGCAGTCATTGGTCCCATCGTATGTGAGCTAGAAGGACCAATCCCAATTTTAAAAAGTTCAAAAACAGATAGAAACACGTATCACCTTAAACTATAGTACAGCTTGAGCATATATGCTTTTTCATAACGTTTCTTCCGCTTAAAATCAAATTGCGAGATAAACTAAAAAAATGACAACAATAAACACGAATGTCGCTCGTCTTGCTACCACCCAACACTTTCTTTCTATAGTGTTTTCCATTAGCCAACCTTTAAAACGGACAATGCCCCTAGAGTCACCACTCCCAATGTTCCAAACGTAGTAAAATAAGTGTTAATATGCAATATTAAAATTCAATAAGGATGAGAAATCTTATCGGAAATATTTTTCATAATGCACTAAGTTCTTCAAAACATATGCTTAATTGTATAAAATATTTTATGGGTATGTTTCAATGAAACGTACAAATTTTTCTAACGATTCTCGTTCTGTCTCAAAATTGTTTTCTGGAGCACTCATATCGCGATAACCAAGTGCCATACCACAGATAATATGGCGATCAGAAGGAATAGATAAAAGCGTACGAATCTGTTTATGATAATCAGCAAAAGCAGCTTGAGGACAGGTATCTAATCCAAATCCACGTGCAGCTAACATAATGGTCTGCATAAACATACCCAAATCAAGCCAACTCCCCATTTCCATGTCGTGATCCATTGTAAATAAGAGTCCTACAGGTGCATCAAAAAATAAAAAATTTCGCGCCTTTTGATGAAGTATTTTTTCTTCATCACCTTTTTGAATTCCAAGACTCTGATAAAGATCCAAACCAACTTTTCGACGCCTTGAAATATAGGGCTCACGCCACTGACGTGGATAATAACTATATTCACGCTCTCCTTTTACACCTGAAAGCACAAGTTGTGAAAGCTCTTGCCCTACTTTCTGTAATACACTTCCTGTAAGCACAATTACTTGCCATGGCTGAATATTTGTTCCAGATGGTGCACGTGCTGCAAGTTTTAAGATTTCTTTGATTGTTTCCAAACTAACTGGCTGATCAGTAAAAGCGCGAATTGACTTTCGTGACAATATAGATTGAAAAACACTCATAGGAGAAACTGTCATTGTTTTTACTTTCTTTGTGAAAAATAGTTTTTTCTTATCAAGAATAATATACTGCGAAAATACCTTTGCAGCTTTTTCAAACACTCTATTTCTTTAAATGACTTACACATTTCACGCAGTGGTAAATATTCCCCTTAGAGACGGTATAATCTATCTCTTTTAAGAGAAAGAAATTAGTCTAAAAGAAGACAAAATAAATTTATAATCAATGACTACCCCCCAACTCCGCTAAGCTCTCAAAAAAACTCTCTTCAATTCGTTCTAAATCCTGTAGAAGATCATCAACATCATGCTGCATCTGCTTTAAATCAGTTCGTTTTTTATGAATTCCTGCAATTAATTTCTTAAGCTTTTTCTCATCATCAGGTGGTTTTCCAACCATTGTCAACATATCAGATATTTCAGACAACGAAAATTTTACTCTGTTAGCATACAGGATTTGTTTTAACTTATGACGATCCGTTTATGTATAAAGCCGTGTACTTCCACACCGAAAAGGGATAAGAAGTCCCTCTTCTTCATAGCAAAGTTCGAGCTATTATTGAAAACTCACGTGTTAATTTTCCAATTGAATAATATTCGTACATTTTATTATTCTGTCTGCATAGATCACATTGTTATAAGAAATATGTCTATTTTTTATAAAACTTAGTGAGCACCTTAATCTCTACTTTTCTGCATTCTAATTTAGAAGAAAATACATTCACAAACATTGTATAGTAGAGAATCAATTATTTTTTAGATTATAGAAAAGACTCTTGATCTTTCATCATAAGTCCTTTTAAATTTTTATAGAAGATATCAATCAAAAATTTTCCTAAAGTTCAAAATCAATCTTATTTGATTTGTAGATAATCAACTCTTTTCCTTGAATATGATTTTTGAGTTTCACATATTTTGGAAAAATTCTATACTGCTTTTAGAAATTAAGAAACTTTAAAATAAAGTAACAAAAAAGATAAGCATCATTACAAAATAATAAGCTACTAAAGATGTTTAAAATAACTATCGCCTTATAATTTTTGATATTTTTCAAAAAAATATACAACTTCTGCATTTCGAAATAAAAAAACGTCTAAACTTTCTATTCAGACGTTTTTATATTATGTGGTGTTGTATTTAAATTATTCAGCAACGGCCCCAGTTGTCATATTTGTCAACATAGCCTTAGCCACTTCGTTATTACTAGACTTACGCTGCTCATCTACAATCAAATCATCACGAACTGCAGCAATACGACGGATTTGAGAAATTGTACCACCCGTACCTGCTGGAATAAGACGACCGACAATAACGTTCTCTTTAAGTCCTTGCAAAGTATCAATTTTACCAGAAACTGCTGCTTCAGTAAGAACACGTGTTGTTTCCTGAAACGATGCCGCCGAAATGAAAGAAGGTGTTTGAAGAGAAGCTTTTGTAATTCCAAGAAGAATGGGATTACCAGATGCAGGTTTCTTCCCTTCTGCAATCAAATTATCATTGATTTCATCAAGTTCAATACGATCAACATTATCACCTGGAATATAACCAGAATCTCCAGATTCAGTAATTTCAACTTTTTGCAACATTTGACGAACAATCACTTCAATGTGCTTATCATTAATAAGAACTCCCTGCAGACGATAAACCTCCTGAATCTCATTAACAAGATAAGATGCCAAAGCTTCAACCCCCTTAATCGCCAAGATGTCATGAGGTGCTGGATTACCATCAAGGATATAATCTCCCTTTTCAATTTGATCGCCTTCTTGGAAGTGGAACAACTTACCTTTTGGAATCAAGTATTCTACTGCCTCAAGAGTTTCATCATTTGGTTCAATAATGATACGACGTTTATTCTTATAACCACGGCCAAATCGAATTGTACCACTAACTTCAGCAATAATCGCATGATCCTTTGGACGACGCGCTTCAAAAAGCTCAGCCACACGAGGAAGACCACCCGTAATATCTTTCGTCTTGGCACTTTCCATTGGCAAACGAGCAATAACATCACCAGCCTTAACATGAGCACCAAGCTCAACAGAAAGAATAGTTTCCACTGACATCATATAACGGGCTTCACCTCCCTTATACAATTTAGCAATGGATTCACCTTCTTTATCCGTGTGAATAATAATAGCTGGTTTAAGATCCGCACCACGTGGATTAGCGCGCCAATCAATCACCAAACGCTTCGTAATACCCGTAGATTCATCAGCTGTTTCAGTGACAGATAAACCATCAATCATATCTTCAAAACCCACATAGCCTTCAACTTCCGTTAAAATTGGACGTGTATAAGGATCCCATTCTGCTATACGTTGGCCACGTTTAACCACATCACCATCATCAACAAAAATATGAGCACCATAGCTAACACGATGTACAACGCGCTCTTTTCCTAACTCATCCTTGATAAGGATAGCCATATTACGCCCCATAACAACCAAATGGCCTTCAGAGTTACGAACTACATTACGATTACGAATCTCCACCTTACCTTCATAAGATGCCTCTAAATACGATGAATCAACAACCTGCGCAGTTCCTCCTAAGTGAAAAGTACGCATAGTAAGCTGTGTTCCCGGCTCACCAATGGATTGAGCAGCAATAACACCAACCGCTTCTCCCTGATTAACAGGTGTTCCACGCGCCAAATCACGACCATAGCATTTTGCACAAACACCAAGACGTGTTTCACATGTTAATGCAGAACGAATTTGAACAGATTGAATCCCAGCTGCTTCAATCTTCGCGACATCAGCTTCCTCAATCATTGCTCCACCTTCAAGGATAACCTCTCCAGAGACAGGATGTAGAATATCAACAAGCGCTGTACGACCAAGAATTCTTTGCCCAAGGGAGGCAACAATTTGTCCTGCATCAACAATCGGCTGCATGGTAAGCCCTTTTGCGGTACCACAATCAACTGCTGAAATAATAGCATCCTGTGCAACATCAACAAGACGCCGTGTTAAATAACCAGAGTTCGCCGTCTTTAACGCAGTATCAGCAAGTCCTTTACGTGCACCATGCGTGGAATTGAAGTATTCATTAACAGTTAGACCTTCTTTAAAATTTGAAATAATGGGTGTTTCAATAATTTCACCCGATGGTTTTGCCATTAATCCACGCATACCGGCCAATTGTCTCATCTGGTTAGCAGAACCACGAGCACCAGAGTGCGACATCATATAGATAGAATTCATCGGCCGTTGACGACCTGTTTTAGGATCAAAATCCACAGCTTGAATACGTTTCATCATTTCATCTGCGACGCGATCTGTACATTTACCCCAAGCATCTACAACCTTATTGTATTTTTCACCTTGTGTAATCAAACCATCATTATATTGCTGTTCGTACTCCTTAGCCAAAGCTTCTGTTTCTGCGACTAAACGCGACTTACTATCAGGAATAACCATATCGTCCTTACCGAATGAAATTCCTGCACGACAAGCATAAGAAAAGCCAAGCTGCATAATACGGTCACAAAAAATAACCGTCTCTTTTTGTCCACAGTGCCGATAAACATGATCAATCATTTTAGAAATGTTCTTTTTCGTCATCTCTTGATTGACAATATCAAATGAGATATCCGCACTTTTTGGCAAAAGCTCACCGATAATCAAACGACCAGGTGTCGTATCATAAAGTTTAGAGACTTCTTTTCCATCCTTCCCCATATTCTTAACACGGCCTTTAATCTTCGTATGAAGCGTTATAACCTTATTTTCCAAGGCATAATGAAGCTCACCTATATCAGAAAAGGCCATTCCTTCACCTGGTTCTTTTTCAGAAACAATTGAAAGATAATAAAGACCAAGAACCATATCCTGTGAGGGAACAATAATGGGAGCACCATTGGCCGGATGAAGAATATTATTGGTGGACATCATCAAAACACGGGCTTCAAGTTGTGCTTCAAGAGAAAGCGGAACATGAACCGCCATCTGATCACCATCAAAATCCGCATTAAAAGCAGTACACACCAATGGATGTAGCTGTATAGCTTTTCCCTCAATCAAGATAGGCTCAAAAGCTTGAATTCCCAAACGGTGCAATGTTGGTGCACGATTGAGCAAAACAGGGTGTTCACGAATAACCTCATCCAAGATATCCCAAACTTCTGGATGTTCTTTTTCAACAAGCTTCTTTGCCTGCTTTACCGTTGATGAATAGCCTTTTGCATCAAGCCGCGCATAAATAAAAGGCTTAAATAATTCAAGAGCCATTTTTTTGGGAAGACCACATTGATGCAATTTTAATTCAGGACCCGTCACGATAACAGAACGCCCCGAGTAATCAACACGCTTCCCAAGTAAGTTCTGACGAAAACGCCCTTGCTTGCCCTTCAACATATCTGATAAAGACTTAAGAGGACGTTTATTGGCTCCAGTAATCACACGCCCACGCCGTCCATTATCAAACAATGCATCAACAGCTTCTTGTACCATACGCTTTTCATTGCGTACGATAATTCCAGGAGCTCGCAATTCAATCAGCCGCTTCAAGCGGTTATTACGATTAATAACACGCCGATAAAGATCATTCAGATCTGATGTCGCAAAACGCCCACCATCAAGCGGAACCAATGGACGCAAATCCGGTGGAATAACCGGAATTGTTTTCATAATCATCCACTCTGGCTTATTTCCAGATTCAAGAAAATTTTCAACGATTTTAAGTCGTTTAATCAATTTTTTCTGCTTTAACTCTGAAGTTGTTTCAGCTAATTCAAGACGCAAATCATTAGCGATTTTATCTAACTCCATACTAGCTAAAAGCTCGTAAATAGCTTCAGCGCCAATCATAGCTGTAAACTGATCTTCTCCAAATTCATCAATAGCAAGCATATATTCTTCTTCAGAAAGAAGCTGATGGAGCTTAAGAGATGTTAACCCTGGTTCGGTTACAATATAATTCTCAAAATAAAGAACCCGTTCAATATCTTTTAAAGTTAAATCTAAAAGTGTAGAAATACGGCCTGGTAATGATTTAAGAAACCATATATGCGCAACGGGTGCCGCAAGTTCAATATGCCCCATACGCTCACGACGTACGCGCGAAAGAGTAACCTCTACACCACATTTTTCACAAATAATGCCCTTATACTTCATGCGTTTATATTTGCCACATAGACATTCATAGTCCTTAATAGGGCCAAATATACGTGCACAAAAAAGACCATCACGTTCTGGTTTAAAAGTCCGATAATTAATAGTCTCAGGCTTCTTAATCTCACCATACGACCAGGACAAAATTTTCTCAGGACTCGCAATAGAAATACGAATAGAGTCAAATGTCTGCGCTGGCGCTTGAGGATTGAAAAGATTCATGACCTCGTGGTTCATGCTGTTCTCCTTCAAAGATTCTTAGAACCTGTTGTAATATCTCATTTATTTTATAACAGATCTTCTTTAAAATACATTTACTTTTAAAAATGACCTGTATAGCCTTAATAAGGTTATTGAGCCTCTTAAAGTAATAAGAGCGCAGCCCTTTTCTAGTGCGCTCCTTGAATTATTATTCTGCCGTATCAGACAATGCCCGCTGTGCAATAAGTTCACGCGCATCATCAAGCTCCACATTAAGAGCAAGTGAGCGCATTTCTTTTACCAACACATTAAAGCTTTCGGGTATACCTGCCTCAAATGTATCATCACCACGCACAATTGCCTCATAGACTTTTGTTCGACCAGCCACATCATCTGATTTTACTGTTAGCATCTCCTGCAAAGTGTATGCAGCACCATAAGCTTCAAGCGCCCATACCTCCATTTCACCAAAACGCTGACCACCAAATTGTGCCTTACCTCCTAATGGCTGCTGCGTAACAAGTGAATAGGGACCAATAGAACGCGCATGAATCTTATCATCAACAAGGTGATGCAATTTCAACATGTAAATATATCCCACCGTTACTGGACGATCAAAAGGCTCCCCAGTACGACCATCATAAAGCGTAACCTGCCCTGAACTATCTAAGCCTGCGTCTTCCAGCATCATGTTAATATCAGACTCATGTGCTCCATCAAAAACAGGCGTTGCAATTGAAACCCCTTTCTTCATCTGCAAGGCCAATTTGTAAAGGCTTTCATTATCATACTGACGAACTGGTTCATTATGATTATCATCAGGCATAAGATTTTCAATACGCTGACGCAACGGCAATATATCCCCAGTCTCTTGATATAACTCTAACAAAGCACCAATCTTCTTGCCCATCCCCGCACATGCCCAACCAAGATGCGTTTCAAGAATTTGTCCAACATTCATACGACTAGGCACACCCAGCGGATTCAAGACGATATCAGCATGGGTCCCATCTTCAAGAAATGGCATATCTTCTACGGGAAGAATACGTGAAACAACACCCTTATTCCCGTGACGTCCCGCCATCTTGTCACCTGGTTGGATTTTGCGCTTCACAGCCACAAAAACTTTCACCATTTTCATGACACCAGGAGGCATTTCATCACCTCTTTGGACCTTTTCAACCTTATCCATAAAGCGACGTTGTAATGCTTCTTTTGATTCATCATATTGCTTGCGCAAAGCTTCAATTTCATTTTGAAGCTTTTCATCCTCAACAGCAAATTGCCACCACTGGGATCGCGGATAATGCCCCATTACTGTACTATCAAGCTTTTTACTACCCGAAAAGCCTTTCGGACCTTCTACAGCAACTTTACCTGTCAACATATCGGTGAGGCGCGCATAAACATTGCGATCAAGAATAGACTGTTCATCATCACGGTCTTTTGCTAAACGCTCAATTTCTTCACGCTCAATTGCCATCGCACGTTCATCTTTTTCCACGCCATGGCGATTAAAAACGCGAACTTCAACAACAGTACCAAAAGTCCCAGGAGGCATACGCATAGAAGTATCACGAACATCGGATGCCTTTTCCCCAAAAATTGCACGCAGAAGCTTTTCTTCCGGCGTCATGGGACTTTCACCTTTTGGGGTAATCTTTCCAACTAAAATATCACCTGGTTGAACTTCAGCACCAATATAAATAATGCCAGCTTCATCAAGGTTTCTTAACGCTTCTTCCGCAACATTAGGAATGTCGCGCGTAATTTCCTCAGGTCCAAGTTTTGTATCGCGTGCCGCAACTTCAAATTCCTCAATATGAATTGAAGTAAACACATCATCAGCAACAATGCGCTCGGATAACAAAATAGAATCTTCATAATTGTATCCATTCCAAGGCATAAAGGCTACGAGAACATTCCGCCCAAGAGCCAAATCACCAAGATCCGTGGATGGACCATCTGCAATGATATCACCTTTCTCTACCCTATCACCGACATGTACAAGAGGACGCTGATTAATACAAGTGGACTGATTAGAACGCTGAAATTTCTGTAAGCGGTAAATATCAACGCCTGATTTTGAAGGATCTAAATCTTCTGTTGCACGGATAACAATACGGGTAGCATCGACTTGATCAACAACACCACTACGTTTTGCACTCACAGCAGCTCCTGAATCGCGCGCAACAATAGATTCCATTCCCGTCCCAACAAATGGCGCTTCAGCGCGTACAAGAGGAACTGCTTGACGCTGCATGTTCGATCCCATAAGCGCACGATTCGCATCATCATTTTCCAAAAAAGGAATAAGCGCTGCTGCAACTGAAACCAACTGTTTTGGTGAAACATCCATCAAATCAACATGATCACGCGGCGCCATTAAAACTTCACCAGCATGACGGCAAACAACAAACTCTTCTATAAAACGACCTTCGTTATCTAATGAAGAATTAGCCTGAGCGACATAATGCTTTGCTTCTTCCATCGCTGAAAGATAAATAACTTCTTTTGTGACTTTTCCATCAATAATTTTTCGATATGGGCTTTCAATAAAGCCATATTTGTTAACTCGCGCAAATGTTGCTAAGGAGTTAATCAGACCAATATTGGGGCCTTCTGGTGTTTCAATCGGACAAATACGACCATAATGCGTAGGATGTACGTCACGGACTTCAAAACCCGCACGTTCACGAGTCAAACCACCTGGACCAAGAGCAGAAAGACGGCGCTTATGGGTAATTTCTGACAATGGATTGGTTTGATCCATAAACTGCGACAATTGTGAAGACCCAAAAAATTCACGGACTGCTGCTGCCGCAGGCTTTGCATTGATCAAATCCTGTGGCATAACTGTATCAATTTCAACCGATGACATACGCTCTTTTATCGCACGTTCCATACGAAGAAGACCAATGCGATATTGATTTTCCATCAACTCCCCGACGGAACGAACGCGACGGTTGCCAAGATTATCAATATCATCAATTTCACCACGTCCATCACGCAATTCAACCAACATCTTAACAACAGCAAGAATATCCTCTTGGCGTAAAATGCGAACTGTGTCTGGACAATCAAGATCCATACGTAAATTCATCTTAACACGCCCGACAGCTGAAAGATCATAACGCTCTGGATCAAAAAACAATGAATGGAACATTGCTTCTGCTGTATCGATTGTTGGAGGTTCACCTGGACGCATCACCCGGTAAATATCAAATAACGCATCCTGCCGACTTTCATTTTTATCCACCTTCAAAGTATTGCGGATGTAAGCGCCAATATTCATGTGATCAATATCAAGAATATTGACTTGATCAGCACTAACATCGAGCAGAACTTTTAATACTTTTTCGTCAATTTCATCACCAGCTTCAAGGTAGATTTCACCTGTTTCGTAATTGACGATATCTTCGGCTAGATAACAACCTAATAAATCATCTTCACTAACTTTAACCGCTTTAAGTCCTTTTTCTACCAAAGACTTCGCAGTACGAACTGTTAATTTTTTACCAGCCTCCGCAACGACTTCACCACTATCTGCATCTATAAGGTCAGAAATGAGCTTCATTCCTTTAAAGCGATCCACAGAATAAGGAACTCGCCATCCTTCTCCATCACGCTCATAAGTCACTTTATCATAAAACGTCGATAAAATATCCGACGCATCCATACCTAATGCCATCAAAAGACTAGTAACAGGAACCTTGCGCCGTCGATCAATACGCGCATAAATGATGTCCTTAGCATCAAACTCAATATCAAGCCAAGAACCACGATACGGAATAACACGAGCAGCAAAAAGAAGCTTTCCTGATGAATGGGACTTTCCTTTATCATGGTCAAAAAAGACACCAGGAGAACGATGCATCTGAGAAACAATAACACGCTCCGTACCATTAACAATAAAGGTACCATTCGTCGTCATTAAAGGCATATCGCCCATATAAACGCCTTGCTCTTTAATGTCTTTGATATCTTTGGAGCCAGTATCCTCATCAACATCAAAAACAATCAAACGCAATATGACCTTTAATGGGGCAGCATAAGTTAAATCACGTTGACGGCACTCTTCAACATCAAATTTTGGTAAATCAAATTCATAACCTACAAACTCAAGCATAGCTGTACCGGAAAAATCTGAAATAGGAAAAACCGATTTAAAAACAGCTTGCAAACCTTCATCTGGTCGCCCACCTTTCGGTTCCTCAACCATGAGAAATTGATCGTATGAGGCTTTTTGAACCTCAATAAGATTCGGCATTTCTGCTACTTCAGGAATCTTACCAAAAAATTTCCGTACGCGCTTACGACCATTGAATTGAGACATCATTGCGTGAGTCTGAGCCATCGTCGCTCCTTGATCTTTACTCTTCAAGGTAGACCAACCTTGAAAGCCTTATACCATTAACCTGCATATGCAGACCAGTTCACTTGACACTCAATAATGAGCATCATTAACTTTCCCCACCAACATAAGCCATTTATCTCTTTGACTCTATGATGAAGGGGTAAGTAATCCAAACCTATCCCATTCCTGTTACGAAACCATTGGGAAAAGTTTTTTACTCATTATTTTCCCTCTTTGTATTAAGAGAAAGAAAATCGGCGAACATAAATGCCCGCCGATAAAATTAAATTTACTTAAGTTCCACCTTAGCACCGGCAGCTTCAAGTTGAGATTTAATTTTTTCTGCTTCTTCTTTAGAAGCAGCCTCTTTAATAGGCTTAGGTGCACCTTCAACCAGATCTTTAGCTTCTTTAAGACCAAGTCCAGTAAGAGCACGAACTTCCTTAATAACATTAATTTTTTGTGCGCCACCTTCAACAAGAATAACATCAAATTCTGTTTTTTCTTCAGCAGCTGGAGCAGCAGCACCAGCAACAGCAGCGACAGCTACAGGAGCAGCAGCCGAAACTCCCCACTTTTCTTCAAGTAACTTAGAAAGCTCAGCGGCTTCCAAAAGGGTTAGATTAGAAAGGTCTTCTACGATCTTCTCTAGATCAGCCATTTTTAAATTCCTTCAATTAAAAGATTTGAACCATTATTAAATCTTATTCAAAAAAACAGAAAAGCATTAAAGCTCTTCCATAAACGTGAATACAAACAGCCTTAAGCCGCCTTATCCTCCTGAGCATATGCTCCAATGACACGTGCAACCTGACCAGCAGGGGCATTAACAACCTGTGCAATACGGGTCGCAGGGGTAGAAATCATACCCACAAGTTTTGCACGCAACTCGTTTAATGAAGGCAATGAAGCCAATGACTTCACAGCATCTACAGTTAAACTTGTTGCACCCATTGAACCGCCAAGTATGACAAATTTGTCATTGCTTTTCGCAAAATCAACAGCAACTTTCGGTGCTGTGATTGGATCTTCTGAATAAGCAATAAGTGTTTGTCCAGTAAACAAACCCACTATCGATTCAGATTCCGTGCCCTGAAGAGCGATTTTAGCAAGACGGTTTTTGGCGACCTTAACGGCACCGCCAGCTTCACCCATTTTCGAACGCAGATCATTCATCTGTGAAACTGTCAGACCGGAATAATGTGCAACAACAACAGAACCAGACTTCCGAAAAGCCTCGTTAAGCCATGTAACAAATTCGCGTTTTTCCGCTCTATTCACTGTCTCTCTCCATTTAACAGATTTGCTTAAAACAAACCTGTTGGTTACCTTTGATAACATAAAATACTTCATGTCACCGATGAGGATCCTGTCCCCTTTTTCACGCACAGCGTTCAAAGGCAACCTTGGCTCAAACCCTTTAAGTCTTTTAACTCTCAGTTTTTACCCCAGTCTCATGCAGGTTTTTTTGATTAAGATACTTAAAAGCATCACCTACAATCTCGGACAGGATATTCCGGAATTTCTCCCGGTACAACCTAAGCCCTATAAAGCTTAGATAGCGAGCTGATCAAAATCAGCATTTTAAATACAATTTTGATATTCCCATACCCCAAAACAAAATTATAAATCAGCTTATACTAGCTCTGAACGAACCGTTGCTGGATCAACTTTAACACCAATTCCCATAGTCGACGAAACAGCAACGCGCTTAATATACTCACCTTTTGCACCTTGCGGTTTGGCTTTAATAACTGCACTTGCAAAGGCTTTTATATTTTCTACGATTTTTTCAACACCAAAAGAAGCCTTACCAATACCAGCATGCACAATACCAGCTTTTTCCACACGAAACTCAACAGCACCACCTTTAGAAGCTTTGACAGCACCGGCGACATCAAGTGTTACAGTACCAACTTTCGGATTCGGCATCAAACTCCGTGGACCAAGAATCTTACCAAGACGACCAACAAGAGGCATCATGTCTGGCGTTGCAATACAACGATCAAAATCTATAGTCCCTCTATTAACGCTTTCAAATAAATCTTCGGCACCCACAATATCAGCTCCTGCCGCCTTAGCTTCCTCAGCCTTATCCCCACGAGCAAAAACGGCAACACGAATATTTCTCCCTGTTCCATTAGGCAAATGAGCAACGCCTCGAACCATTTGATCAGCATGACGAGGATCAACACCCAAGTTCATTGAAATTTCGATTGTTTCATCAAACTTAGCAACGGCACGCTCCTTAACCATTGAAACGGCATCTTTTAAAGCGTAGAGTTCATTAAAATCAATATCTTTTCGGATATTTTTTATTCTTTTTGCTACTTTTGCCATAATATTAGCCCACCACTTCCAAGCCCATCGAGCGAGCAGAACCTTCAACCATACGCATTGCTGCCTCAATGTCATTCGCATTAAGATCTTTCATCTTTGATTCCGCAATCGAACGAATTTTATCGCGAGAAATGCTTCCTACAGACACTTTACCAGGCTCTTTTGAGCCAGATTTCAGGTTTGCTTCCTTCTTTAAAAAGAATGATACAGGAGGCGTCTTGAGAGAAAAGGTGAAAGACTTATCTTGGTAATACGTAATAACAACTGGAATCGGTGCCCCCTTTTCCATTTCTTGTGTCGCTGCATTAAACGCCTTACAAAATTCCATGATATTAATACCACGCTGCCCAAGAGCTGGACCAATTGGTGGAGATGGAGTAGCAGCTCCTGCAGGAACCTGCAACTTAAGCTGACCTATACTTTTTTTTGCCATAACAATCTGCCTTTAATTTCACTGGTATACTGACAATTCATCTTGCCCGTTACCCGCTTGCAGTCACGTGGTTCGGATCATTAAGCCGACAAAAGCTATAAATCACCTCCCACTCCTTCCTTAAAGTAATTAAAACTACTCTAAGTTTAATCAGAGTTTTTCAACCTGACCAAATTCCAAATCAACAGGCGTAGGACGCCCAAAAATAAGCACTTCAACCTTAAGACGAGAGCGCTCTTCTTCAACCTCTTGAACAATTCCATTAAACGAAACAAAAGGACCATCAGCAACGCGAACTTGCTCTCCAACCTCAAACAATACAGAGGACTTTGGAGACTCAACCCTTTCCTGAACTTGTTTGAGAATTTGCTCAACCTCTCGATCAGAAATAGGAACAGGACGCGCATCCGACCCTAAAAAACCTGTCACTTTAGGCGTATTCTTAATAAGATGATAAACTTCATCTGTTAACTCAGCACGAACAAGAACATAACCAGGAAAAAATTTTCGCTCAGTATCAACTTTGCGTCCACGACGAACCTCTACAACACGCTCTGTTGGAACAAAAATCTTTTCAAAAAGATGATCAAGTCCCTTTTGCTTTGCCTCCTTATCAATAGCTTCAGCTACTTTCTTTTCAAAATTTGAATATGCCTGAACAATATACCAACGAGCTGCCACAGTCACACTTCCTTACATTCTCAACTAAAAAGATATTTCAGAAGATCAATAACCCGCCAAACACCAAAATGCATAACCTGATCCACAATAAAAAAGAAAGCTGAAGCCAATGCAGTTACCAACAAAACCATAATAGTAGAAATAACCGTCTCACGACGTGTAGGCCATTTCACTTTAATTGTTTCTGCATAAACCTGCTTCAAAAAGGTAATCGGATTGGTTTTAGATGCCATCGTCACACTATACTCTCTCTAGTCCTATTGTGTTTTATAGAACAAAATAAACAGGAAAAAATGCAAAAGCCAACTTTCAGACTTATGCAATTTCTTTACTTTCTATTCAATACCGTTTCACACACAAAAAAACAAGCCCCATATCAAAAAAAGCGAAAAAGGCAGCAAAATCCACTCCCTTATATGTAAAATCCCCCTTTGGCAGGGGCAGCAGGACTTGAACCCGCGACCTGCGGTTTTGGAGACCGCCGCTCTACCAACTGAGCTATACCCCTAACTCTCAAAACTAAAACACTTTTAACACCCCTTTAACAAGCATTATTTATTCAATGATCTTAGAGACGATACCGGCACCAACAGTACGACCACCTTCACGAATAGCAAAAC
>NZ_JBHIOW010000010.1:0-80299 GCF_042195725.1 Bartonella sp. AP65SXKL
TCGAATGGTGTGTTTTCAGGAATGCGAGTTTCCATGTTTTATCTCCTTGAATATGCTGGAGATACAATGCCTTTTTGCTAATTATGTTCCAAAAGTGAATAGATATGCGCCAAAAAGGAATAGGAAAAATCTAAAGCTAAGATCGAGATCATCATGGTGGGGCATTTTCTTTTGAAACTTTTGTTTAAAGCGCGTTCATAGAGAGTTTTTGTTGATCATAAAAAAGGGGGGTGAAAACGACAAGGCATGCCTATAGGGCTTTATGAGGTCATTATAATATAGATGCTGTTTTGTTTATATTCTTTCATAAATTTGAATTTTTATCTCATGACAACGTCTTGGTCGATAAACATATGATAAGCGTTACGAATGGGAATATATTTATGTTTCATAAATAAAAGCACATTTTGTATAGAGAGCTCTTTCTTTGTGTTTTAGCTATTGTATTCTTTTGACAAATGCTTTTCTTTTTGATTGTATCAAAAAGTTTAAAGAGAGACCTTGTTAGGATATAAAATGTTTCGTTCAACTTTTTTTAAAAATCGTGAAATCTATGGACCTCTTTGTATTGGATTTGATCCGAGCCATAAAGTTTTGCAATCGTGGAAACTAAGCTTTGATTATAAAGGTCTAAAAGATTTTTGTGATATTCTCTTAACAGCAGTTGTTGGTAAAGTAGGTATTATAAAGCCGCAAGTCGCATTTTTTGAATTATATGGTGTGGAAGGTCTTCAAGCTCTCAAAGAACTGATTGAAAATGCACACGAACAAGGCATATTGGTTCTGGCGGATGCAAAAAGGGGGGATATTGGCTCTACTGCTGAAGCCTATGGTAAGGCTTGGCTTGGTCCAAGTAGTGCGTTCAAGGTGGATGCCATGACAGTTAATCCTTTTTTGGGTTTTGATGCTCTTATTCCTCTGATAAAGGTTGCAGAAGAAACAGGAGCAGGGGTTTTTGTGGTTGTTCAGTCTTCTAATCCAGAGGGGAAACAAATACGAAATGCGCTTATTGGTGACCAGACACTCTCTCTTCATCTTGCACAGTGTATTTGTGATTATAATAGTCATTCTTCGGTTATTCATCATAATATTGGCCCCATAGGTGCGGTTATAGGAGCGACATTAGGATCTGAATCAAAAGACACAATCGAGCAGTTAAAAAATAGTCTGTTTCTCGTTCCGGGTATTGGCGCTCAAGGTGGAACAATGACACAACTAGCAAATCAATTTCCACAAAGACTTTGGCAGAATGTTATTCCCTCTGTATCACGCTCTATTACAGATGCTGGACGAAATATTGTTGATTTAAAAAATGTTATCAATTATTTTGCAGAACAAGCGCAAAGCACACTGATGTCTTGAGGATTTTTGCATCTGTAATAAATCTGAAGAATTCTGAAAGGGAGGGGTTTTGAGGGGGATGCTTCCGATTTATCAAGAATCAACTGTCGCTTTGAGGTTTCTTTCAACAAGCACAGATGTCTTTTCATTGAATGTTAAGCGGGCATTTCATGTTGAGCGGGAGGCTATGTTCCTATTGAAAGTACAAATATTTTCAGTAGATTGCCTTAAGGGTAAAGGTTTGCATCTTTTAAAAGCAAAAGCTTATGCATATTGTTACCAGTTTTCAGTTGATAAAGTTATTGCAGCGTTTGTTTCTATAAGATAGACACACGTTATCGGTGAATATATATTGTTGTTAGAGAAAAATATGTTATCAAAACAAGAAAAAACCAAAGCCCGTTTACCCCGTGGGTTTGTTGATCGTACAAGTGCACAGTTGTATGCAACTGAAACAATGATTGCGCAAATTCGTGAAGTTTATGAACTTTATGGTTTTGAAGCACTGGAAACACCAATTTTTGAATATACAGATGTGCTGGGTAAGTTTTTACCGGATTCAGATCGTCCAAATGCGGGCGTTTTTTCGCTACAAGATGATGATGAGCAATGGATGTCTTTGCGCTATGATCTTACCGCGCCTCTTGCTCGTTATTTTGCCGAGAATTTTGAAGTTTTGCCAAAGCCTTATCGCAGTTATCGTCTTGGCTTTGTTTTTCGCAATGAAAAACCAGGTCCAGGGCGGTTTCGGCAATTTATGCAGTTTGATGCGGATATTGTTGGAACACCAACGGTTGCAGCTGATGCCGAAATTTGTATGATGGCAGCTGATAGTTTGGAAAAATTAGGGTTTCAGCATCATGAATATGCCATTCGTCTGAATAACCGAAAAATTCTCGATTGCGTTTTAGAGAAAATTGGTTTGGGGGGAAATGAGCAGGCTGAAAAGCGCTTAACTGTCTTAAGAGCAATTGATAAACTGGATAAATTTGGTTCTGAAGGGGTGCGTTTGCTTTTGGGAAAAGGGCGTTTGGATGAAAGTGGTGACTTTACAAAAGGGGCGGAGCTTAAGGAAAAAGAGATTGAGTGTATTCTTACCTTAACTGCTGTTGGAGCTGAAACAGCAGAAGAAACGCTTGAGGCTCTTAAAGAAGTGGTTGGTGATCATGTTCAAGGGCGTGAGGGAATTCGTGAGCTTGAGGAAATGCAAGCAATTTTTGCCGCAAATGGCTTTCAGAATCGTATCAAGATTGATCCATCGGTGGTGCGTGGACTGGATTATTATACAGGTCCTGTTTTTGAGGCTACGTTGCTGTTTGATGTTTTCAATGATGATGGGCAGAAAGTTGTTTTTGGCTCCGTTGGTGGTGGTGGGCGCTATGATGGATTGGTGGCACGTTTTCGTGGTGAAAATATTCCGGCAACAGGTTTTTCAATCGGGGTCTCACGCTTGATCGCTGCTTTGCAAAATCTTGAAAAGTTGCCTATGAAGGAGACAACAGGGCCGGTTGTGGTGCTGATGATGGATAAAGAGCCAGAGGCGGTTGCTGGTTATCAAAAAATGGTGATGCAGTTGCGTGGTGCGGGAATTCGTGCTGAGCTCTATTTGGGGGCATCGGGGATAAAAGCGCAGATGAAATATGCAGATCGACGCCAAGCGCCTTGTGTGGTTATCCAAGGCTCACAAGAACGTGAGAGCGGAAAAATACAGATTAAAGATTTGATTGAAGGGGCGCGTTTGTCTCATGAAATTAAGGATAATCAAACATGGCGTGAAAGTCGACCAGCACAAGTGACGGTTGATGAAGATCAATTGGTCAAAACAGTACAGGATATTTTAGCCGCCCAAAAATGATAATGGTAAAAGTCTTTATCGAAGTGATTGTTCGAAATATTTTGGAAATTTGAAATTCAATTTTTAAAATTTGTGCTTTGCTCGTTTATACGTGTTGGTGCACGCGTTCAAAAGCGGGGTTTTGAAGTGCGTGCGGCATAAAAGAGAGATTTTTAAGAGATAAATAAGCACTATTTGCTATAAAACGTGCCCTTCTGAGGATGCGATGATAATGCGTTAAAATGAGCAAAAAAATTGTAACGAACAAAAACTCTGAGAAAATTAAAAGGTTTCACGCAACGCTTTCCCAAAAGTTTATAAAAATATTGACAAGTTCATATTGGCTTCATCTTTGAATTCTCATCTATGAGTATCAAATCCTTTGATGTTCTCTTCTTGGACATTACAAAATCTAGCCTTATTGCAAAAGGAGGGAGAACTAGAGCGTTTTATCCTAAAAGACTTTTTAAGCTTCAAAAAACAATGGAATGACTTAAATCGAACAATTTTTTACAGGAGCATGTTTGGATGAATTGTAAGCTGCCATAATGGTAACTTACTGATAATATGCATTTTTCATAAAGTCAATTCTTTAACGGAGAAATGAAAATGGTCCAATATGATTTTACTCTGCTCTATGAACGAAATCCCTTTATTCTTGAAAGACCTGAGAATATTGGAAAATCATTTAAACTTCCTCCTTCAAATTTCGGATTTGAAGATCTTCCGCAAATTACCTTTTCAGGCGCCTCGTCGTGTCGGCGTATGATTTTTGGGTTATCATTTAGTGGTATGAAAGCATTTTTTGTGATGTTGTGGCAGGTAGGGAAAATGTTAGATGAGGGGGATGATGTGGATTTATGGTTTGATCAGATAACATTGGATCATGATATTCTTGAGGAATTTTTGACTTGTGATCTTTCAATTCAAGAACCAGAATATCTTAATTTTGAAAGTTTTAAAGAAGGTATCAAAGAATTAGAAAAGAATAAAATTGTAGCGAAGGGGACAAAAAAAGATTGTTATTTCATCAATCCAGATATTTTTGGTCTTCCTGAATGTGATGAAGATTTTGAGTTGGATGAAGAGGAAGAGATAGAAGCACACTTTACGGTAGAATACCCGAATAAACAACTCCTTTAACCGTTTTTCTCTTAGAGAAAAATAAAAGCTTAGAATAAATGGCTATGAGAACAGCAATGAGTTTGTTTATGGTATGTGAATTGGAATGTTTGCGGGATCTGTTTTGATTTAATATTCTCCATGAATGGTTCTTTATGCAGAGCGGTTTTTATGCCATATTTTCTTCTTTTTATGAGACATAAGTTAATTTGAACTGTGCACCTCTTCAAACAAATGTTTGATCTGTATTTTCTTTCTTGATACTTTTGTGAACTTTGCAGTAATGATGTTCATAGCTCTTGTATTTTGGCGCGTTTACGAGAGGTATTTTTACTCTTTTTAATCGTTTATTCATATGCCAATCCCACTTGCTAATGAGCAAGAAAATAGTTTTAAGGGATTCAATATAAGAAGGGATAAAATAAAACAATCTTATGATATTCGGCTCCTCTCATTCAATATGCAAAATTATAAATTATCTTTATAAATCAATATTGTTCGATACAAAGTTTTTCTCAGTATGAGAAATTTAGCATTGATCTTGCATATTTCATCAATACGTTAGTCCTTGATGTTTCTGAGAGAGTTTTGCATGAATTTGCGCATTTGGCAATTGCATCCCCATTTTTTGATAGCGTGCAACAGCTTTTAACTCTTTGATTTTTTAGCTCCACAACGGGTCCAGATTTTTCATCAGCAATTTTTCAAATTTTTTCAAAGCCGTTAAAGCATGAAATATTTATTGAAAAAATTATTGCTGTAATATTTTCTCACAGAAGGTGTACAATCAACTTATCGTGTCTGCTTTCACGAATAGATGTTGTAAAAAGTAAACGACACAAATCTTCCTCCTCAGGAAATTTGTGTCGTAAAATTTTGTTTAAATAGACGATTGGGGGAATTAGCTTTTCAAGGCTTCTAAAACATGTTGTGGTGAAGAAACTTCATAAGGATCTGTTGCACAATTATCTGAAAAACCTGCTTCTTCGAACCATTGTTCAACCACACCATCATTAATAACAGCTGCATAGCGCCATGATCGCATGCCGAAACCAACATTGTCTTTTGCAACCAGCATACCCATTTTGCGTGTGAATTCACCAGAGCCATCGGGAATTAATTTCACGTTTTTGATATTTTGTGCTTTTCTCCAAGCATTCATGACAAAAGCATCATTGACGGAAAGGCAATAAATTTCATCAATACCCGCTTGTTTAAATTCATCATAGAGTTTTTCAAAATCAGGCAGCTGAAAGGTTGAGCAAGTAGGGGTAAAAGCTCCAGGAAGAGAAAAAAGAATAACACGCTTTCCTTTAAAGTAAGCATCGCTGTTAACTTCTTGCCACCGATAAGGATTGTCTCCATCCACTGATTCATCGCGTACGCGTGTGTGGAATGTTACATTGGGAACTGTTTTTTTCATCATCATGATGCTCCTGTATTCTTTTACGAAAATTTTGTTTTAAAACAGCCTTCGTATTTAAAAACATATGGCAAAAAGCGTTTTAAATAAAAGGGCTTCTTTAAAAATTCTTACTTCTAACGAGTGTGCAAATATTTCACACTTCCGTCAAGTAGAATTAATGGTCGACTTTGGATACTCTTCACCTTAAAATTATAGGAAAGAATATAAAGGTATTGATATGACCATAAAGACAGTTTTAACCACGGCTTTTGAGGGGCAAAAACCGGGAACGTCTGGTTTGCGCAAAAAAGTGTCTGTTTTTCAACAACCCCATTATGTAGAAAACTTTATACAATCTCTTTTTGATAATATTGGACCTCTTGAAGGAAAAATGTTGATTCTGGGGGGGGATGGGCGCACTTTTAATCGTACTATCCTTCAGATTGTGTTGAAGATGGCAGCGGCGCATGGTGTCTCTTGTGTTAAAATGGGAAGGGGCGGTATTCTTTCTACACCTGCTGTTTCGCATCTTATTCGTAAAACTCATGCCCATGGTGGACTTATTCTTTCTGCAAGCCATAATCCTGGTGGTCCAGAAGGAGATTGTGGTATTAAATATAATATTTCCAATGGGGGACCCGCTCCTAATTCTTTATGTGATGCTATTTTTGCAACATCGCAACGTCTTTCTTTTTATAAAATTCTTGAAGCACCAGATATTGATTTAGATAGGCAAGGTACGATCTTTATGGGAGCCATGCGGATTGATATTATTGATCCTGTCGCTGATTATGTTGCTTTGATGCAGGAGCTTTTTGATTTTGACTGTATTGCCAAGGCTGTTGCTCGAGGTCTTACTTTACGGTTTGATGCCATGCATGCGGTAACAGGGCCTTATGCCCATGAAATTTTTGAAAAATGCTTAGGATTTTCTGAAGGGACGGTGGTTAATGGTATTCCTTTGCCAGATTTTGGAGGCGGTCATCCAGATCCCAATTTGGTTTATGCTAAGGATCTTTATGATTTATTGATGTCAGAGCAAGGACCAGATCTTGGCGCCGCCTCTGATGGTGATGGAGACCGTAACCTCATTATTGGTCGTCAACAATTTGTCTCGCCTTCGGATTCTTTGGCTATTATGGCTGAACATGCACACCTTATTAAAGGATATCGAAAAGGTGTTGTGGGGATAGCGCGCTCTATGCCGACGGGGCGTGCTGCTGATCTAGTTGCGGAAAAACACGGATTAAATTTTTTTGAAACGCCAACGGGATGGAAGTTTTTTGGAACCCTTTTGGATGCGGGAAAAGTAACCTTTTGTGGTGAAGAAAGCTTTGGAACGGGCTCTCATCACATCCGCGAAAAAGATGGTTTATGGGCTGTCCTATTTTGGTTAAATCTTGTAGCGGTAACAGAAAAAACTGTCGCACAGATTGTTCAACAGCATTGGTCCACCTATGGGCGTTTTTACACGTTACGGCATGATTATGAAGAAGTCGAAGCAGATAAAGCTTTGGCATTACTAGAGCATTTGCGTGCGCACTTACCACATGCAGGAACTGAAATTTCTGGATTTTTCGTCAAAAAAGCAGATGATTTTACATATCATGATCCCGTTGATCAGAGCGTTAGCACGCGGCAAGGTATACGTATTTTTTTCGAGAATGGAGCAAGGTTGGTGGTTCGTTTGTCGGGAACAGGGACGCTAGGTGCTACTTTACGACTTTATTTTGAACAGTATGAAAGTGATCCGCGCAAACACAATTTTAATCCGCAAGAAGTTCTCCAACCTTTGCAACAGGTAGCACTAAAACTGTTAAACATACAACAAGCATTGGGGCGAGATCGTCCTGATATTATCACCTAAGATCATTGGAATGTTTTTTTGTAAAGGTATGATGATTGATCACATGGATGTGATTTTAGGGGTGTGATTTTATGTGCATAAGGGAGAGCTTAACTCTATTTTTAGGCGAGACTTGTTTTTTCCACCTTTCCATATCAATCGGATTCCTAAAACTGCGGGATTCTTAAAACTAAATGCTGTAGGAAATTATAATCGAGCATAATCGGATCATTTATGTCCAATGGGTTTGCTCAATGGCTTGATAGCAATTTTTGTTTAATAGGGGAATGTTTCTCATACAAAACAAAATACGATCATTGTTGCACATTTCATATGTTTGTTTTAAAGAATCTTCTCTCTCAAGACACTAAAAACGCATCTTATGCGTGTTGCTTTGAAAGGGATAACCGGCCATCCATCCATTGAGCAGCACCATTTTTACGCTTATGAGAGAGTAAGACGGCACCATTATTCACTTTGCCCGCTTTCAATGTTGGCTCTTATATTTGAGAGTATTTAGTATTTTGGATAATCGTTTTACACGGATTTTCCTACTTGTAACATGCAAACAAAAGGCTTTGGTTGTTTCAATGTAAAAGGGGTTGAGAGAATCTCAGCTTATTTATCGGCTTTCATTCAATATACAAAACCATTAACTATGATCATAAATCAGTCTGTTCTCTAACATTATGACTGTTATCTTTACTTAAATAAAAGGTTAAGTTGGGGACATCATTTTCTTGTTTCTCAATGCTGAAATAGTTTTTAGCTCTCTGAGAACGTTTTATTCAGAGATGTTCCTTTTCTAATTGTTTTGTTATCCATTCGTTAATTGCATTGGTGATGTATAAGAAAATGATTTTGATTAATTTATTAGAGAGAATGCAGTGAGTAAATTTTATGATATGCGGGGGGCTTATTTGAGTTGTATAATGATCAATCATTTTTATAAACTTGTGTATAGTATGTGATGATAGCATTCATGAATACAGTTGGCAGATGAGGATTGAAACAAAGGGAAACATTTTTCTAAAATAATGGACAATAAGCACTTCTTGCTTTATGACCAGTCATAATGAATGTTTTTTCTAAAAAAGGGAAATTTATGACCCAATATCCCAAATGTCCTCGTTGTGATTGTCTTTATACTTATGAAGATGGTGAAAATTTTGTGTGTCCTGAATGCGCGCATGAATGGCCACAAAAAAACGATGATACGGTTCTTGCCAATACTGTTTATGATGCCAATGGTCAGATTTTAACAAACGGAGATACCGTTATGGTGATAAAAGATCTGAAAGTAAAAGGCGCTTCATCTGTTTTAAAAGGGGGGACGAAGGTAAAGAATATTCGCTTGGTGGATGGGGATCATAATATCGATTGCAAAATTCCTGGGATCGGTCAGATGAGTTTAAAGTCGGAGTTTGTGAAAAAAGTTTAGGCATTTATCTTCTTGCAATTGTTTTTGCATTTCGTTGGTTTTCTATTTTTACATTCTTCTCTAATTGGGCATATTTTTCTCCAATGGGCTTCTTTTCTTGTTTCATAGATTACACCAATCAGATAGGAGCAATATGTTTTCCTTTATTGCAAAGCCATGTATCGCAGAGAAATAGCGACTCTTTCTTTTCTTTTAATATGGGGTTATGAGGGGACTGGATGTTGACTCATAAGCAACAATAAAAGTGTGCGCTTTATGAGAAAAACAACGCCGTAAAGTAGACAAACTTATTTCTGCTGAATTGAAAAAATATTCTCATTTTTTTATCAGATAATTTCTCAAACAACCATAATAGATCTGGCTTCAATGTATTTATTTTTTATGGGTAGTTACACCTTTTGCGTCATATTTATGGAAATGAGATTGAAAATGATAGAGGAAATTCTTGATTTTAAGAATGGAAAAAGGACGCTATGACCTTGATAAGGTCGTACTGTCATTCATTTTTCAGCTCTTAGTGCTGCAACAGTCTCTTATAAAAGTGTACATAAGAGCTATTAAAAATAGTTTTTGTTATTATCCAGTTTGTGCTGTGTAAGCGGACGATTTTGATTGATGCAATAAAAACAGAATTGAAATAAGAAAAATGTCAGAATTCTCATTCAAGTTGCAAAATGTGATCTTTGTCGAGTGGCTGAAACAACATATTGATTTATAATAATAAATTAGCGTTATTCATATTGAATTAGAACCCCGAATAACGTGGGATTCTCTCATTTCAAATCTGTTCCATGTTGAATCAATTAAAATCACTTGCTTGCACACCACAAGCGGGGCTGGCGTGTGGGTAAAAATGAGGAAAGAAAGGAGTAAAAATGACTCTTATGAATCGTCTTAATGAAAGAGCTGTCGCATCATTAGGGGCTGGCAGATATGATGATGGTGCCGGCTTGCTACAAGAAGTATTTTGCGTGATTTGTCGTTGGAAGCACTGAGAAAGATGAAGCAAATGGGCACTCTATCTTGCAATGTTTTCTTTTTTGTAACGAGGTCGTGTTTTCCTCGTTAAAATTGCATGACAAGATTATAAAACAAAATAAATTTAAAGTGCACATCCATGCATTGTACTTCTGTGTACGTATAAATTGGTTTATTGAAACAACTTATGCTCTTAAAAGGGCAGAAAGCTTTTTAAGGCATATGTGGAGGTGAAAGGTGAGTGAAGGTATCATTATTGGACAGATTTTTTTAACAGTACTCTATTTTTATGGCTGCATGGCTTACTTCGAGAATTTCAGGAATAAAATGACGTAAGATCTTTACATTCCATGTTTGAGCGCTGTTGAAGAGGGGCAATCGGTGTGGTTATTTTACCTATTGAGGTCAATATTTATTGTGGCATGGCTTCAACGCCTAAAACTTCAGGGATAAAATGGCGTAAAAGATTTTCAATACCATGTTTGAGGGTTGCCGTTGAAGAGGGACATCCAGCGCAGGAGCCGCGCATATTGAGATAAACAATACCATTTTCAAATCCACGAAAAGTAATATCTCCACCATCATTGGCAACCGCTGGGCGGATACGCGTTTCAAGCAGCTCTTTAATGGTTAAGACAATATCAGCATCTTTTTCGTCATAAAATTCTTCGTTAAGGGCATGGGTTTGTGCTTGTGTTGTAGCGTTGGTAGTGATCACTGGCTCATTGGATAGAAAATGTTCCATGATTGTGCCTAAAATGACGGGCTTGAGATGTTGCCATTCCCCTTCTTTTTTGCTTACGGTGATAAAATCATAGCCTAAAAAGACACCATTGATATTGGGAATATTAAACAGTTTAGCCGCCAAAGGTGAGTTTTTAGCTGCTTCTTCAGGGTCACGAAATTCTAATACGCCCTCAGAAAGAACCACGCGTCCTGGCAAGAATTTAAGAGTTGCAGGATTTGGGGTGGTTTCAGTTTGAATAAACATAGATTCTCCTTTTATAATGAAGGCTTGGGAAGATCTTACATTGTAGAATATTATATTTTTTAGGCAATAGATCTAATATCTTCATCGGCAAGATTGCTAGGAATAACAATGACAGGGATTGAAAAAGCTGTTCCTTTATTCCCGATTAATTGAACAAGGGGTCCTGGTCCTTCTGTATGTCCACTGGCTGCTAAAACAATCAGTGCAATCCTTTTATCTTCGTCGATCAGTTTAGAAATCTCATCAATTTTTTTTCCTTCACGCACTACTATTTCTGTTTCAAGCGCATGGGTGGTGCGGACTTCACTGGCAATGTCTCCTAATATTTTATGAGCACTTTGCTTTGATTCTGTACGCATAACGTTGTTTACACCCAGAAAATGTTGAAATTCTACACTATCAACGACACAAAGTAATACCAATGTTCTACTGGTATTTTGGGCATGCTGTGCGGCAAACGCAACGGCACGCCGACACTCTGGTGTTTCATCGATAATAACTAAGTTTTTTTTCTTTGGTTCTTTTTTCGGATTTTGGGGTTTGGAAATCATGCACTTTCTCTATTTTGTACAAACGATTTTTTTGCTCTCTACAGTTTTTAGTTTTATTATTTTTATGTATCGTGCAAAAATCCAATAATTTCACGAATTTTTTTCATATTTTCTTCTGCGAGCATACTAGCACGTTTAGCGCCATCATGCAAAACAGAGTCGATATAATCATTTTCTTGATGAAGGCGACGTAATTCTTCTGTTATAGGGGCAAGCTTATGGACAACAAGGTCGGCTAGAGCTGTTTTAAAATGCGAAAATTGTTGACCAGAAAATTCTAAAAGAATCTTTTCTTTGCTAACTTTGGCAAAGGCGGCATAAATACCAAGCAGGTTATCTACTTCTGGTCGTTCTTTTAAAGCGGCAAGGGTATCGGGAAGTGGAGCCGAATCCGTTTTGGCTTTGCGTATTTTTTTTGCGATAAGATCAGCGTCATCGGTCAAATTAATGCGTGAAAAATCTGAAGGATCTGATTTTGACATTTTTTTCGTCCCATCGCGCAAAGACATAACGCGTGTGGCTGTTGTTCCAATCAGTGCTTCTGGAAGAGGAAAAAAGCCTTGTCTTTTTTCTTCATCTGTTTGCATAGAGATGCCAAAATTTAATTCGGCAATACGCTGTGCATAGTCGTTGTTAAATTTTTGTGCAATATCGCGTGTGAGTTCAACATGCTGTTTTTGATCTTCGCCTACTGGAACATGCGTTGCACGATAGACTAAAATATCAGCAGCCATCAAAGTGGGATAGGCAAAAAGCCCGATGGATGCTTTTTCGCGATCTTTTCCCGCTTTATCTTTAAATTGTGTCATGCGTTGAAGCCAGCCGATACGGGCAACACAATTAAAAATCCAGGCGAGTTCAGCATGTTGAAAAACACGTGATTGGTTAAAAATAATGTGTTTTTGAGGATCAATACCGGCGGCTAAAAAAGCTGCTGTCACTGTTCTGGTGGATTCGCGTAAAGTAAAGGGATCTGGGTTGACTGTGAGCGCATGCATATCCACAACACAATAGAGGCAGTGATGAGAGTTTTGCAGTTCAACCCAACGCTGAATGGCTCCAAGATAATTGCCAAGATGTAAATGACCACTCGGTTGTACGCCGGAAAAGACAAGTGGTGTGAAGGTATCCATAGGAGTGCTCTTTCTTCAATTAAGGTTATTCATTTTATTGTTTTTGACAAAGTATAGATATTATGAGCGTTTTTTCAAATTTTTAAGCGTGTGAAAAAAGGAACGGGTGTTGAATAAAAAATAGGCACTAAAATAGATCAAAAATATGCCAATCATGATCCCAGCTAAGGTGATCGCGCGCAAGAAAAATGATGCTTGTGAGGATAAAGGAAAAGACAAAAAACCAAACACATTCAATCCGTAATAGAGGGCTAGTGCACTCAAAAGAGTTGCCATCATGAGACATAATATTCGTTTTATCAGTTGGAAGTCGTATTTCCAATAACCGCGTTTGATAAGGACACTCCACAGCAAAAGGGTGTTGGCCCATCCAGAGGTAATTTCAGCAATAACAATGCCTCGTGCAGATAGAATAGGAAATAATGTTAAGGCGAGACTGATATTGATGAAAACGCAAATACCTGTAAAAATCATCGGTGTTTTGGTATCTTCATGGGCAAAAAAATTAGGAATAAAGACCTTAATAAGAACAAAAGCTGGAAGTCCTAATCCATAAAGTTCTAGTAATTGTGCAACATGGTGTGTTGATTGACTGGTAAATTGTCCTCGCTCAAAGAGCAAACTGACAATGGGAGTGGAGAGCAGCAAAAAAGCAATGGATGCTGGAAGTGTTAACAACAATGTTAATTCAATAGAGCGATTTTGTAAATGGTGGGTTTCTTTATGCTTTTTGCTCCGCAAAGCGCGTGTTAACTCTGGTAAAAGAACGGTTGCAACGGCAATGGCAATTACGCCTAAAGGCAATTGATAAAGACGATCAGCATACATCAAAGAAGAGACAGCACCCGATTGACTAGAAGCAATGTTGGTATTAATAAGCAAATTAATTTGCGTGATGCCACCTGTGATGGCTGCGGGGAATGCTAAAGTTAATAGCTTACGAACATTAGGACTTAAATGGGGCTGGCGGAAGGAAATTTTCATTCCACTTTGACGCAAAGCAAGGGCAATTAAGGTGAGTTGAAGAAGCCCTGCTGCCAATACACCCCAAGAGAGATTTAAGCCGATATGCCAAGCGTCAAGTTTATAGATCCAAGCATAGGCAAGCACACCAATCAGAATAATGTTTAAAAAGAGTGGGGCAATGGCGGCAATAAAATAGCGTCGCAGAGCATTAAGCATGCCCCCCATCATGGCAGCAAGCGACATGCAGGTTAAATAGGGAAACATGATTGCAGTAAAGTGAATTGTAGCGTTAAATTTTGTTGCATCTTCGGTAAAACCTGGGGCAATAATGGTTCGTACCAAAAAAGGCATACTCAGTTCCATCGCAATCGTTAACAGTAAGAGCAGCGAAAAGAGAACGCCAAAGACTTCTTCTGCAAATTTGCATGCCGTTTCGTGACCTTCTTCAGTGATTTTTTTTGCAAAAAGAGGAATGAAAGCAGCGTTAAAGGCACCTTCAGCAAAAAAACGACGAAATGTGTTGGGAAAACGAAAAGCAGCGTTAAAGGCATCAGAAACAGGACCTGTCCCTAGGGCTGCTGCCATAAGCATTTCGCGTACGAAGCCAAAAATACGGCTCATGAGGGTTCCGGAAGCAACTGTTGCAATTTTTTTAATCAATGTCATAAAGATATATCAGCTTTGTTGTAAAAGAGAAGCGATGACAGGAGAAATAAAGCGTTTTAAATCGTAAAAATCTGATCTCTATCCTAATCAAGGATACTTTTTGAAAGCGTTTTACGACGGTGTTTATCTTTCTGTCAACAATGGTGCTTGAAGACTTTTTTATGCTCCTTGTTTACTGTTGTATTAAAATTTTTATTGTTGCCATAAAATAATTAAAATTTCTTTTTCAAACTGAAATATGCGAGTGATATCATAACAGTTTGAAGGGATATATAATGATAATTTCTCTTTATGGGTGATGTCGTGAATAGTGCAACCCAATACCGTTCTGTTTTATGTGAGGGGTGTGACCCTATTAAAGAACGCAAATAAAATAAAAGCGTGGAGCAATACGCAATTTCCATTATTTATTCATTATTAAAAAAACAGCGCTTTAGATGTTTTAAAAAGTCGTAAGGCTGAGCTAAAAGGTGATGGTAAAGCTGGTGATTGGTTTTTACTTTTACGACTTTATGTTCTCCCAAAATTTGTCTGCCCTCCCGTTTTAGAGATTACATAAACAAGAGGATAGGAAGATATGATCTTTCAACAGCATTTTTGCTGTTCAGGTTTCTTTTCACAGTTGATGAGGATAAAATCTGAGGAAATAAGATAAAATTACTCTCTCATGGTTTCCATTCTCGTTGAGGTGCAATTGATTTGCCGATGAAGGCAAGGGGGATAAAGGCTATCATTTTTACCAGAGGGGGCAAAAAAGTTAAAGTTTATAAACCTTTTAGATATTCATTGCCATTGCTTTTGTGTGCTCCGTTTTGTGAGGTTGAATATTTTCTTGTCTTTTGGGACTCTGATTGACGATTTCTGTCATTTTTTGCACTTTAATTGCTTCTTTATCAAGGGTGTTGGAACATTTTTTTTCATTGTTTTTCTTTATAGATTGATGCTGGATAGATTGATACTGGTTTGGTGCGAAGCGCTCATCGAATTTATGGTTATAAAAATACATGGGTTGTATATGCTGTTCTATCTCTTTTATCTGCTTGATTATTTCCATAATCTCTTTTGCTTTAATGGTTGATGTGCCAAGACTCTTCGCAAGTCTTTCAGGATTATTTTCTTTTATAACTTCATGCTCGTTTGAAGATAAGCGCTCATTGATTTTTTTGATATAAGTCCTTATCTCCCCCCTTAATTCAGGAGAGTTTGATAACATTTCTTGCTGTTGTGCTTTTGACAAGGAAAGGAGATTTTTCATCCAAGCCTTAGGCATTTCTACCGACTGTTCACACCGCCTTTGTTTTACATGATGGGTATGGAGAATGTCTCTTTCTGTTTGTTTAGAAATATTGATATAACGATCAATGGCTCTACAGAGGGGCAAAATATTTTCTTCAGCATGGGCGCGCGCGTTGTTTTTTATGCCAAATACATTGCTACCAGAAAGCTTAGAAATCGATTGGGGAGAGGTGGTAATTTGATAGGTGAGTTGTTCTCCTTCAGTATGATTTTCATGGATCATCTCAATTTTTTCCCGCAAAATATGACGATTGCCATAAATGATTTGGCACAAAGTTTCTATTTCTTTTCTTCTTGCTTGAATGGATGCGTTGTTTTTTATCCTTGTGGCAATTTCATTGTTGGTAAGGGGGGCTATTGTTTGTGCGGGGATAAGCACTTCTTGCTGGTTTTGAATTTTTGGTGCTGTAAAGGAGAGGGCGTCACCGATTTTTAATGTCTGTATTTGCTCTGGGGTGAGATCTTTTTTATTTCCCAAGATGAAAATTCCGTTAGCATCAAGCATAAAGCCATTGGGTCCACTGCCTCTGTAAAAGCCTTTATAGGTATGACCTTCTTTTGCTGTTATAATAAGATGATGATGAATACTCTCAAGCCCGATATGTTTCATACTGTCCATGAATTCTTTTAAAATAAGTATTTTTTCTGGATTTGAGATATCTTCAAGCAGATGTTTCATTTCTTCTTTATCGTTATGTTTTAGCGATGCAATGCTGGCAAGATTCATACGTTTTTCTGTTACAAGAGAAAAGTCGAGTGTGTGGCCAGCAACTTGCCCAAGTTTTTCAAAAAACATTCGTTGCGTGCGTCCATTGCCTTCTCTGAAAGGATGTGTATAGTTGAGCTGTATCAACATTTCAGTGACATGTTCAACAAATGTTTCGCGGGTTAAGCCTTTTAAACTATTCGTTTCAGCAAGTATTTTATCTAAATTTTCTAGTCTCTCTTGTATCTGTTTTGCTGAGGCAAAAGAAATACCAGCTTTTTTCATCATTGGCATATAAGCAACGGTACCATCTTCAAATGTAAATGGTTTTTCGCGTGTTTGTCCGGCCCATTCAAAAGTATTTTTAAATAGGGTGTGATGAATATATTGGAGATATGTGGAAGTTAGTTTTTGCGGTGGCGCTTCTTGGCGTAGATGAATGATTGCTTTTGTTGTATCATGGGCACATTGCACTTTTAATTTTTTATAGTCTTTTATACCATATTTATTTTTTAAGGTGATACTATTAGGGCAAAAGAAATTACGGTACATTGTCTTATTTTCTTCGGTTTCAGGCGGTGATGATAATTTCTCCTGTAAGGTGAGAGGGACGGTGTCCGTTTTTCTTGTACCAGTATCCCAGTATACCATTGCTTTTTTTGGGGGCTGTTTTGTTCTTTCTTGATGATCAGAGCGTGTTTCCTTTGTCATTTTGACAGATATTGGATTATTTGTCGCTGTATTACTGCTCTGTAAAATGTTTTTTTGAAAATCTTTTTGCATTTGCCTCATAGCGGAAGCCGATTGAGCAATTGGTTGTGCCATTTGTTCTTTTTCTTGTTCTTGCAAACTTTGGGGCATAACTTCAACGCTGTCATGTAAAGCATGAGGGGCAATCCACGGTGAAAAATGGGCTTGTTCTTTTTTCTTTGTTTGAATGGATGCGTTGTCTTTGCTCTTTTCAGTTATTTCATCGTTTTTAAGAGTGGCTCTTTTTTCTTCTTTTTCTTCTGGAAGCAATGTTTTTTGCTGGTTTTTTTCTGGGTTTTGAACTTTTTGTGCTGTAAAGGAGAGGGCATCACCGATTTTTAATGTCTGTATTTGCTCTGGGGTGAGATCTTTTTTATTTCCCAAGATGAAAATGCCGTTGGCATCAAGCATGAAGCCATTGGGTCCACTGCCTCTATAGGTACCATGATAGGTTTCTCCTTCTTTTGCAACGACAGCGAGATAATAATTTTTTTCATCCAATCCAAGCTCTCTCATAGAGTTGGTGAATTCTCGTAAGAGGAGCAATTTTTCTGGATTTGAGATATCCTCAAGCAGATGCTTCATAGGCTCTGGGTTACCATGTTCCATGGCAGCGGCGCGGACAAAGTCTTTACGTTTTTTGCTCACAAGAGAAAAGTCTAGCTCATGTCCTGCTGCTTGAGAGAGTTTTTCAACAAACAGTCTCTTTGTGCGCCTATTGCCCTCTCTGAAAGGATGCAAGTGGTGCAAATCTATCATTATACCAGCTGCTTGTTCAACGAATTCTTCGTGCGTTAAGCCTTGTAAATTATTCTTTTCAGCAAGCGTTTTATCTAACTTTTCTAGTCCCTCCTGTATTTTTCTGCCAATCGCAAAAGGTTTTGTAAATTCTTTTCTTTTCAAAATGGGCATAGAAGCAACAGAGCCATCTTCAAATGTAAAAGGCTTTTCGCGTGTTTGTCCGGCCCATTCAAATGTACGGGAAAAGAGGCGTTGATGAAGGTATTTTAGATAAGAGGCATTAAACTGCTCTGGTAGAGGTTCTTGATGCAGTTTTATCATTTCTTTTTTTACATCATTAGAACAGCATTCTTTTAATATTTCTTTATCTTTGATGCGGTATTTATTTTTAAGCACTTTGCTATTGGGGTAGAAAAAATTTTGCGCTTCTTCATTGATTTGCTTTGAAATGGCTGCATTAATTACAGAGTGTTGTTCTTGCAATTCTTCCTGTGTAGAGGAGGCACAATGTTCTGTGTTTTCTTTCATGCATATTTCCTTTCAAATGGTAACATTATTTTTTGAAATCTTCTTTGTTTACATTTTTTGCCTTATGTTATTTTCATAGCGTTTTCTTCAAAGAAGAATGCCTATTTGAATGATTGAAAAAATTGACCTTATTCGCATGGAACAAAGTTAAAGTTTATAATTTTGAAGTATTATCGTGAAATTTTATCAATGAATTCTGTAAAATAATGGGGTGTCTTATTCAAAGTTTTCTGTATTTCACACACCGTCTTTGATGCAATCTTGGCAAGATAATTGCACCAAAGTTTTGGATAAAAAGCCAACAATTAGGAGATTTATCACGACAAAGCCATTGCTTTTGATGTTTCGGCTCTGCGCGGTCGAACCTGCGGCTGGTCTTCTTGTCTAGAAGTTTCTGTAACCTCTTTATGCCGCTTTGCTGTTGAGCGTTCAGGCAGCTTCAGGGGCTGCGATAAGCTTTGCTGCTTTTGTAATTTTTTATCGAAATCGGTAGGTGGTTGATAACGTTTTTGTTGTTCTGCCTGATGGTTTTGCACAATGGTTTCTCTTAACTGTTTTACAGTTTCAGCATACTCCTTAATGACGGTACAAAGAGTAGGAAGATTTTCTTCAGCGGCTTTGCGTGCTCCATTTTTTACGCCAAGGACTTGCTTACCAGCAAGTGGAGCAACAGATGCAGAATCCTTTTCAATTTGAAATACAAGCTCTTCTCCCATCTCTGGAATTTTGTGCATATCTTCTATTCTATATTGCAAAATAAATGGATCATTATAAACAATTTGGCACCAATATTGGATCTCTCTTTGACCATATTGAACCGATGGATCTTGTTGAACTCTGCGGGCAATTTCCTCATTTGAGAGAGGCTTTATTTTCTTTTCTGAATTGAGCGGATTTTGTAAATGTTGATTTGTTAGCTCTTCCTCTTGTGTTTGTCGCTGATGTTGTTGTTCCGTGTGAGAACCTTGTAAAATATTTTCACTTTTTGTATATTTTGAAGTATACACATAACCGTTAATGGCAGCACATAGGGTGGGAAGAGTTTCTTCAGCTTTTCTGCGCGCATGGTTTTTTATGCCAAGAACTTTTCTACCAGCAAGCTTAGAAATAGACTTAGGCCGTTCTGTAACATCCCATAAGAGCTGTTCTCCCATATCGGGGTTTTCTTTGATTGCTTCTATTCTTTCATTTAAAATAAGTCGGTCGCCATAAACCTTTTCGCTCAAAAATCGTATTTCTTCTTGATATGCTACGAGCAATAGCTCTCTTTCCATTGTATTAATAGATGGTTTTTGTTCGTGAGACGGTTTTGGTTGTTCAATTGCTGTGTGTGGAGAGGAAGTTTTTGGGACGACAGTATCGCTTTGTTTTCTGTTTTCCATACGGTGCGGTTTTCTTGAAGGCGGGACGGCATATGTTCCACTGTCTTGTGATGATGAACTGCTTTGCTGCCTCACTTTCATATGTGATGATGTTTTGGGTCTAACACTTGGTTCGTGTGTTTCAGGATTTTGAATTTTTGTGCCGTTTTGTGCTCTTTCTCTCATGCGTGGGGGAAGGGGCGGAGCCACTTTTGTCTGTAGAGAAGGGGATTCTTGAGCAGTTGGTTTGTTTTGTTCTCTATCTTTTGCACGCGGTGGTCTTTGTGGGGCCATTTTTATGCGCGTGGAGGGGCTTTCTTGGGTTTCATGCTTTTGGATTTTTGCGTCGGCTTGTGTTTTTTCTCTCATACGTGGGGGCGGGGGCGGGGCCATTTTTTTTTGCGGGGAAGGGGACTCTTGAACTGTTGGTCTATGTTGTTGCCTCTCTTTTGCACGCGGAGGTTTTTGTGGAGCTGCTTTTGTGTGCGTGGAGGAGCTTTCTTGGTTTTTTGAGTTGGAGATTGTTGTGCCGGTTTGTGTTTTTTCTCTCATGCGTGGAGGAAGGGGCGGAGCCACTTTTGTCTGTAGGGAGGGGGACTCTTGAACTGTTGGTTTATGTTGTTGCCTCTCTTTTGCACGCGGGGGTCTTTGTGGGGCTGCTTTTTTTTGTGGGGGAGGCGTCTCTTGGTTTTTGGCGTTAGGAGGCATTGTGCTGGTTTGCATTGGGCTTTTCATACGTGGGGGAGGTGGTGGAGCAACTTTTGGGTGGGGGGATAAATTTTCTGGGCGTTTTTCTACAGTTGCTTTTGGCAAACTTTGAGAAACTTGGGAAGGAGGGGTTCTGGTGGGGGATTGTTCAGCCGGTTGTTGAAATTTTTCCATCATTTCGGTGATAAAAGGGGAGGGATTTCTTTTTTTCATGCATGTTCCTTTCAAACTCTTCCAATATTGTTTTTAAATACTATTTAAAAATGTACGTTGGTTTTTATTCTGTTTTATGCTTTTTCATTTGTTTCTATGAGAGAGGATATGAAACTGAATGGTTTCGCATGATTTGACTCTCTTGGCTCAGATCATATTCATTCTCTAAAGATTGTTTTCTCCAGTGTTTGGGTTAAGGGACGGAAAAATAAATTTTGTTTCAATTTTCTCTCTTTCTTGGCGCAAACACCTCTTTCCTGTGTTGCGCCAAGACGTTGGATTCAACGTGAAAACTTATGTCTGTTTAGCTGGCAAAAGCCATCGCTTTTGGGGCGGCAGTTTTGCGAGGACGAATATCTGTTTCTCTTTGTTGCGTAGAGGGTGTTGCTCCTTCATGCGTTACTGTTGAAAGCTCAACGCGTTGAGCAGACTGTGAGACGCTTTGTTGTTGATGCAAGATTTTCGCTCTCTCAGAAGATGCTTCATTGTGTCCTTGTTTTGTCTGCTGAGTTTTTGAAAGGCTCTCTCTTACTTGTGTTACAGCTGTTGCATAATTGTCAGCGGCGTCAATGAGGTGAGAAAGACCCGCTTCAGCATGTCTGCGTGCTTTATTTTTAAAGCCACAAAAGTTACGACCAGTGTATTTGTTAAAAGACTGAGGATTTCCGGCAAGTTGCTGTGCCAGCTGTTCTATTGTTTCAGGGTTTTGGAAAAGCATTTCCACCTGTGATTGCAAAATGTTTGTGTTGCCAAAAACAACTCCGCACCAATATTGGATTTGGGCATGGTGTCTTCTGACTTTTGAATGTTGGTGAATTTTGGTAGAAATTTCTGTCTCTGAAAGCGTTTCTTTTTCGCGTTGATCTGATTTTTGTAGAAGTTTAGTGACAGCTTCCTTCCCCATTAAGCGTTCATAGTTTTTGAGTTCTTGCTCTGGAGATTGTAAGAGGCTCTCTCTTGCCTGTTTTACGGCTTCTGTATAACAATCAACGGTGACACTGAGAGCGGAATAACTCTCTTCCGCTTGTCTACGCACTCGATTTTTAAAGCCCAACATGCTGGTGCCGGAAAGTTTAGCAAGACTTTCAGGATGGGCTGCCATGCGCCATGAGAGCTCCTCTCCTGCAGCGGGATTTCTTTGAATTTCCTGCATTTTTTCTTGCAAAATGTTTGGGTTACCATAGGCACTTGCGGATAAATGTTGGATTTCTTCTTGATAGGTTCGAACCAATGAATGGTGTGGAAGCAATAGAATGATCTCTTCCTCTGAGAGAACTCTTGTTGCCCTTTGTAATGCTGCTTGTGAAGGAATTGTTGCGTGTGTCGTTTCAGCTTCTTGCGGTCTTTTGGTAGAGCCGCCTCTTGTTAACGAAGCTGTTCGATTTGTTGATGCATATACAGTTTCTTCGCTTAAAAGAGATTGTCTTTCCTCATCTTCTTCCGGTATGGATGACAGTCTTTTGCTTTTTGAAGGCGTTTCTTTAGGAAGGGGAGCTGCGCCTGAGACCTCTGCCGCCGCTTGTTCATAGAGCTTTATAAGTTCTTGTATTGAAGAGGATGGAAAAGGATGAGGGTGTTTTTTTTTCATGCATGTTTCCTTTCAAAAATTGTTTTAGAAAACCTCTTTGGTGCATTCTTGCCTTTTATGCTTGGATCGCTTTGAGACGAAAGAAATATCGAGCTGAATGAGCTTCCAAAGATCTGCGCTATTTGCAATCAGCTTAATGGACATTTGTGTCTTTTATACAGTTTTTTTGTGAAATATTATCAATAAGTTATCAATAGTTATCGTGAATTACAGGCGTCATTTTTAGGACTATTTTTTGTAACATTCTAAAACAATTCTTGGCGCAATCGCGATGAAACGATTTGCGCCAAGAAACTCACTGAAAAAAAGATTAAATGAAAAACAAAAACTATCTGTTTTTATGTTTACGCCCCTTTACATGGCATAAGCCATTCCTTTTTCTCCGTGTCTTTGTCGTTGTGGACTGTGTTCTGGACTATTTTGTTCTTGTCCTCTTTCGTGATGACGATGATGATGATGGTGATGATGGCGTCTTTGTTCCGCTAGAGGGGTTTGCAATAGCTGTTCTTTTGCGTTTTCTACAGCTTTCGTATAACCATCAACGGCATCAACGAGCAATCTAAAACCATCTTCAGCTGCTCTTCGTGCTTGGCTTTTTATGCCAAGTGTTTGGTGGCCCGCAAGCTTATGTATAGACTCAGGATTTTCAGCAAGTTGATTTGAAAGGTCTTTTCCTTTACGGGGATCTGTAAGTATGTCTTGCAAGTGTTTCTGAAAAATATTGTCCTTTCCATAGACAGTTGCACCCCAATGTATGACCTCTTCTCCATATGCTTTAACATGTGGATCTTTTAAAAGTATGACAGTTATTTGCTCCGTTGTGAGGGAAGATGGAGATCTTCCTCTTTGGTGCGGAGCAACCGTTGTATAGTCGGTTTCAGGACTTTCTCTTCCCCGATCAGGATGTCTCCCTCTTGAAAGAGGAGAAACGCTGCTCACTGATGCGTATAGAACTTCCTTTTCACGTTTTGGGGGAGCAACCGTTGCATAGTCGGTTTCAGGACTTTCTCTTCCCCGATCAGGATGTCTCCCTTTGGAAGGAGAAATACTGCTAACGGATGCGTATAGAACGTCTTCTTCTGGGGTTGGTCCGCGCTGGTTTCCTCTGTTTGGTTTATTAACTGTTGCATAGAGGGCTTCTGGATTTGCAGAAGGATGTGAATGATGTTTTTTCATACATATTTCCTTTCAATATTTTTAGAAAACCTCTTTGGTGCATTCCCCACTTTTAGTTTTGATAACTTTTATATAAGGAAGATATCCAACCGAATGACCTCCAAAGATTTCGCGCTATTCGAGAATAGTGTGACGGACCTTTGTGTCTTTTATACAGTTTTTTTATGAAATTTTATCAATAAGTTATGATAAATTATAGGATTCTTTTTAGAACTATTTTTTGTAATATTTTAAAACAACTCTTGGTGCAATCACGATAAAATGATTTGCACCAAGAAACTCACTGAAAAAAAGATTACATGAAAAACAAAAACTATCTGTTTTTATGTTTATGCTCTCCTTACATGGCAAAAGCCATTCCTTTTTCTCCATGTCTTTGTTGTTGTGGGCTGGGCTCTGGACTATTGTATTCTCGTCCTCTTGCGTGATGATGATGGTGGTGATGTCTGTGTTCTGGGTCTCTTTCTGGACTTTCGTGTCTTTGACCTCTTTCTCTTTCCTGTTCACGTGTAAACTGTTTATGGAGCTTTTGTGCCGTATGTATATGCCTCTCAAGAGCTGAGCAAAGGTGGGTAAACTCATCTTCAGCTTCTCTGCGGCTTGGAGATTTTACACCAAGTATTTTGTGACCTGCAAGCTTACCAGCGCTTTGAGGATTTTCTGCAAGGTCCCATAAGATTTGTTCTGCATTTTGAGGATCGTCAAGGATCTTCGCAAGTGGTCCATTCAAAGCATGTTCTTTTCCATAAACAACTTTGCATCGCTCTTGGATTTCTCTTACACCATATTGAAAGCTTGTGTTTTGTAAAAGCCTTGTTGTAACCACATCTTTTGGGGTTCTGGGAGGGGAGATTCTATTTCCGCCAACGCCTAGATAGATGGGATTTTCTAGTTGTTCAGACTCTTGCCCGCCTTCAGCCCCCATGCCAACCGTTGTATAGACAGATTCGAGTGATCTTTGGGGAGAGCGTCCACCATTTGCACCAAAATCAAGCTCTGCATAGAGATGTTCTGGTTCTTGGGGATGTCGTCCACCCTGTGCACCTCCACCAACTGTGTCGTAGGGTGTTTGCCAACCTTGCGCCGCCAGATCCGTTATTGAATAGGGGTTTACGAGTCTGTCGGTGCGTCGCCCATCACTCGGTCTCCCACCAAGTCTGTCATAGGAATTTCCTAGTGGCTTTTGGGGAGCAAAGACCGTTTCTGCTGGTTGTTGAAGTGTATAGTGTTGTGGGTTGCGTTGTTCTTTGGGTGGTTTGTTAACCTTTGCGTAGAGGTCTCCTACATTAGAAGCTCCTAGATTTTGTTGTTCAAGTGGCTTTTGGGGAGCATAGATCGTTTCTGCTGGTTGTTGAAGTGTATAGTGTTGTGGGTTGCGTTGTTCTTTGGGTGGTTTGTTAACCTTTGCGTAGAGGTCTCCTACATTAGAAGCTCCTAGATTTTGTTGTTCAAGTGGCTTTTGGGGAGCATAGATCGTTTTTGGTGGTTGTTGAAGTGTATATTGTTGTGGGTGACTTTTTTTCATGGCTGTTTCCTTTCAATATTTTTAGAAAACCTCTTTGGCGCATTTCCCACTTTTTGATATTTTTTAAGACAAAAGAAGAATATCAAACTGAATGGTATCCAAAGACTTCGCGCTATTCATATTGATATGTAATGGACATTTATGTCTTTTATACAGTTTTTTTATGAAATATTATCAATAAGTTATAGTAGATTACAGGATTCATTTTTAGGACTATCTTTTGTAACATTTTAAAACAATTGGTGGGCGTAATGGAGATAAAATGATTGGTATAAAGAGTTCTGTTGGAAGGCAAAAGTTCACGCGTTTTTAGCCGGTAAGAGCCAGCGATGAGGAACGACTAACTTTCAAGCTGCGAGCTTGGCATTGTGCTTCTTGGGTGTTCTTTACAGTATTCGCAATTTCTTTTGCTTTGCTTTCCGATGTCCCAAGGAGGCAAGCTAGTCTGGTATAATCTTTTTCTTGTATGGCTTTACGATCTTCTGAGGATAGACGATTGTGTAGTTGTCGTGAAAAGGTATGGAGTTCTTGTCGCAGTGAACGAGAATGGAATAAAGCTTCCCTTTGTTGTTCTTCTGGTAAGGCAAAAAGGTTTTGTAAATTTTTTCCAGGTTTTTCGACAGTGTGGTTCAGGCGATTTTGTTCTCTTTGGTGTTGCTCTAGAATTGCATCTTTTGTTTGTTGTGTTATTGCGCCATAATTTTTAAGGGCTTGGCTGAGTTGTGGAACAGCCTGTTCGGCTTGTCTGCGATTTGAACTTTTCATGCCAAGTATTTTACTCCCAGCAAATTTAGAAATTGATTGAGGGTTTTGTAAAGTTTCATCGGCAAACTGATTTCCTAAGTTTGGAGCTGCCGTTATGATATCTAATGTTGTCTTTAAGGCCTGGGTTTTACCATAAACAGTCTTTGATAAATTTTCGATTTCTTTTCGGCTCCCTTCAACATAAGCGTCATTTGAAATCCTTTCAAATAACTCTTCATGGGTAAGAGGGGCTAAAGTTTCTTTTGGGATCAGTGTTTCTTTTAAGCTTTGAACGTTGGTTTTTTGAAAGCAGAGGCGGGCACCGTTTTGTAATGTTTTGACGAGTTCTGGGGTGAGATCATCTTTGTGTCCGACGACGAAAGCCCCTTCTATTTCCATGACAAAACCTTCTGCTGAAAAACCTCTAAAGACGCCTTCATAGGTTACATCTTCCTTTGCTGCAACAACAACACGATCGTTAATTTCATCCAGTCCAGCGTTTCTCATTTGGGAGATGAATTCTTTTAAAACAAGGGATTTTTGTGGATGGGTGATATCTTCAAAAAGATCTTTCATCGGTTGGGAATTGCCATATTGCATGGCTTCAATACAAGCTGTTGTCATGCGTCCTTTTGTGATGAAAGAAAAGTCAATGGTATGTCCTGCGGCTTGTCCAAGTTTTTCCATAAACATTCGATTTACGCGCCCATTGCCTTTTCTAAAAGGATGTGCGTGCTCTAGCACCATAAAAACTTCAGCGGCACTTTCAGCAAATTCTTGGCGCGATAAACCTTTTAAATTGTTCTTTTCATTAAGTGTTTTTTCGAGTTGTGTGAGTTCTTTTTTAATCTGTGGACCGATAGCAAAAGGAACTTCATAACCTTTGGGACGCATCGCCGGCATATGGGCAGTGGTGCCGTCTTCAAATGTAAAGGATGTATCGCGAGTGTAGCCCGCCCATTCAAAAGTTTTGTAGAAGAGGCTCCAGTGGATTAGTTTTAGATAGGAAGCATCAAATTTTCGTGGGGGTGGTTCATGGCGAAAATTGACGGCTGCTTTAGTGACGTCATGAGTACTGCGTTGATACAGTTTTTTAGGGTCTTTGATGCCATATTTATTTTTGAGTGTTTTGGTTCCTTTATATAGATAATTTTGCTCTAACATGTAATCTCTCCTAAGTAGGTAGGGTGGTGGTTGATGAGCGTCTTAAACGCTGCATGTGAAAAATTCCCCTTCGCGTATTCTTTTGAGATTTTGGTTGTTATGAGAGGGAGCACTTTTCCCTCCAGTGTATGGGATGTATCAATCGTTTTGTGATGCTTTTGAAAAGCTTTTCTGATGTTTCCTTTGTTTATTATCTTGTACTGTAAAATGCTGGTATTTAGGACGCTGATATGAATCCCATAAGTAGTCAGAAAATGGATTTTCTATAAATTGACTCTGGGTAAAATCTTCGTTTTTTGAGGTGTAAGGAAGAGGTCAAAAAGAAAAATGTTGCTTAAAATTGTTTTTTTCCTTTAACAAAGTTGTTTGCAAGAGCGCTTTGATGAGGAGCGTGGATATAGCGGGTGTAATCGCTCTTGGTTAGCGGATGGTGCTGGTACTTTTCATACACAGCTCTCAGATTGGTGAATCTATGGGCAAAAGCAGTCATCAAAAATTTTTCTCCATTATGTTTTTCTTATTGTTCCATATGAATATCTTGCCATACGAACATCTCTTTTGTGTATTTTTGCAACAAAATGTTTTTTATTTTTGTATTGTTGCTCTTATTATATTGCGCTGCTTTAAGATCCATAAGAGAGGAAACCCTTTCTTTGGTTGGGGAGAAAAGCCTTTTTCAGCGCTTTATCATTAAAATAGAACACTTTATGATATCGTAAAGGGGGAAAAGCTTGTATAAGAATGATTTATTCATTTTGATGTATATCTTAAATATTTTTTGGGAAAAAATCGATGTTCTTGAGTGTAGGTGTTTTGAGAGTTGTTGTCTCAAAGATCAACCGTTTTTTTTAAGTCTTGATATTGGTGATTAGCGTTGTGAAATGTTTTTGCTTGTTTGTAGGGGATAAATTATAAACAAAAAGCTTTGGAGGAATGTATTTGCAGGACGTTCTCAAGTGGAAATGTTGGTTTGGTTATAGGTGATTTGAGGGGGGTGGACTTTCTTGTAAAGACGATGGGTACTGGTAAAACGATACACAAAATACAAAAAGGAAAACACACGGATTTTTTATCATGTTTTCCTTATGTGTGAAGAAGCGGTCAAAAACTTTTTGTTAACGGGTTTTTAAAAAATAGAAATGTATGTTGTTTTTGTGGTTGGTCTTTTCATAGTTAAGATCTCATAATAGGAAGTTAGTTTTTCTTTTGTGGAGCAAAGCGGTTTTTTGCAGCTGCGGCTAACATTTCTTTCCTTCTGAAATAGATGGCGCAACCACATCGCGAAGGGGAGCCTTGCATCAGAATAATTTGTTCATCTTGACGCATTTCTCGGATAACTTCGTGGGGTAAAATGAGTGCTCTTTTTAAAATATTCATATAACCACGAAAATCGACTCCATCTAAGACAAATAAAATAGGCTTTTGTAACTTTCGTCGGTAGTAATCATGACGTTTAAAAGGAATTAACAATTATCCTGTCCAATTGCTTTGGATATGGTGTATATGCTATGTGCAAAATTGGTGGTAGGGCGCTTAAGTAGTCTGTTTTTTGCATGTATGATAAGAATATTAAAATATCTCTTCCACATAGGTGTTTAAATCAAAAAAACAAAGTTTCATATTTTTTAGTTGGCCATAGCAAGTGTATTTGAACGATTTTGTGTGCGTGTGTAGAATTGGCTATGAGTGTTCCTTGCTTTTTGAACAATGTCGGTAATTTCTCGTGCTTTCTGTTCTGATATACCAATACTTTGTGCAAGTGTTTCATAATCTTTGTTTGTGATCGCACTACATTCGTTTGATGAGAGACGATGTTCTAAACTGTTTATAAAAGTACGGAGCTCTTGGTGTAATTGAGGAGATTGAGACAAGATTTCTCTTTGTTTTTCCGGTGATAAAGCAAAAATATTTTGCAAGTTTTGACTGGGATTCTCTACCGCTTTTCCAAGGCGTTCTTGTTTAATTTTATGGTCTCGAGTGACTATATTATAGGTAGCTTCTACAGTATACACATAATTCTCAATTGCAAGAGAGAGCACATCAAGATAATTTCGAGCGTGTACACGTGCCGGATTTTGTAGACCACATATACTAAAACCTGCAAGAGGAGAAACAGAGTGCGGTGCCTGTTTAATCTGATTAGCAAACTGTCTGCCTAATTCTGGATTTTTAATAATCTCTTCTATCTGTTCGTTTAATACGTTTGCGTCACCATAAACAGTTTTTGCGTAAGCTCGGACTTGCTTTTGAGCTTTGAGAACGTAACTATCTAGCGCAACTGTTTTGGCACATTCACTTTTTGTGAGAGGCGCTAATGTTTCTTTTGGAATAAGCGTGTTTTCAAGCTCTTTGCTGTTGGGGGCGGTAAAGGTAATGATATCACCAGGTTTTAGTGTTTTTAATCGTTCTGGTGTGAGATCATCTTTGCTACCAATGATGTAAGTTCCTTGCACATCGAGTATAAAACCTTCTGAATAACAACCTTTATAAGTTCCTATATAGGTTTCTCCTGCCTTTGTTGCTATAACAAGGCGATCATCCACGTTGCGTCCCGTATTGTTTATGTGGTCCATAAATTCTTTTAAAAGACGTATTTTGGGGGGATTGGAGATATCCTCAAAAAGATCTTTCAACAGTTGTGTATTGCTATATTGCATTGCTTCGCTACAGGCAGCCATCATACGTTTTTGTGTGACAAGCGAAAAGTCAAGCTGATGTCCTGCAGCTTTGGCAAGATTTTCAAAAAAGACTTGTTCTGTGTGCTCATTGCCATCTATGAATGGGTGGATTTTGTGAAGAGAATAAAATAGACTCGTTGCTTCCTTGACAAATTCTTCGCGTGTTAAGCCTTGCAAATTGTCTTTTTCGGCAAGCGTTTGATCTAATTTTTGTAAGAGTTCAGGGATTTCTTCACCGGTTGCAAAATTATTGCCCCATTCCATTCTTTTCATTTCTGGCATGGCGGCAATGCTATCGTCTGTAAATGCGAAGGGGATATGGCGCAGATGTCCAGCCCATACAAAGGTATTTTTAAACAATTGTTGGTGGATATGGCATAGATAAGTTGAATTAAAATATTCTGGCAGGGGTTCTGCACGCAGATTGATCATGGCTTTTTGCCTATCATGTGAGCATTTTTCCAGAAAGCGTTTTAAATCTGTTTCTCCATATCTATTTTTGAGAATTTGGGTACCAAGATAGATATAATTATGGGGTGAGGGAATTCCTTTTGTTTTTTCTTTTGCTTTGGGCATTGTTACATTCCTTATAATGTTACATTGTCTATGAGAGTGTGTTAAACTTTTTGTTTGAAAATCCCCCACGCATATTGTTTTGAGATGTTGAGACTTGGGTGAGGAAAAATCCCTCAAATTCGTAGGTGTTTTTGAGTGTATCAATCTTTATCTTGGCACTTTTTTCTTTTACTGAGAGAGAATGGTTCATTTGGGTTGTTTTCATGCATATTGTCTTTTAATTTTTTTGTAGAAAAATTTCCCTATAAAAGCGGTGCCTTCAAAAGTTTCCTGATAGGATTCTCAAGGCATAGATATGATTGGTATTTATTATTTGGAGATGAGGAGAGTGCTTTATAAAGAAAATTGGCATTGGTAAGCACAGGCATAATACCATCATTTAAAGACTTTTCCCCATATTTTTCTTGTTGTATCAAGCGGGAATTCCTTCTTTATAGGCTTTTATGAGATAGAATCTCTGCTTTTATCCTTTGATGTTTTTGTTTTGATGCATGGCCTCCATTAGAGGGTGCTTTTTAGTTTTTCTTTTGTGGAGCAAAGCGGTTTTTTGCAGCTGCGGCTAACATTTCTTTTCTTCTGAAATAGATGGCGCGTCCACATCGCAAAGGGGGTTGTCCTTGCATCAGAATAATTTGTTCATCTTGACGCATTTCTTGAATAACCTCATGGGGTAAAATCAGGGCTCTTTGTTGGTAATTGACGTTGTATGAACTCTTTCCTAAAGATAAGCCTCTTGATTTGTTCGTTCCGGTTACTTCAACGGTCATTTGACCACAGCGTTCTGAAATGTCTTTGGCAGTTTGGAGATCTTTAATGGCAGCATAGCTGACAAAGGAACAACTTTCAAACCATGAACGTGCTCCTGCTTCTCCAAAGTGGTTGACCAACTGGCCAGAGGATTGATAGAAGAGCATCAAGGATGTACCGTATTTACGTCCACGGTCGCGGGCTTCTTCTAAAATATTCATATAGCCTAAAAGATCAACTTCATCTAAGACAAATAAAACACGCTTTTTATAGTTACCGTCTGCTGTAACCATGGCATTGAGAAAGGCGCCAATAATCACACGTCCAATAGCAGGATAACTGTTTAAAATGCTTGCGGGGAGATTGAGAAAAACATCTGTATTGCCATTGGTAATATCTGAGGAAAAAAAATCATCTCCGCAGACAAGATCTGCATAATTGGATAAAGAAAGCCATTGGGTGTCTTTTGAGGCGGTGGTATAAACCCCTGAAAAGGTTTGCTCTGCCATTTCTGTAAAAATACCAACCATTTCACGAATAAAAGGAGAAGGTGTTGTTTCTTGAATCATGCGTAATTGATTAACAACAGCTGTTTCTGATTGAGAGAGAATACCACGCAATGTTTTTAAATTGCGCTCGCTGTCTTCATATTCATCAGAAAATACAACATGAGCAAGAAGAGCTGTTAATAGATTATGGGCTTGTGTTGAGAAATATTCCGCTGAAGAATTGTCTGATTTTTTATCTGTAAGAAGCAACTTTGAAAAGCTTACAATATTTGCTTCGCGTTGTGTGCGTGGTACGCTGTCGTCTAAAAGCCAATCGATGACATTAAAGTTTTTTGTTAACAATGAGTTAGGATCGAGAACAATGACATTTCTATTTCCCATTTTTTGACGCGCAAATTTGACCATTGGGGCAACTTCTGTTGAAGGATCAAGACAAATAATAGACCCTGGATAGGTTAAACACGTAGGAACTACTGTACTTGTTGTTTTATAGCCACCAGAACCAGCAAAAAAGATCATATGAGTTGAACCAAAATCAAGATTAAAGGTTAGCAAAGGGGCTGTTCCACCCTTTCCCCATGTTGTTTTATTGCCAGGTGCAAAGGGAATGTTGCACACATTATCTTGATCGACACGGTATCTTTCACCCACAACAATTTGCCCATTGGCAGGAAAGATTTTTGCTGCCTCTCTTAAATTCATCCAAGCGGCCTCACCAAAAATACCTTTTTTTGCACGCTTGACTTTACTTTTAGGGGGAAGGGTTGTTACGAATTGAATGATGGAAAAAAAAACACCAATGATGATGCCAAAAACAACCATGGGGTCCATGAATTGAAGAGCATAGCCCCATGTTATTCCTTGTTGGCCAACATAGGGACTTAAACGTTTTATTTCACCACCAATATAGTAAAGAGCGGTTGTTCCAAAAAAGACAACGGAGACAAAAGTGATCATTTTACGCAGGTGTAGTTTTTGCGAGAGACTATACAACAATGAAACAGCAGCCGTTAGTGCTAAGACTAATAAAGGCTCAGAACGAAGTGTCCAATAAATTTGATCGCTTTTTAGTCCATTTGTTATAAACAATAAAAAATGAGGGACAAGGAATATCGTTAAAGCACCTAAAGCGATCGGTGTTAAAATGAGTACCATTTGTGTTTTGGTATATTTCATTGTATTTTACTTTCAATTCTGTCAGAATATGTTGCGAAATGCTCTTTTCCAGGTGTGTGATATGAACTCTCATCTCTTTTTGCAAAGGTGCAGATAACGCCAAACAGTTTTCGCTTATGAGCCTTTCTCATTAAGGAGGAAGGTTTTGTCTATTCTTAGCAGGCCATAGCGAATGCTTTGGAACGGTGCATTGTGCATACTTGTGCTTGCTGGTGTACTTCTTTGGTTTGCTTAATAATTTGTGTAATTTGTTTGGCTTTATTTTCTGATACACCAATGCTTTGAGCCAATGTTTCATAATCATTATTTTGAACTGCTTTATGTTCATTTGGTGAGAGACGGATGTTGATCTTTTTTACAAAGTTGCTGAGCTCTTTTTGACATAAAGGATTTTTTGCTAAAGCTTCTTGCTGTAATTCTTTTGGCAAGGCGAAGAGGTCTTGCAAGCTTTGACTTGGCATTTCTACCATTTTTGCAAGGCGACTTTGTTCTGTTGCATGTTCTTGCGTAATTTCCTTTTCAGCATATTTTACAGCATGCGCAAAATTTACAACGGCAGTACAGAGCATCTCAAGATGATTTTTAGCGTTTGCACGTGTCTGATTTTGTAGTCCACATAAACTGAAACCGGCAAGATGAGAAATAGAGTGCGGTGCTCTTTCAATCTGGTTGGCGAGCTGTTGGCCTAAGCTTGGATTTTTGATGATTTCTACCATCTGTTTGTTTAATGTTTTTGTACTACCATAAACAATTTTTGACAATTGCTGGACCTGTTTTAGGCTTGCGTGGACACAAGAATCTTCTGCAACCATTTGGGCCGTTTCATTTTCTGTCAAAGGGGCTAATCTCTCTTCTGGAATGAGAATGCTTTCAAGCTTTTTTGTTTTGGGAACGGTAAAGGTAAATCTATCACCAGGTTTTAATGTTTTGAGTTGTTCTGGTGTGAGCTGTTCTTTATTGCCGATGATGTAAGCGCCTTTCACATTGAAAGCAAAGCTATCATAACCAGCACCCCTATAGGTGCCTGTGTAGGTTTCATCTTCTTTTGCAACCATAACAGGACGATCATTAACATTGCGCCCAAGTTCTTTCATGTTGCTCATGAATTCCTTTAAAAGAAGTATTTTATTGGGATTAGAGATATCTTCAAACAGATGTTGTATTGGTTCTAGATCACCATTTTCTGCTACAGCAACACTGGCGAGCATCATGCGTTCTTTTGTAACAAGTGAAAAGTCAAGCTGATGCCCTGCTGCTTGAGCAAGCTTTTCAAAAAAGACCCGTTGTGTACGTCCATTGCCTTCTCTAAAAGGATGAAGTTGGTTAAGGGCGTTAAATAAGCTTATTGCTTCAGCGTTAAATTTCTCGCGCGTTAAGCCTTGCAAATTATCTTTTTCGGCAAGCGTTTGATCTAATTTTTGTAAACCGTCTTGGATTTCATCGCCGAGTGCAAAAGGATTTTCCCATCCTGTTCTTTTCATTTCGGGCATGGCGGCTATGGTGCCATCTTCAAATGTAAAGGGGAGATGGCGCATATATCCAGCCCATTCAAAGGTATTTTTAAATAAGTGGTGATGAATAGAGCATAGATAGGAGCTATCAAACTTTTCTGGTAAGGGGGCTTCACGCAGATTAACCATTGCTTCTGCTGTATCATGTGAGCATTTCTCCAGAAAGGATTTTAAGTCTTTTATTCCATATTTATTTTTGAGTGTTGTGGTGTTTGGGTAAACATAATGATGGGGAGAAACTATCTGTATATTTTTTGTCTTTGCTTTTGCTTTTGGCATCGTAGCTTCCTTATAATTTTACGTTGTCCATAAGAGTGTTAAATTCCTCGAGTGAAATATTTCCCTTTGCGTATTCTTCTAAAATTTTGAGTGTTGTAGGATGAAGCGCTATTCCCTCTATCGCATGGGTGCTGATGGCTGCTTCAACGGCTTCACGGCGTTTTTTTAATTCTTCTTCTGTCATCGATAAAAGATTTTCTCTATTTTCTGTTTCGTTGGTTTTCATGCATTTTTCCTTTTATTTGCAATCGTTTCTTTAAAAGAGCCTTTGGCAGCCGGTGTGATCTTCCTTTAGTCCCCTCCAAAGATGTTTCGTTGTTTGAAGGGATCGTAATAAATTTCTGTGACTTTAAATTTTCCTTCAATCCGTTTGCATTGGATGATGATATCAATCATTGAAATCAACAGTCCTCGAATATCATCACGCTCTAAATCACCACCGCCTTCACTTTCTTTGACCAAAAGGGTCATCTGCTCAAAGGCTGCAAGGGCTGTTGAGGCATGAACCGTTGTAATGGAGCCTGGATGACCTGAATTGACATTGCGGATATAATAAAAGGCTGTACCATCTCGAAGTTCTTGCAAAAGAATACGATCAGGACGCATCCGTAAAGATGATTCAAGCAACTCTTTGGGGCCAACGGAGGCTAAGCCTTGTCCATCTTTTGAATAGAACATTGAGACATGGTTAGGGTGTGGTATCACCAATTCTTGTGTATCTTCGATGGTGATAATACGCTCTTCTTGAGGGATTTTTGCGATTAATGCTTTTGATAATGTTGTTTTACCCGAACCGGTTTTTCCCGCAATTAAAATATTTTTCTGGCATTCTACAGCTTGATTTAAAAAGGAGACAAAGTCTTTATTACAGTAGGCATGAGCTAAGTTATGCTCGATGATTTTGAGTTCGTTAAAACGAGAATGATAGTCATGCAAGGGCGTGAAAGATACCCGTTCACATAGCGAGAAGAGGCCCTTATTTGCGAGCTCTTCGAGAGAAAAACTCTGCGATGACGGTTTACGAATTGTCATACTAATCGTGTCTTTTTCGACAGCGGGCGGAATGACAATTTGAATACGCTCATTGCCTGGTAGCGTTGCAGATAATATTGGGTTTTTGTCCGATATGTTTTGCTTGGAATAGGATGCGACAACTTTCGCAATCCCCATAAGCTCATTAAAAGAGAGCCCCGGTGCTTCTATTGTTTTCCATCCATCAAATCCTTCAGTCATGACTTGATAGGGACGATTGATAACAATTTCAAAGAGTCTATCATCTTTCAAAAAAGCACTGATGGGTTCAAGTTTTGTGAGAACAATCGCAACGGTTTCATCGCTCATGGTATGTAAGTTTGAGTTCATTCTAAAGTTACCGCAGAATTTTTGTAAAAGTTTCTTGAAACAGCTCGATTGATAATCTGTTTTTTGTTTTCGATGACTTTCAATTTATAAACGCTGGAAAAATCTAAATCGCGGGCAACAAAGATATTCACCATTTCCCCTTGGTTTTTGGATAATGTTGGAGGAATATTGGCGTAATTTTCTACGAGAATGTTTGCGATGTTTTGTCCTGAAGAGATTGTTTCAGTTTCTTCTTTTTCCTGTTTTTTTGATAAACGTTTATTGGCATAGTGTGTTGCATCTTTTATTAGTGAGACAAGAAGCGCAGACCCAATCCTCTCGAGCCAATGGTTATCAATATCTCCATCCATACCAGAACGCCCTAAAGCATCCGTTGCCGGTGAAGCTAAAGATATAATGATACCATTGGGGGTTTTTGCTCTATTCCATAGTACAAAGAGACGTGTTTGGCCTTTTTTCAATCCGGCGCGATATTCACCAACAATTTGGGTGCCTTTATCAAGAAGCACAACACGACCATTGTCTGATAAGATATCTCTGGAGATGATACAACTGGCAAAACCTTGTTGATCACTGTTGATGGCTGTTTCTAAAATACAAGGAATAGAAGTTCCCATCGCGATGATGTAGTTTCGATTGCCAAGGGTTGAAGCACGAATACCTTCAAGCACTGTGGGTTTGAGAAGATGATTAAAACGTTGTGTCGTTTCATCAGGTTTGCTTTCAAGTTGGTGAGGCAAAGCACCATTATTTGTTTGTGAATCTATTTTGCCTTGTTGTGTACTTGCATAAGCTAATACAGGAGCACGTTGTGCTGCTTCCAGCAGTGAGTTATCAGAATTTAATTGATTGATGTTTGGTGTTGGTAGCTCGACTTTTGGTAATAGAGCGTTATTTCGTTGAGGCTGTTCAAAGGGGGGAGGGGTAGGCTTTGCAGGACGAAAAAGCTCTGTTTGTTTTATAACTTTTCCTTCTTTTGAAGATTCAATGGGTTGCTTTTTGTCTGTAACAAGTGTTGAATAGGCTAAATAAAGACAGACACTGAAAAGAATAATAAGAGCAATAGCTTTCCCCGCATTGTTCTGTTGACTTTTCCCTTGAGCATTTTTTATTGTATCGCGATCATTAATGCTTTTTTCATCCACGGTGTTATTCATGGCTGCTTCCTAGGTTCACTTTACGTTGTACAGATGGTGATGTCGTACCTGTTTCAGGATTAATTCCTTTTGGTACGAACCTTTTGTTAAAGATGCACAATACTTCATTCCCACGTCGTAGCGTGAATTGTGCAGCTGTTGCATGAACAATAACCTTGTTGCCTTTAATCGATTTGGGAATAAGCGCTTCTTGCCCATCAGGCGATACAATGTAAATGGCAGGGATTTCAATGTTGCCTAAAAAGGTAAAGGTTGTTGTTTTCCCATTATCATAGACAGAAGCAGGTTCAATAAGAGATGAGCCTTGAGCTTCATAAGCCCAATTGCGTGGTCCAAAATCTTCATGGATATTTAAAATATCATTGACAAAGTTTTCTTCACGTTGTTTTTCTTTTTCTGCTTCGGCTAATTTCTTACGTAAGGCTTCATCTTCTGGATAACGAAACTTTACCAAGAAATACGTCTCATTGCCGGCTGAAACATCGCCTTCACGGACTTGTAGCTCGAATTGATAAGAGCGTTGTGTTCCATCTTGGCGGCTTGTGACAATTTGTAAATTTGTCACAGGCTGAACTTCACGTGGTTTGAGAAAAACAAAGTGTCCAGCCGGTGCAACTTGCCAAGCAACCGAATTTCCAATTCCTACATAGGTTACTTCTTCATCAACGGCAAATTCTAGTTGAACCGAAGAGCGAATGGAGCCAATGATTTGTACGACGTTGTAGGGGTCATAATTGACAAATCTGATGCGGTTATCTTTACGTGCACTGACAGGCGCTGTTTCCGCAAGTGAGAGAGCTGTGTGAAAGCTGACAGTGATCGTAAAAATTAAAGAGATTGTTTGTAAAAGTCTGATCATTTTATCACCTCTGGATCAGATCTATATTCCGATACTTGAAAACCAAGAGGGTTGATAAGACGATCAGACGTTGAAATGTGTGCGTTCACGTAGGAAAAATTTAAGATTGAAATCCAATGGGAAATATTTTCTTTTTCATTCAAGTCTCTGATCGTTTTATAGTAACGAACTTGGATAAGATCTTTACTTATAAAAGAGATTGATTTGATTGTGATCGTAGCAATCATGTTATGATAAATATTTTGCGGACTTTCTGGATTATTGCCCGCGTACCATTTTGCAAAACGGTTTTGTTCTTTTGGAGAAGATAAAAGAGAGACTAAGCGAAAATTGTTTTCTGCTTCTGATGCTTGAAAACCTTCACGAGCGCGAACATATTGGCTGGCAAAATAACGCGTTATCGCTTCATCATAGTCGTTAGGGGATTCTTTTAGGGCGCTTACAGTATCAATAATGCCTGTTGAGTTATCAACGCGGATAACAAAAGGCTCTACCGTTTTCAAAGGTGTCAAAGCTGCGACAGCTAAAGCCAGCGCAATTGTCATCAATCCAAAAAGCACTGTTAAAGCCATGGAGATTTTCATCCGCACGCGCATGCTATGCATGCGATCAATGTCAAATGAGCGCGCTTCTTTTATATATTCTTCAAGGGCATCACTTTTCACGCATAACCTCCACAGTTTTATCAGATCGTGCTTCATGAATAACCGGCTTTAATAAAGCTGAATTGGCTGTTACTTTTTCACTTTCCAAAGTATTGAGAATGATGGGAGTGGTAACAGGCTTTACACTCTTTTCTGGGTAGACAATGTTTTTATTGTCCCAATTCCACTTATCTTTATTTAAAGCGCGTGTATGTTTGCCATTACAGCGTGGTGGTTTTTTAGGGCCACTCAAAGAGGCACAACCAGTAAGAGCGATTGTTAGGACCATAACAAAAGTTATTTTTCGTTTCATTTTTTGAACTCACAAATATCTTGGAATACAATGCATGAGAGCCTTTGTTCTGAACATTTTTACAAGTTTATGTGATGCAAGGTTTTGATTGGTTTTATTGTTAGACCCAAGATGTTAGATCTTATCTGGAACAGGATCATGGCGTGTACGCCAAAGGGCGCACACAAGGCAAAAACAAAAATGCTTATTCTTTTAAAGAGGTGCTTTATCTTAAAATCGACCACGACCGCCTCCATATTTACCTGCTTTTGCTGCCGCCCCTGCCGCACTTCTAACAGCGTTACCGGCAGCTCCTGAGATTTGTGAAGTGGCACTTTTTACTGCATTGCCACTCGCTCTTGCACCATTGGAAAGCATTGTAAAAATCTGTCCTCCTGAAGAGACACCAGCGTTAAAGTATGGTCCGCCAGAGGCCAGCGCTGTTGCAATACCAGGAAGCGCACGGAAGATAATAACTCCTATGATCGAAATGACGATGACAGGGGGAAAAAGAACATAAATTGATTCATATGAAACTTTGAGAACCTGTAGGATAACTTGACATATAATGGTTCCAAGCATGATTACGAGAACTTGTAAAATGGTAAAATTGATCAAAGTTGTAATCCATGCATCGGAGTATTTTCGCGTTGCATTGAACAAATACAAACTAATGAATAGAGGCCCAAGACCTATAATCATGACGAGTGCAACTTGTGCAAACATTTGCACAATAAAACCACCTATACAAAAAAGAATAACCGCGAGAAGCATGATAGAACCAAGAAGACCCACAATGATCTTTTCAAAAAACCAAGCATTGTATAAGACTTCTTGATAACGCGAACTTGCCTTTAACAAAATATAATCAAAAACATTGGAGCTTGCAGGATTACTGTTAAGCGCATTCCCAATAGCATTGGATAAATCATTGAAGAAAATATCCTTGACATAAGTATTAAATGTATCCGCATTCGTTGCCATTGTTGTAACAACAACGATTTTAACAACATTATTGAGAAGACTATGCATGGAAAGCGCAACGCGACCTGTCATAACATTATAGCCATAAAGAAAGATAAAAATGATTGCGGCGAGATTTAAGGGCGCTGAAATAGCAGAAGACAGCCCACTCACCGTCGTGTCCATCACATTATCAAGGGGTTTTAAAATATACCCAGAAACGCTTTCAAAGGGAGAAAAACTAAAGTCTGACATTTGTACTTGTACTTTCAAGTTTTTCTTTTAATTCTTTTTCTTTTTCTTTTAATTGTGCCTCAAGATATTTATGCTTTTTTTGTTCCTTTTCTTCACGTAATTCATCTTTTGTCTTCGTATCTCTTGCTTGAATCATATCAAGAGACTGAAGTTTTAAAGAAGCTACTTGAAGATCGGCTTGAAGAAGAGAAAGCTTTACTTGAAGATCTTGTCGAAGGGCTTGCAATTCTTCTGGTTTTGTGTCTGGTTTTGATTTAATATTTTCAAGTTGTTGACTTATGTCTTTGATTTTTTTTGCAGTTTCAGTTGCGCTTTTATAAATGTTTTCAGCTGTTTCTGATTTTGCAGCATCTAATTTTTGTGTGTTCTCGAGTGCTTGTTTATAATATTCATCCACATCAGGTGTTGTTTGCGCTATTGCATGAGAAATAAAAGAAAAAGATAACAGTGTAACTAAGCCATATTTTTTCATTGATTTTTTCTCCTTTGATAAAATATGGGCAGCCATTTGTCAGGGGCAGCTCCATATTCGTTGATAATTTCATTCATGAGTTCAATGTTTTTTGTTGTGCCGCTTAAAACGGCGATCTCATCATTCATTCCACGTAAGTTAAGTTCTGCAACGACGGAACTTTGTCCTTGTTTGATGAGAAAACGACGGGATTCTCTGCTTAACTCTGACTGTATCAGTTCAAATTCACGCTCAGTAAGTTTGAAAGCTTCGACATAATCATTGTAATTTGCTTTTTGATTTGGAAAAAATATTTGGGTGGGGCATTGCTCAATGATTGTGTGCGCGATTGTTGAGTTCAAAGCATCTTTAGGGCTTTGTGTTGCAAAGAGCATCATGCCATTTTGTTTACGAATTGTTTTTAGCCGATCTTGCGCAAAAGCTTTAAATGAATCATCTTCTAAAGCTTTCCAGAATTCATCAACGACGATAATGATGCGCCGCCCATCAATCAGATCAAGAATGCGGTGAAAGAGATACATCATTAAGGGGCGCCGAATTTCTTCATTATCTAAGAAATCGGTCATGTCATAGCCAATGAACTGCGCATTTAAATTGAGATCATCTTGGTCATTATCAAAAACCCATCCTAAATCATTGCCTCTAATCCAGCGTTGCAGCCGTATGGCAATTCCTTCTTTGGATGTGTTGTCAAAAAACAGTTGAAGGGCACCAAGAGAGCGCTGGGTTGGGGGTAAGTTTTCCAAGGAATCAATGGCTTTGGCGATATCTTGTCGCTCTTCTTCTGTTACGATTTGCCCTTCAGCGGTCACCAGCTTTAAGATCCAATTACGAAGAAAGATTTTATTTTTTTCGGTGTATTCCATGCCCTTTAAGGGAGCAATACCCGTGGGCTGCCCATTTTTTAAAGGTTTGTATTTCCCTCCTCCAGCCCGTACAAAAATCTCTGCTCCTTGATCTTTATCAAAAAAAACCATTGTTGGATTGTGTTTTTGTAATTGTGCAAGAAGAAAATTAACAATCACTGTTTTACCAGATCCTGATGGACCACAAACAAATGTGTTTCCAAGATCGCCATAATGAAAATTAAAATAGTAAGGTGAACCAGCCTGTGTTTTTAGCAATGCGACAGCAGCTCCCCAAACATTATCGTTCAGTTTGCCAACAGGGAAAGAATGGAAGGGCGATAAAGCGGCAAAATTTCTGCTGGTAATGGCGCCTGAACGCGCACGATAGCTAAAGTTTCCAGGAAGCTGTGCCCACCATGCTGCTTCCAATCCTAAATCTTCTCTGGCAATCACGGCTCCTCCATTGGTTAAATGGGAACGTGCTTTTGATAAGTTTTCAGACAATATTTTAGGATGATCAGCAAAAACAGCTAAAGAAATGTGGTGTTCTCCCAAAACAAAACGGTTTGATTCTAAATCATCTAGCGCTTCATCCAGTGCATCGATTTGTGAGCTAGCACGGTCAGCTGCATTGATCATTTGATTTTGTTTGCGGCTCATAATCGCACTGGCGGCTGCCTTACTTTTAAAGACAAAGGATTGTGTTAAGATGAATTCAAATGGCACCGTAAGCAGACCATCAGTCATACCTGGGCGTGTTTTAGAAGGATACTCTTTCCATCCAAACATGCCCACAAAGCGTTCATTGCTTTCATGGCGAATTTCGATAATTTCTTTCCCAAAAATAACACGATCCGAGTAAATTGTTGAAGCAATAGTTCCAAATGTGAGAGGAATACGCTCACGTCTTCCCCCTACTAGCTGGTGGAGAAATTCACTTTGTTCGGCAAATAAAAGTCCTTCATGTTCATAGATGGATAGCAGACGGACTTCATACTCTTCCAAACCTTGCATAAGATCTTGACTTAACTCTTCGAGTTTACGAATAGCTTCCTCGTCGGGCTCAGATTGTGTTTTCTTGGCTTTGCTCAAGCGCTGAAAAAATGAAACCAGCTTTTCTGTTTTATCCGCGGCCGGATTCCAAAGCAGTGAAATAAATAGATCATTTCTATACAGTTCTTGCGAAACCATTTTCTTTTTATATTTTTCATCTAATGTTGTTGCAAAAGATGAAAGAAAATGACCCTCTGGGTATATCGTTTCACGGCGGCGGATGATGTGAGAATATAAAGCAAGCCGCTCATCTGCGATATTTTTTAAAAGGGTGTTTAATTGGTTGTGTAAAGAATTTAATTGATCAATATCCGCAGTGTCGAAATTTATACCTTCAACAGCCATCACAACCATTAAACAGCGTGAATTTAAAGCAACGACATGTTGGTTGATGTAGCGTATATAGGGAATATATTCTTCAGGCAAAGTTTCCCGTTTCATTATTGACATCTGTTTCACCAGTTTCGTTCCTTCAGCTTAGTTCCTTATACGTGCGGATAAGGCGTAAAGGGGAGGTAGAACCTCCTCCCCATCTGTTGAGGTTTTTTTGTTTTCCTCGGGTATTGAGCCATGCAAATAATACGCGAAATTGATTGTGATCGTACTTTGTCACTTCTCGCAAAATAAAGTGCATCCCAATACCAAGACCAAACATGGTAAAATCACTGGTCAAAATGAAAAGAATGGATGTCGCCATGACATTGAGCGCCATCGCTTCCATTGTAACACCAGCAAACATGGCCGGGCGCGTACAGGCAAGGAAAAGAGTATCTTCGTTCATTTATGTTGTGCCCGCTAATTTGCCGACGAGAGTGGGGGCACCAAAAACAATAGCAATCCCCAGAACACAGTAAGCTGCTTTGCGTAAATCAATAAAGCCGTACATCCAACCAATCCCCACAGCAGCAACACATATAATAGCAATAAGCCTTGCCGTTGGACCCGTCATCATTGTGACAATGTTGTCTAAAACACCATCAAGCTTCCCGAAACCACCTCCATTAGTAGAAGAAGCAGCATAAGAAGGATCTGATACAAGCAATGCTGTAAAAAGCAGCATGGTCACGATAAAAATGATGTTTTGGAATCTATTATCTGTCATTTTACCTCTCTTTAACAAATAATATTTGTTTATATGTCGACATTCCATCGCCTCTAACAAACTGGAGAGTGTTGTCATTTGATGACAGTTTAATTCTTCTCATTTGTTTGTTTTAAAAGCCTTGATCGTGGATCTGTTCACTCTCAAGCTCTTCTTCGTAAAGAGACAGAAGTCTTTTCAAATTGAGATTGTGTTATATGAAAATGGCAATTTTAAGTTGTGTATATTGGTAAAAATAACAATATTAAAATAATGAAAGAAAGAATATCATTCTTTACAAAATGTAGTTAATCTGCAACACTTATATTTGGATTTTTTCTTTAAAAACAAGGGGATTGCTGATCAATAATCTGACATGATAGGAAAAAAACGAATTTTTTGAGCGAGCGTGTTAAGAGATGCTATTTAAATTGATTGTTATTATTTACATTATGGGGGCTACAGTGTGGGGATTAAGCCAATATAAAGATAAAATGGATTTCAGCATTCTTAAAACATTTGAGATGCAAGATATCCAAGGTATTGTCGATCTCTATCGAGAAGAAAAAAAGTTAGGTAAATCTATCACCAAACAGCAATTAGAAAAAAATGAAACAGCTCTCGATGTGCAGAAGAGTGTTTCATTAAATGATGTTGCAAATAATGCTGTTGTTTTTCATGGTAAGGCTTCTGTTACAAGTGGGGTTACATTTAAATTACTGACGCCTGCTGCACAATCTTGGCGCTCACATATCTCCCGTGATATTCATCTTTATGGTGTGGATACATGTGCACCCCGTCAAAAAGCAAGATTAAATGATCAAGAATGGCCCTGTGGTGCGGTTACAACGGCTTGGCTTGTCACCAAAACACTTGGGCAGGATTTATCCTGTAAACAGGCTTTGATGCACAATGGTGTTTATTATGCGCAATGTTTTGTTCAAGGGGTTGATTTAGCTGAGGAAGGTCTTAAAGAAGGTATGTTGGTACTCTCAAAAGAGGAGAAAAATCCTATTCCAGCCCAGTATCATCATGCGGAAGAAAAAGCACGTGGCAATAAGATTGGTCTTTGGTCGAGTGATTTCACTGAACCTTTAAAATGGCGGCGAGATAATGGATCCTATAACCCCTTTGCTAGTCTATGATTGGTTTTAACGAACATATTTACTTAAATTTTTATAGAGAAAACTTTATCAATAAAATTGTACCAAATCGTAGAGCAAATTTGAATAAACGGTGAGATTATTTTCGTTTAGGAAGTAAATGGATGGTACTTCCCTTTTCAAGGGAGGGTTGCTTTCAAAATCGCTTCTCTATTTTTACTTATGTGTTTTATAAAAGCAGGAAAATGTCATTGTTGGTGGCAAAGCATTTTTGAGTATTTGTGTTTGAAGGAGAAAGTGAGGCGATAAAAAACGCTCAAGAAACGGATTTCTAGAGCGGTGTTGATAAAAGTAAAAAATAAACAGACCCCAAAATGGTGTAACGTTTGATATAACGGATAAAATCTTTCACAATGCCTTAAAAGAATTCATAGCAAAAGTTTTTTCATCAGAATTTTTGTCTTCAGGATTGGATCACGTTTTTTACTTCTTTAAAAGTGATCAATCTGTTGCATTCCTTGAAAAGCTTTCATAATTATCTGCTTTTAAATTCAGACTTCCAAATGATGGATGGATTTCAAATAGACTCTACACGAAGAAATCTTCGTAAAATGATTTGCATTGCTGATTGTTTTCTATATATCACAAAACGTTTCTATTTAGGCCTCGATGGAGGAACAATAATCAACATACAAATAGGTAAAAAGAGTTCATACTTTTTTGTTATGGCTTTGTGGTTTAATGATCGTGAGACTTAAGTATTATAATGCTCATAGGCTTTTTATAGGGCTAGGGGCGATGCCTATTGCAATGTAACTATTTGAAATCAGTTGAACAAAAGCATTAATGCGCCTTCTGATTTCATCGTTTGTATTCAGTTTGGGCTCTTTCCCTTCTTATTGTATTTTATGACAAACTCATACGATGGCTATTGTGAGCTCTTCTTGCGTTACTTTACTCAGAGTGTTCACTTTGAAAGCAAGCAAGTGATAGTGAGGCTGTATTCTCATACAGTGTGAAAATTCAACCCTCATTTGGGGGGATGATATTAACAGATAAGGTATTTAAAGAGGAGTAAAATGAAAAAAATTATTTATTATGCATGACTCTATTATTCGTCGTGGGGTGTGAAAAACCTATAGCGTAGAAGATTTAAAAAAAGATGCAAAATTAAGAGAAGAATGGGGAACGAAGTGTTCTCTTTCAGGACAAGCTGTTAAGGAATCTAAAAATTGTCAAAATGTCTTACAAGCAGATACTGAAATGTTTTTCTCGCCAAAGCTTGATGCTCTAGACCGTGGTCATGTATTTTAATAAATACATATTACTCAACAGTAAAGTGTGATATAAAAATTCTAAAATAAAGAAGTTACGGCTTAACGAATGCTCGCTTCTTCAATTGTTATAGCGGAATTTTTTTATCATTTTTCATCTTTCAGATGAGCTCCCCAAATCATATTCGCAATCCTATTGTTTGTTTCAACTTTATCAGATTGAGGATTATAATCATGAGAGAACTGGATAGCATTGTCTTATAGAAATATCTCTCAAGGTATCCAAGCCTATTTTGCGACGCTGTTCGTAAAGGGTATAAGGGTAAATCCATTGAGCCCCCCATCTTTACGCTTCATAACGGAGTAAGCCTTGCACCATCACACAGTTTGTCAGCTTGTGGGTGTTGCTTACAGCTCTTGGTAATTGAGACGGTTCGTTTGAGGCATTTTTAATTCTTACTTAATAGTTTTTATCCATACGCCTCTTCCCACTTGTAACCTGCAAGAGATATAGTTTTGGTTGATTCAACATGGAACAAGTCTGAAATGAAAGAATCTTACGATATTCTGGATTCTCATTCAACATGTAAAATAATAAATTGTCTTTATAAATCAATGTTTTGCCTTATGATAGAGTTGGTGTAGCATTGAGATTTTAGAGGGAAAATATGCCTTTAAGACTCTATAACAGATACTAAGTCTTTAATAGCAGGTATATTAAATGTACATCATTTAAAATAAATAGAGCGTCCATAGCGAAAAGGGGGCCACTCTTTAAATACAGATAAATACTTATTCTGTTGTGCTGTAAAACGCTATTGTTTGCGGGTGTGGTGATATAAGACATAAAACTTTATACATGGGGTGTTTTGATAAGAGAGTGTGATGAATATTCAAGGGAGGGCTTGTTTATATAATTTTGTGAAAGGAACCATATGAAATGGGAAGCTGAGAAGGAGCTATTTTTGAAAAGGCGGATCGTTTATCAATCGGTTTGAGGAGGGGGGCATCCTTTTGGGGTGTGGGGAGAAAGACAAGAATAGGGTGTGTAGCACTTTATAGCTATGCTTTAAAGCGTTTTAATTTTGATCACAAATTAAGTTTAAAATCGCTTTCTGCTTGACAGATGTGAGGACTCTAAAACTTTTTAAAAGCAAATATTCCTCTTTGCTCGAGGCGATTTCATCATAATGGTACGGGGCGTTGTCTTTTTTGATGATATCAGTGTAAAAAAAGGCAAGTGGAACATTCAAAATATCGGAAATTTCCTTTAAACGTTCTGCGCTCACGCGATTTAAGCCTTTTTCATACTTTTGGATTTGTTGAAAAGTGACACCTAAATGATGCCCTAATGTTTTTTGAGACATTTTTAGCACTTTTCGCCTAAAGCGAATTTTTTTGCCTACAAAAAGATCAATATTAAGATTTTGAGCTTGCATTTTCCCCCTCCAGGTGCGAGCGCCCTCGCATTGGTATTCCGGGAGCTTGAAAACACTGAACCCTAGTCAGCATTTTGCTTTTAGTGCTTGGAGCACCTGGACATAGCAAAATCTCCCGGAATTCCGGGATACCCACATAGTGGGTTTATTTTTACGCTAGGGTTTCGGGTTTTCAAGACCCCTTTTGATCGTTGCGTATGCGATCAAAACATTTTTCGATTCATAAAGTAATTTTAGGAGATTGGCAATAAAAATAGTTTTTCTTGAGACGGATAGATTTTTTAAAATAGGAGGTTGTTTGCCTTTCAAAGTTTTAAGGTTTGCTTACTCAACTCATGACATCAGATATGCATTTTACGAAGGTAAACCTTGGTTTTTAAGCTCAAGTCACCGCTTACGGTGCTGTCCTTAACCAATAATCAAAATGACTTGTTTTGATGCGTCTGAGATATCATGATGATAGGGGAAAGCTTTTATGAGTAAAGAGCCCTCATGCAAAATAAACTCAAAACATTATAGATCTTATTGTTGTATATTCACATGTTTGTTTTAGAAGATATTTCTCAATGTTAGCGCCTATTTTACAATGGTGCTTCGTAAAGTATATAGCGTAAAAGCCTCTATGAATGGGATAAAAGCTATATTGCTATCTTTACTGAAAAAAAGATGCTCGGACGGCACATACTCTCTGCCAGTTCAAAATATTACGACAGTTTTTGCCTTTGAAAGGGAGCCTAAGAGCTATTTTTTCTTTCTTCACGTGTTTTTATCTGTACGCTCTCTGCTTATAATATGTAAGCGAATAGGTTTTGATTGATTCAATATAAACAAATTTGAAATGAGAAAATATATTGGGCTTTCTCATGATGCATGTTTTTAAGAGGGGGATACGTTTATTTTCTCAGTGAAGAATTTGAGTATTTTAGATAAAAAACTCTATCAACGTCGTTGTTGTTAGAATTAAAATTTTTATGAGAAAAATAGCATTGGGGAATGATAAGCTTTTGCTATCAAGCATTTTAGAATTTTGCACAACTTAATGATAACTTAGTTATTTTATCATTTCTTATGATCTCTATAGACGATAAAAAGTTGGGATATGGTTTGAGAAAGCAGATGACACAAGTATTATCTTTCGGTAAGTAGTTTTGAAGTAAAAGACAGCTTTAAATGACAAATAGAGATAGGTGCTCCATGAATGAACTTACCCATATTGAGACTATTATAGCGCATTATGATGCTGTTTTTTGTGATGTGTGGGGTGTTGTGCATAACGGTGTACATGCATTTGAACCAGCGTTGAAGGCGTTGTATAAAATCCGACAAATGGGAAAAACTGTCATTTTATTAACTAATTCTCCTCGGCTACGGGAAGATGTTGCTGCTCAATTACAAAGCATGAATGTTCATAGCGACTATTATGATGCCATTATCACTTCAGGGGATGTAACGCGCGATCTCATTCAGACTGCTCCACGTAAAGTTTTTTTCATTGGTTCACAACGTGATTTGGTGCTGTTTGAAGGGTTAGAGTGTGAATTTGTTGAAGAATGGGAGGCTTCTGTTGTCGTCTGTAGCGGTTTTCTTGAAGATTTTGACGAAGAACCCTCTGCTTATGAGGAGATGTTTCGTCGCATGCGGTCGCGGAATTTACCTTTTATTTGTGCGAACCCAGATGTGATTGTCCATTATGGAAATAAAGAATTTTGGTGCGCTGGTGCATTGGCTCGTCTTTATCAACAATTAGGGGGGGAAGTGCGCATTGCTGGAAAACCTCACGCGCCTATTTATGAATGTGCCTTTGAAAAACTTCAAAAAATACGGGGAACAGTAGAAAAAAGTCAAGTTTTAGCTATTGGTGATGGTCTTTTAACGGATATTAAGGGGGCGGCTCACTTTGGTCTTGATGCCCTTTATATTATGGGGGGGATTCATCATTATGATTATACGCAAAAGGGTGTGGTTGATAAGCAAGCTTTGCATTCTTTTCTTGAACATCATGGTTATAAACCACAAGCAATCATGTGGGCACTTCAGTAATGACTAATTTTTTGCGTCTTCAGGGAATTCATATGTTTCCCTCGGCTTGGCGGGGAGCAGTGTTGGCACTTGGAAATTTTGATGGTGTTCATTGTGGGCATCAGGTGGTGTTGCAAAAAGCACTTGATTTCGCGCGTATAAAAAAGAAACCAGCTGTTGTTTTAACTTTTGAACCCCATCCAAGAAGTTTTTTTCAACATTCAGCTCCTGTCTATCGTTTGACAGAGGCAGCTGAAAAAGCTGAAATTTTTAAAACCCTTGGTTTTGACGGCGTGATTGAACAGCCCTTTGATGCACAGTTTGCCGCTCTTTCAGCGGACGAATTTATTAAGTCGTTTTTAAAGGAAGTTTTTGATGTTTCAGTTGTGGTGACAGGCGAAAATTTTCAATTTGGTCATCAGAAAAGTGGAAATGTACATCTTCTTTGCCAAAGAGGAGAGAAATATGGATTTGAGGTTGTGCAAGTTCCTTGCGTTGCTCGTCCTCAAGAGTCACAATCTTTGATCATTTCCTCGAGTTTTATTCGGCAACTTCTCTCACAAGGGGAAGTGGACAAAGCAGCCCATTTGTTAGGGTATCACTATCGGATACGCTCCAATATTATTCAAGGTGAAAAACTTGGACGTCTTTTGGGATTTCCTACCGCTAATCAAATGTTGCCTCCCCAAGTTCGTTTGGCTCATGGTGTTTATGCGGTACGTTTGCGTCGTGCGAACGGTGTTTTGTATGATGGTGTTGCAAGCTTTGGTTGTCGTCCAACGGTTGTTAAGGATGGGGCGCCCCTTTTGGAAACCTATTTGTTTGACTTTAACGACGACCTTTATGGGGAAAGCTGTATCGTTTCTTTTTTCCAGTTTTTGCGAGGACAAGAAAAATTTGATGGGCTTGAACCTTTGATTGCGCAAATGCATCGTGATGAAAAAAAAGCAAAAGAAATTTTAAAGACAGTACAACCATTATCAACGTTGGATAGGCTGCTTACTTTTAAAAATATGTCCTAAACTGATCTGAAAAAGAGAGAAGAGCTGTAAAAATAGCACTTAAAGTGATTATAATCACAAAGATATATTCCAAAACATCGTGGAATATATGTTTTTTCCGTTGTTGAGAGGGAGAATCGAATATCTGAAGATCTGATTTTGGCATCATTTTTTTCAAAGTTAACGTTATGGTTTTTGTTGTCATTCAAAACTTTACTGCTTGTTTCTTTCTGATCCGTTAAAACTCGTCATAAAAGATGCAGTAAAGAATAAGCAACCAGCCTATTTAGCAATAATAGACGTGAAGAAGGAGAAAGGCTGTTTTTAAAATTTCTTGCGATTTTAAGCTTATAGTTTGATAAAATTTAATTGATGACTTTTTTTATTTTAAAAGGTTATTGTTTCTTTTTTCTAATTTGGCTTATTATGTCATTTATGCTGTATCATCGTTTATGATGAGAGTTGGTTCGTGTAACCTTACGCATGTGATATTTTGTATTATGTAATGAATATTTTTAAAAAAGTTTTGTTTGTCGAGTCTTGTGAAGAAGATTAGTGGTCAGCAGCAGTTTTCGTGCTGACCAATCACGTAAACGAGAATGAAGCTGCTGGAAAATGCTTTAAGTTTCGTTTCTCTTGTATATTGTGATGGGGAATGCATATTAAGGAGACTGCGATTGATTGTAGATAAAAGAAATCATTGCGAGAAAGCAGGTGTATTGTTTCAAAATTTCTAATGCTTTTGATGGATAAAGGCACAATTTTGTTGTCGTAACACGTCAATCTTTCAGATTTTCAAGTTAAAAACTATCCATATATTTCCTTTGTCTTTCACAAATGTAACGCCCATAATGAAAAGGAAAGACAGTCTTGTAAGGATATGAAAATACAAAGCCAATAATGTTTTGTTGTTTTTTGATAGAAATATTGGATAAAAGTTAGAACATCTTTCCAATCTATGTTCGGTCTATTCGTGACTGTATCGTATTGTTTTTCTTATAAAACTTTTTCTTTAGTGTTCCTCAACGCGAGCAGTATGTTTGAGACAAAGATTAAAACGCTTTAGTGCTCTCTCTGCTGTTACAGCTTTTGTATACCAGATGGGGAGAGTCTATTGCTATATTCATTTGGATAATCTCTGAAACCGGTTTACAGCCTTATTGGGGAAAAATATGAAGTTATAAAGGGGAAAATCAGTCCAGATGACAGTCTTTTTTAAATTAGGCTTTGCTACTTTCAAAAGGGTTCAGAGCAATATCTCTTAAATCATGAAAATAACAGCTTCAGGCTTTTGTTGTTCTTTGAATAGGATATCACGCCCTACAGGTAAAATAAAATGCTGGAATATCCTTGTTTTGCTAATTTATGCACTTCTTTTAAAGAAATATCTCTCAACGCTTCTCATATTCATTTTCATGATGGCTCTCATGAATGGTATCTTGAAAGCTCCGTTGAGCGCTATCATCTTTATGCCTAATAAAAGAGCAATCCGACACCATCCGTTATATTGACAAGCCTTTAGTGTTGTACAGTCTTGGCTATTTGAGAGCGTTTATGAGAGTTTGTTCTTAACTCGTTTTATTTCACACGAATATTTCTTGCTTGTGACATGCAAGAAACACGCTTTTGATTGATTCACTATAAATAGACTTGAGAGAATCTTACGGTATTAGGATTTATCACTCAACGTGCAAAATAATTAATTGTTATAAATCAATATGTCGCAGTTAATCATAGATTATGGCTTACGGCTTTTTTATAAAATACTCTGCATGCCGTTTATTCGGAATATGGGTTTTCTTAGTGGTTTTACTGTCGTTTTAGGTGTCTGTGGCGTACGAATGAGCTCGTATTGGTAAAGGAAGAGAAAAAGAAGGTGGAGCAGTGATAAAAGGTGAGGTGAAAATAATTTTCTTCGATCATCATATGAATTTTCACGCATTTTTATGGCTTCGGGTGTGTATGCTTGTTGTATATTGAGGAGCAAAGCTTGCTTGTAGAGTTTTATGAAGTGGCAAGCCAAAGGAAAGGCGCAAAACAAAGATTATTGACAGATTGTTTTTTACAAATCGATGCGTATTTAAGAATTTTCGTCTTTTAAGGTGCGTAGGAAATGTGCGAACCCTCTGTTTAAAGACGCGCTAAACGATAAAGATGCAGCGAGCGTGATCCGTGATGACAATAGGCAAGAAGAGGCAGAGAGGCTGTTTTTAAAATTGTTTGCATGGCTTCAACAGCTGACTTTTCTATAGTTGGAGGAGAAATGGGAATGTGATAGGCTTTTATGCCATATTCATTTGCGACCGTTTTAATGCTAGAAAAGTCAGGTTGATGGAGCTCTTCGTGATCGGGGCGGTTACAGATAATTGTTTTAAAACCAGCTTGTGCCAATGTTTTGATATTTTCTATGCTAAGTTGGGTGCTGATAAAAATATCAGGTTCAATTTGTTGTAAATTCATTTTTGTTTATTCCCAATTGCACGATCTTCACGATACCCTCTGGTCTGGTATATAGAAAGAACATAATGAAGGTAAGTTTTTCAGTGGCATCTTAACAAAAATATTCTTTTTGTCGAGAAGATCTATTTGGGAAAAATGAGCTGTAAGATGCAAAATATCTCACTCCGCAACATGTTCGTTATGCGATCTTATAAAAGACGGATGTTTGGTCTTTATGGATAATCTATAGTGTTTACTCAGCATAGACATTTCATTGTGTTGTTTGTTTACGCGCTTGCTAGAGGTACCCTTATTTCTCTTAAGCCCATTTTACTCTGTCGAGCGTCAAAGAGTATAAAATTCATGGATCACCACCCTTTTTACGCTTATGAAGAAGGAAGTCGGTACCATTGTTATATTTGCCAACCCCCAATATTGTAATAGTTCTTGGTACTGGAGATTCTGCATAAGAAGCATTTTAAATCCTTTCTTGTACAGTTTTTGCCCACACGCCAATCCCGCTTTTAACGTACAAGAGATATGATTTTGATTAATTTAATATAAGAGGCATGAAATGAGAGAATCTTCCTGATTTCAGCTCTCTCATTCAACGCGTAAAACAATGAATTCTCCTTATAGTTTGTTGTATATTCAGAGTGGAGCTTGTTTGTAGAGTTGTATTAAGTGGATAGCATGAAGGGAGAAGCCCAAAAGGCCGGCGCAAAATAAGAAGCTGGATCATTTACAGCGCATTGTTTACAGATCGACATGGATTTAAGAATCTTCGTTTTAGGGAGGGGGAAGAAGAGCATGCCTCTTTTAAATTTATTTTGTTCTTTTCAAGAATATCATCTTCATAATGTTTTTGCTCATGCTAAAAGAATATTATAAAAAATTGCGGGCTATTGTTATTTATCCTAAAAATAGGAGAAATGGTTATTTTGCACGTATTGGATGCTTGTTTCTTTTATTACTTTCTGTATAATCGTAAAAACGATAATGCTGAAAGGCGTAATAAATGATTATTGGACTTTTGAATCAAAAGGGAGGTGTCGGAAAAACGACGTTGAGTGTTAATCTTGCGGCCAGTTTTGCCCGTACCGGTCTACGGGTATTGCTTATTGATGTTGATCCACAGGGAAGCGCATTGGATTGGGCTGCTGCGCGTGAAGATGCACCTTTGTTTTCGGTTATTGGTTTACCGCGTGCAACGGTTCACAAAGAGATTACACAGATTGGTCATGGTTATGATCATATTATTATCGATGGTCCTCCGCGTGTAACTGATCTTGCTCGTAGTGCTCTTATGGCTTCGGATTTGGTGCTTATACCTGTTTTGCCTAGTCCCTATGATATTTGGGCAGCGGATGGAATTGTAAAGCTGATTGACGAAGCACGTGTTTATAAAGAAAATCTCAAATCTGCTTTTGTTATTAATCGTAAAATAGTCAATACAGCGATAGGGCGTGATGTGAACGAAGCTCTTGGTATATACCCTGTGCATGTTCTTTCTTCTAGCGTTGCGCAGCGCGTGATTTTTGCAGAAGCAGCAGCACAGGGGAAGGCGGTTTATGAAGTTGATAAGCAAGGACCAGCAGCAGCAGAGATTGAAGCGGTTGCAGCCGAAATCAAGGAGTTAGCGCGATGAATAAAAAAATTAAAATCGGCACAAAACCAACGAATAAATCAATTCCTTTAACAGCGGATGCATGGGTAGGAAGCCACAAAGGGAGCATGAGTGGAGGTATGAAGCGCCTCACGATTGATATACCAGAAAGTTTGCATCGGTTGATTAAGGTCAGTTGTGCAAGTCGTGGAACTAAAATAGCTGATGAGGTCCGCGAATTGCTTTCACAAAAATACGGAAAAGTGTAAAAAATGATACGATAATTTCGTTGGTTTGAGTGCTTTTTCTAGAGATGATATCGATTGTTTTTATACGAAGTTAATAATAAAAGTGCTCTTCTTTTTTCACGATGGTTGCTTCATTCAAGTTGTTTCTCATAAGGTTCTGTATCATCGCATGAAAGAGCTATGAGTTTGCGAAAAATTCTCCGTTTCAAACTTTTCCCTATAAATGTGATAATCATCATACTACTTGTGATCTTATCCGCTAGATGAGTAGATAAGTTTATTTTCCATAAAATTATCTTGATAATGATTTTAAACATCAGGTTATTTTTTTGTTTATTGTACTTAATACATGCGTAAATAATGTAATTAAGAGTAGCGTTGATTATTTTTTTCTGTTATGCAGCAATCCGTTTTATTAAATTATATTCATGTTTATAAGGGGGGGGGGATAAAAATAAGTAAAATTTACTGATATTGACGCGCTATAAGTTTTCCTAATAAACAAAAGAAGTCATTGAGCATATTATAGACAATATTTCTTACATTTATATGATTTTATAGTCTTAAATAGTTAATGCCAGTTGTAATGATACGCAAGGCAATAGGCTTTTTTCTTCAATTGGAATGTATAAGATCGCTTTTTTAGCATTTCTATTGGCTTTTAAAAAGTACAGGGGGGACTTAAAGCTTTCTTTCTTTTCCGGTGGTTTAGAAATGATAAGAGCGCAATCTGTTGATTAAAAGGTGTATTTTTTCGTTTGCAGGGAATTTGCAATGGATATAGGCATGACGAATTTTGGGTAAGATATCGTGCTGCTTCTCGTTACCAAGAGGTTCTTGAAGGAAAAGAAATGATTAAAAAGCTTTTTGAGAATGTCAAGATATCAGAATTTTTGCTGAAGTTTTAACACTTCAAATACAAAGAGCTGCCGTGCAGATAATGTTACAAATACAAGTCTGATAAATGAAAGGCAGTTTTCATGATTTAACATGTTTGCGTTGGAAGTGTACGTATTTGCAAAGGAAAATTAGACGCAAGGTCACAATATAGGAGGGGATGTGAACCCAAAGATATTGTTAATAAAATATAAAACAAAGAGAGGGGTTAAATCATGAACAAGATCATTATAACAGCGCTACTGCTTTGCGTGGGACTTGTCGTTTCTGGTTGTGAAAAAACTTATAGCGTAGCAGAATTTAAGAAAGATAAAAAATTGATGCAAGAATGGGGAAAGAAATGCGATAAAATGGGCCCCTCTGCTTTTGCAACCTAAGAATTGTCAAAATGTCATGCAAGCCGATATGGAACTTTTTCAAGAGCATTATAGAAATCTTGCAAAGGAACTTCGTGAAAGTAGCAAAAAGGGGAATGAAACTGAAAAATAGCAGGACAATAATTAAATCATAAAAATATATTGATAGCGGTATTTTTCTTTGTACGCGATTTATCATCATAGATTGGGAAAAATCGCGCACAGAAGTGGATTTTAAAATTTTTGAAAATGCACAATGAACCGAATGTACAATTTTAATCGGGTGCTAAATTGTGTCCTAAACTTTGTAAATTTGAAAAAGGGGAATTTATTGATGAATAAAGCCATTATTATAGCATTGCTGCTTTGTACTGGACTTGTCGTTGCTGGTTGTGAAAAAACTTATAGCGTAGCGGAATTTAAGAAGGATCCCAAATTACTCGAGCAATGGGCAATGAAATGCATGATATCAGAGGATTTAGATTCTCAAAATTGTAAAAACGCAGATAAAGCGTATCGTGAAGTTCATGCCCGAGATTGGCCTGGTTCAAGCTTTGTACATGATGACGAGAAAAAAACTGAAGAGAAAAAGGAAGGAAATTAAATCATGAATAAAGTTATTATTACAGCATTGCTGCTTTGTACTGGACTTGTCGTTGCTGGTTGCGAAAAAAACTACAGCGTAGCGGAATTTAAGAAAGATAAAACATTACTCGAAGAGTGGGCAAAAAAATGTGAAAAGCTGGATCAATCTTCTATGGAGAAATCTAAAAATTGCCAACATGCCAGACAAGCATATATGGAACTTATGTTTGGCATTAATTAAAAACATACAGCTCAATAAATAAGGAATTGTTTAGTTATTGATTCTATTACGTTTTTTAGGCTCTCTCTAACTTTTAGAGAGTCTTTTTATGGCTTCAAGAATTAGTCGTTTACGATCAGTACTCTTTGTGTAAACGTATGCTATACTGTCATTTGTTCAGCTCAAAAGTGCTTTCAATTGTAGATAGTATTGCCTCCCAATGAGTTGTTACGTGTTACTGCTAATTTTTTAATGTTTTGGTTACATGTATTTAAAATATGAGATTAAATCTATCTTTGGGGTGTTTTTTTGCGTTTATCACAAATAAATGTTTCATCACACTAAGATCGTCTTTAAGTGTTGCGGCTAATTTCGGAAAAATTAGGAGGAAACATTTGTTTGGAAATTACGTTCTCTGTTTTAATAAAGAGAAAAACATTCTGAATAGAATTATTATCGTTTCATACTCAAATGTTTTTCTCAAACTATTTTTAAAAAATTTCTTTTGATTTGAGAATATTATAACATTAGTTAAGTTGTGAGACAGTTTTGCTAGGACGGTTTTGCTGGATGTGTGAGGAATTGAGCGCTCTCCACATCTTTTCATTTTTCTCCTCTCTTTTCTGAGTTTGCAAGGTTTTTCCTTGTTATTTTTTTATCTTACTTGTGTCGTGATATTATCATGTTGAGCGGTGGAGCGCATATAAAACTTTACGTATGAGGTGTTTTTTGTTCTCGAGTGTGTGATGAATGTTTTTCTGAATAACACTTTGATTTATAAAAATAATTTAATTATTTTATGTTGAATAAGGATCTCGAATAACGTAAGCTTCTCTTATTCCAAATCTGTTCTCGGTTGAATTAATTAAAACCATCTTCTTGCATGGTACAAGCGGGGAGAGCCGTGTGGATAAAAACTGTTGAAGAAAGACGTAAAAATGCCTCTTATGAATTATCTCAAGTGCTAAAGTTTTGTTGGCAACATTTGGGGCTGAAAAAGTGTGTGATGCTGCTGGTTTATTCTTTCATAAGGGTAAAGATGGTGTTCAATAGATTTATCATAAGCTTCATGAAATATTATTCTTTAGAATTGTGATATGCCCTGAAGGGGAAATTTACTCAATAAAGAGACAAATTATTTACAGATCATATCTGATAGAAAATTTTGTTTTTTAAGGTGGGAGTGAAGTTAAGATTCAAGATAGCGTGAAAAGACGGACACTGATGGTTAAAAATGCATACAAAAAGCAGAGTTTATACTCAAATAGTTGCAAGCGATGTTTGAAATTGGGTGTGTGGTTTATCTGTAGAATTAAAATTCTGCTTTGCTCTTATGTGAAATTAAGATGCTCATTTGCACAGATTATAAAAAGCCAAAAGAGTATGCTTAGTATATTTCTATTACGAGAACTAAAATAACAACAAAAGTATTGATGGTGATAATCAAGGTTGAATAAAGCATAGCGGCTTTTACGAGATCAGCCATAAAAACCTCTTTCTGTTCTTTTTGAGGTGATTTTATGAATAACAATATGTTACAATCTGTAATATATGCTGATACAACATATTCGGCAAGCTTAAAATCGTTCCTTTTTTTATAAAAGCTTAAGGAGTTGGAGTATTGTGAATCCTAAAAAAGAAAGCTTTAAAAGGACTATTGATTGATTTTGTAAGTTTTGTGTTGCTGGAAACTTTTTTATCCTGTTATGCTATAAAGCACTGTCATTTATAACGGTAATATAAGACATATAAGTTTTCTTGGAACGTTTAAGTATTTTTTAGTGTACAGTGAATATTCGTAGGTTTATTTGTTGAGCCTTTCGTTTAAGTGAATCAGATGAGGGGAAAGTCAGGAGAAGATCGTTTGACAAAAATTCGAACTGCGTACAGAGCCGATTGAGTTAAGATCTTGGTCCTTTAAGGTGAGCGGCGGAAGACAAAAATGTTTTCTGATCGTTTATCTCATAGAAAGATTGGTTAATGCTGCTCTAATGGGGCATGTTTTGCACAAAAGTAAAGAACGCTCCAAAAGAAATATACTTATGTTGTATATTAGTATATTTGTATTGCATATTTATGTACTTGTTTTAAAGAAATATCTCTTAACGCACACGAAAGACATTTTACGATGACATTCGTAAATGGTATAACGGTAAATGTGAATAGTATAACAGTAAAGCTCTCATGAAATAATATAAACTTTGAATAATATAAAAATCTATAAAATGCTATCATCTTTATACTTATGAAAGAGCAAGTCACAATCATCGTACGCTTGCTTCCAATGTTTATTATAGTTCTTGGCATTTGCTAAGGTTCATAAGAAGTCTTTTTCTTTCAGCGTATTTTATCAACACATCAGGGCGTTGTTTGTGATGTGCAAGCAAGTGATTTTAATTTATTCAACATGGAATAGATTTGAAATGTGATGATTATGAAAGAGAAGAGCTGCATTTAAAAGGTTGAAAACGAGAGAAAGATCGTAAACAAAAATTGTACCTTGATTATAAAATGATTGTTTCTCTGTTTTTATACCAGTAGCACATGTAAAGTCGCGATATTAAGAGCAAACTGTGTTATGGAATGAAATAATCTGTAAGAAGATGCTGTGAAAATTCTGAAAATATCAATGGGGGGAGCGTTAAGCATTATGCATTGGATAATATTTTGATTTATAGATGATAATCTATCGTTATTCAACTTGAATTAGATTCCTTAATACTGGAAATTTTTTCATTCCAAATCTGTTTCGTGGTGAATTAACCAAAACAACGTCTTTTGCAGTTACAAGCAGGGAGCTCCCATGCGCAGAGAAATTGTACAAGAAAGGCCATGCTTTATGAACCGTCTCAAGTGCCAAGGGTATCAGAACATAAGGGGTTAGAAAAATATGTGATGGTGCTGGCTTGCTTCTTTTATTAAGCGTAAAGATGGAAAGTGCTCAATGGATTTTATACATGTCATGGAAGATTTATCATTATACCATTGATGGGCCGCGGTGCGAAATAGGCTTGGGTGCACTTAAGAGATATTTCTTTAAAACAAGCGCGTAAATATGCGATTGAAGACGTATCGAACTGATTGGCTAAGAAACTCTTGAAAAGGTTCAAAAAATCTTATATAGTCGTTCATTGCAAAGAAAAGCGAATGATAATTTAAAAAAGGAAGATTGATGGCTGTTTAGCTATTTGAAGATGTCTTTTTTTATATTGCTGTATGGCTGATCTGTTCAAAAGAACATTCTTTTTGTGTTTTATGCGAAATACTGCATGTGTGCAGAAAGAGCATGGGAGAGGGGGTGTCCTTTTGAATGGGTGCAAACTGATCTTGTTGGGCGCCATCTTATGGGGTGCTGGAAGGTATACAAGTTTAAGTGCAGAGAGAGCCATAAGGTTATGGAGGGTAAAGTGCTTCTATCAGTAAAATGCTGAAATTTTTAATGGGCTTACGTCTTTATATGCTGCAAGATAGGCTGCGGTTTTTTGTCGGCAGATATTTTTGTGGCTGAAGTTCTCGTGAAAGCATTGTTATTTTCTGTTGAAGATGAGCTCGTGATAAAATCGGCAAAGATAAAATCGGCAAGGCGAAATAGACAGAGCAAATATGGAAGTTTCGATATTGCTGGAAGGTTTAAGTCTATAGCGTTTTTATGGATTAGTATAGCCGCAATGATGGTTTTGGAGCAAAGCAAGAAAAATATTTGAGAGAACGCGTTGAAAGTTGAAGTGGTATACGCTTTGAAGGATTGTCGTGCTGTTGTTTGAGCAATGTTTGCACCACGAGCTTGGTTGAGTGTATCAGCATTGAAGAGAACCTGTTTAGTCTCCCTCATTTGAAAGTAAGATTGAACAATAGTGTTGAAGGGGAAGTAAAAATGTCTGTAGTGCAATATGGTGATGATAGTTTTGCGGCAAAAGCAAAAGTTCTTGATAACAACCTTATTGATCGTGATTGGGCGATGACAAAATTTGTTGCTGCTGTTAAAGGATTAGCTCAAGTTGTTGATTATGAAAGCAATATGCTAGAGAGCAGTGGTGTTCCAGATTACGAAGAAATAAATTTGCGTAAAATACGTGGTTTGCGTGATCTTAATAAATCCATGAGTGATGTGAAGCGCTATATGAATCAAGATATTGAGCATGAGGTTGAAAGTTTGTTGTCTGATTTACAAGAAAAATTACAGCGTAATAGTGAATTACTTCAAACACATTTAAATGCAGTTAATGATCTTTCTAGAGCTATACAGCTATCTGGACGTGCAAAAGAAATAGAGGAATAAATTCAAATCTGATTAATACGGGCTGTTCTAAGTAATGACAATAATTAGGTAGGGCAGTTGATTTGGATAAATAGTGCGTTTAGTGAGTAGACTTGTTTTAAGTGCATTTGGATATTTAAATTATTATCCTGATGTACTGTAAAACGCTGTTCTTAAAACAGTGTCTTTTAAGGTGTCGTGATGTGAACCGCATGCTGTGGGAAGCTGGCTGGAAGAGGACTAAGAGAAGGCGGATTATTTACAGAGCATTGTTTGCAGACTGAGTTAATAGGGAGCTTCATTTTTTAGTTTAGGGAAGGCGATTAAGAGGATATTTAGACCAGCCTGTGATGCCTTAAAAACAGCTTCCTTGGGGGTGTGGTAATGTAAGGTTTATACATTGAGTCTTTTGCTTGCATTTAGCAGATCTGGCGGCGACTTACTCTTCCTTGCCTTAAGGCAAAGTACTATCAGCGCTGGAGTGTTTCACGGCCGAGTTCGGAATGGGATCTGGTGCGTTCACTCCGCCATAACCACCAAGTCAGCAAAAAGCATGAATGATGAAGAGTATGTGATGAATATTGCCTATAAGCTTCATGGAATATTGTCCTTTAAAGTGTGGTGATATGACGCGGTTCGTTGTTTAAATCTATATGCTTGAGATAAAAATTAAAGCGGTTTATTATTTCCTTCTGCTGTTTTTAGTTTTTGTATGTCAGATTGGAGAGAGCATCCAGATCTGAGTGGATATAGTGCGTATATCTTTGTTGGCGTAATATTTGAAATGGGGAGGCAATCTCATTGGGAAAGAATAAAGAGGTAGAAATCAGCTTCCCTCTGTTCCGCCGTTCTTTAATTTAGCTTTATGTCTTTCAAAAGTATCTAAAGCACTATCTGTTAAATAATGAAGATTCCGCATTGTTTCACGCTTTTTTTATTGTGTTTTTTACTGCGGGCATGTCCTTCATGCACGACAAAATACTCAAAATAGAATGGATTTGTTATTCCTAATTCACGGCCTTGTTTTAAAGAGATATCTAAGCTCTCAAGTCTATTTTGTGATGGTGTTTGTGGGGCGGCGCAACGACATCTTTGATGCAACGGTGTTTGTGAATGGTATAATAAGAAAGTTCCCATGGAAATAATATAAAATCTATAGGGCGCGACCATCTTTATGCTTAATAAAAGAGCAAGTTGATATTGTTATATTTTTCAACACTGTCATATTCTTTGTTTGATCCCAATGTTGCTACAGCCCTTGGCACTTGAGATAGTTCATTAGAGGCATTTTTAATCCTTTCTTAATAGTTTTTTATCCCTATGGCTCTTCCCCCTTGTCACTTGTAAGAGATATGGTTTTTGTTGATTCAACATGGAACAGGTCTAAAATGAAAGAATCTGACGATATTCTGGATTCTCATTTAACATGGAAAACAATTAATTGTCTTTATAAATCAATATCTTGTCTTATAATGGAGCTGCTGTAGCATTGAGATTTTAGAGGAAAAACTTGCCTTTAAGAATTTATACCAGATACTAGTCTTTATAGCAGGTATATTAAATGTACATCATCTAAAATAAATGGAGCGTCCACAGCGAAGAAGGGGCTGACTTTTTTTAAATCGGCATAAATGCTTATTCTGTTGTGCTGTAAAAACATCATCGCTTGAGGTGTGGTGATAATATAAGACATAAAATTTTATGCATGGGGTATTTTAATGAGAGAATGTTATGGTATTTAGTTTTTTATTCAATATGCAAAAGAAATATTATAAGTCAAAATCTTCTTTGATGTGATAATGATTTTTGAGAATTAAAAAAATATATAAATTTAAATAAAAAAGCAGCACTTTGTGCTGCCTTTTTTATTTAAGTTAAAATTAACTTCTGCTTTAGAAACGATAACGTATTCCGCCAGACAAATTGGTGCCAGATACACCGGCTTTTTGTAGTTTTTGCCGATAGCTGATATCGGCGTTTAGTACGATATTTTGAGAAAGATATGCATTCACCCCCATGCCTCCCTCAACTGAAGAGCCGGTAGGATCAACATGAAAGGTATCAGCAATTTTTATTGTTTTACCATCGCCAAAAGTTCTGATAACATTCATTTTACCATAGAAGGAAACAGCCTTGTTTTCTTCAACAGCCATTATCGTTTTTGTTAAACGTCCACCAAAACGGATCAACCATTGATGTGGATTGCCCATGTCTACTTTTAAGCCATTGGTATCTGAGAAAATATCAAACATGAGATTTTGATAAATGAATTGAGCTTGTGGTTCAAAGACAAGCCCTTTTGTATCGGTTGCTAATTTCTGACCAATGGTTGCAGATATATTAAGCATCTCGGTACCATCCAATTTTGCGGCATTCCCAACAAGAGCTGTGGTAATATTTCCTTTTAAGGTTCCGTAAGAAAGAAGAGCGTTGACATATATACCATTGCTATGCTGGATGCCGCTATAAGCGGTAAGTGACCATTTATCAAGCGTTGTCTTTTCAGAATCTTGCATCTCTTTTGGCGTAAAGGCAAGCTTTCCGTACGTTCCTAAAAGACCAAAATGTGCGCTTATGTCTTTGCTTTCTAAGGCGGCTAATATGCCCCCTAATTGTAAGGCAGTATAATTTACATCAGCACCATAACCATAGTGCAGTGGATCGCGGTTGGAAGATAGGGTGACCTTCTCGCCGTAGGAAGAGAAAAAGATACCATTCTTTTTATTGTCTTTTGCCCCAAATACTGTTGTTTGCATATTGTCTAACAACGTGTTTTGATTGTTTACATCAGTAAATCCAGCAGAAAATAAAGCATTAGATATGGTTAAATAGTTTGCTACCTGTGGTAAAAGGGCTCGAACTTTTTTGTCTTTATCAATGTAGGCATTCTGTAAGCGGAAATCCCAGAAATCACTATTCTTCTTGCCAAAAAGATTTTGGCTCTCATGAGATGTTCCAGGCTTATAGCCTGTGAGTACATATTTATAAGGTTGTTTCCCTATTGTCATATAGTTTCCTGCTAACGTGAAGGAATTTTCGTTTGCTTGTCCGGAAACTTGAATGATTGAAATCCCATGTGTCCCTAAAGGAAGTGAAGCCATCGTCTCTTCCCAAACAGCAGAGCTATCGGTTTGGAGATTGATGTGAACAACAGTACTTCCTGAGACATCACCATTAATCACAATGCGATCAGTTTGTTGTTCCGTGATAGGAGAATGTTTATCCCATTGAGTGTTTACATAAATCTCTGCAAGACCCGCTGTACTATAAATCGCTGCTGTGTGAGTTGTTTCGTCTTCTTGCGAAAGATTAGGTCCTATAAACAGAGTTTGATAATGTTCCTCAATGGGCTTGTCAAACATAATGGCACTGTTTGTAAGGTGCAATTCAGAAAGATTAGAGTATGATTTTTCATCAACACCAAACTGTCTATAGTCATTTAAAATATTATCATTATTTGTGGCATTTTTATTCGCCTTTACAAGCCATTTCGTCCTCTCTTTTAGATCAAAAACTGTTCTATTATCTTTAGAAGTTCTTACCCGACCTTCTAAAGAAGAGTGGTCTGCAACTAATGTAATGGTGTTTGTGGAGGCACTTTCGTTCTTGATATTTTTTAATAAAATATCGGCATGAACTTCTGAATTTTTAAGGTTGGCTTCCCCGTTTACGCCTGTTCCATAAAGGTTGATACCGCTACCATGTTCAACGAAAAGCTTTGTATTCTCTAGGGTTACTTTATCTTTATTAGGAATAGCTTGTTCTTGAACGACATTGTTATTCCTTTCAGCATTGCGTGTATATCGTTTTCTAGGGGTATAGTATTGATTATTGCGGAAAATAATACCGTCTGCTTCATAATTTCCCGTGACGTGTACGCTTGAATCCTTAAGTTTGATTGTGCCCCTCATGTTTAGCAAACCAGCTGTTTCTGCTGTTGCAGTAATACCTGTAGCATCAATTTCTCCACCATCTGATACGCTTAGTGCAACAAAACGTGCATCAACTGTTCCTCCTATCATGTTGACTTTTGAATTATTTCCATCTGCATGTACAGCAAAACCATTGTCTTGAATTTTTTTGTTATGTAGCGTTATGGTCTTACCGTTTGTAGCCTCAACTCCAGAGCTTATATCCTCAATTTGTGTAGACTTTTCAGGTTGTTTTGTTGGTGATATTGGTTTTTCAAGCTCTGATTTTGCAGATATTTTTTGTGCAGATGAAGATTGCACTGGCGCTGGTTTTGCAGAGCTTGGTGGTACCAGTAATGCTGGGTTTTCAGTTTCTACTCTTAAAGATATTGGCTGTGCGAGTTCTGGTTCATTAGATGTTGGTATTTGCTCTGTTGTTGGTTTTGTAGGTTCCGTTCTTGTAGGTTCAGACTTTGTAAGTGCTGGTTGTAAATTCGGTGAAGGTTGTGTAGGTTCTGGCTGTGAAGACACAGCAGAATTCGATAGTGTTTTTTCGCTGGAAGAGTCTGCAGAAGAGGAGGGCGCCCCTGAACGTCTTCTAGATTTTGCTTCCATTCCTGTTGTTGAAGATTGTATAATAGGAGTGTTTTGTGTTGTAGGGTTAGATTGTACACCTTCTGTAACTTTAGTCTTTGGTGTTTGTGTACTTCCTTGACTAAGATCAGAGTTTTGTTTTGAAGAAGAAATTATATTTCCAGCTGAATTTCCTTCAAGTTGTGTTTTGGGAGGTAGAGTGCTTGTAGAAGTAGGCGTTGTAAGTTTACTTCCTGTAGAAATAGGGCTTGCGCTCGTTCTTGTGGAGCTAGGTGCTGTAGGGGGAAGGAGGCCATTAGGGGTTGAAGATGGATATGATGGCATAACTTGCCCGATTCCATCATATAGATCTTTATACGGATCAAAAACTCCGGATAGATTTATTTGTGACTTGACATGAGCAGGTTGTAGAGAAGAAGAATCTATCGTTGTTGATGGATTTGTACTATGAATAGCATAAGACATACTGGTGGAAGAACAAAACAGAACTCCGGAAACTGTGTATAGTAAGAAGCTTTTTTTCATATGGATGTATTCCTAAAATATTTCTCCCCTCTCTCATAAAAAATAAAACTTTGGCCTCATTATGTCTCTTTTATAAGAGACAAAACGAAACATAATGAGAGCGCGTTATATTTCAAGATAGGAATACAAGTATTTTTAAAAGTGATAGCGCATTCCAGCGGCAATATTTATTGCAGAGATGCCAGCTTTTTTGAATTTATGTTGATAGCTGATATCACTATGAAGCTCTATATTTTGCGATAAGTGCGCCTGAATACCAAAACCACCTTCAATTAAAGATTCCATAGCAGCAAGCGAAAAGTTTTCACTAAAAGTTTTGATCATGTTCAGTTTTCCGTAGAAGGAAAGGGCATGGCCTTTGTTTTGTGTCAAACGTCCACCAATACGGAGCAACCATTGATGAGGTTTGCTTATGTCTATTTTAGAGTTATCGTCATCTGAGAAAGAGCTCTTATCTGATAAAGAACCAAGCATGAGACGTTGATAAACAAGTTGTGCTTGCGGTTCTAGGATTACACCTTCAAAACTGGTTGACAGTTTTTGACCAACAGTTGCAGCGGCTCCTAATGTTTTACTATTCTTCACTTTTGAGGTATGTTTGATGAGAGCTGTAGCGTGATTTTCTTTGAAAATTCCATAAGAGAGAAATGCACTTGCATAGATGCCACTGTCATGCTGAATATTTCCATATGCGGTGAGTGACCATTTATCAAACATATTTTTTTGAAAGCTCTCCTTGTTTTTAGGAGTAAAAGATAATTTCCCATATGTTCCGAAAAGACCAAAGTTGCTGCTGATATTTTGATCTTTTAGCGCTATTAGTGTTGCTCCTGCTTGCAATGCAGCATAGCGAATATCTGCTTGGATACCATCTTGTTTTGCTTGAACCTTAGAAGAAAAGGTGCTTTTATTGCCATAAGAGGATAAGAAAACGCCTCTCTCTGGATGATCTTTGGGCTCAAACATTGTTATTTGCATATTGTCTAACAAGATATTTTGATTGTTGACATCACTAAACCCAACAGCAAACATCGCAATAGGCATGGTTAAAGAACTTTCTCCTTGTGGTGTAAGAGTTGTGCTTTTTGCTGTTCCATCAAGAGAAGTAGAAGCTGCGGTTGCTTTATCATCATCTGTAAGTTTAGAGGTGCTCTCTGTAGCCGCGGTAGCAGTATTCTCAACCTTTGGGAGCAAATTCATATGCGCTTTTTCGGATGGAAGAGTCGTTTTCGATGCTGAGGAAGTGGTGTTTGTTTGGGGATCAATATCAGATTGCGAATTTTCATTTATTTTAGGCTGTCTCATTCCATGATCTGTTCTTGTGAATGAAGTGTCCTTGTGTTGGGCAGCAACGTGAGCGGGTGGTAATTTATCACTAGCGCGTCTTTGTCTTGTGCTGGAGTCAATAAGAGGTTGTTTATTCTCTTCAGATGCAGGAGGGGTTGGTTCTTCTTTTTTCTTCACGTTGGTTATTCCATCGTTGTTCAAAGTCTCTAATACTGCTTTGCGTAAAGTATTGGAAAGTTCCTTGTTTTGTCCTTGTAAAGCACTATCCACTTGTGCTGCTTTATGTAATATTTCTGCTTTATTTTGCAGTTCAGACCAATTACGGTTGTCTTGGCTCATCCATTCTTGGCGCGCAGCATTAACACGCCGTTGGGTATTGGCATCAAGTGCTTGGTTGAAGTGCGCATTATCTTCCATCATGGCGCCAGAGGCTATCTTTTCAAGATTTTTTTCTGCTTGTGTTGGTGTGTTTATTAAATCAATGGCATGGCGATATTGTTCAGGTAATTTCATAATCCCTTCAATGGCATGGCGTTCCTGGGGGCTTAGACCAGAGGCGGTGCTGGTAGATGTGAAGTTAAAAGAAGAAAAAAATAAAGCACAAGCGGCTGTACATAACAAAAGATTCTTATGCATAGAGATGTTCCTTAAGATATTTTCTTTATTTTGCTAAAAATGAACCACTTTTTGACACATTACGGTTTTTTGTAATGTAGTTAAGCAGCACTGTTTTCATCTCAGCGCTGCTTATGCGTCAAAATAGAGAGCTAAGATTTCTAAAAGCGATAACGCATTCCTCCGGAAAAATTAATTCCAGAGAACCCAGCTTTTTGAAGTTTATGTTGGTAATTAACGTCAGCATGAAGTGCGATATTTTTAGAAAGCTGCGCGTTAATGCCAAGCCCACCTTCAAGGGAAGAGCCCATAGAATCGAGATGGAAAGATTCCATAACATCGATAGCGCGCTTCTCACCAAAAGCTTTGATGACATTCAATTTACCATAAAAAGAAAGAACACGATCTTTTTCAATAGGAAGCATTGTTTTTGTTAAACGCCCTCCAATACGGATCAACCATTGATAAGGGGGCTTTATATTAACTTGGAAGCCATCAATATCTGAAAGAGTGCCAAAGGCAATATGTTGATAAATAAGTTGTGCTTGTGGTTCAAAAGACAGCCCTTCAACACCAGTTGCTAGTTTTTGTCCAACGGTAGCTGATATATTTAATGTATCCGTATTGTTTAATTCTGTGGTGTTGCCGATAAGGGCTGTTGTAATATGTCCGTTTAAAATGCCGTAGGAGAAAAGTGCATTAATATAGAGACCATTGTCATGGTGGAGATTCCCATATACCGTAAAGGACCATTTATCCAGTATGCTTTTGTCAGAACCTTCCATGTCCTTTGGCGTAAAAGCGAGCTTTCCATATGTGCCTAAAAGACCAAGATTCGCGGTTATATTTTGATTTTCTAACGTTGTTAATGTCATGCCTGCTTGTATAGCAGCATAGTGAACATTAGCACCATAACCATATTCCAATGGACTACGGCTGGAAGATAACGTCATCTTGTTGCCATAAGTCGATAAAAATATCCCTTTTTGTTTATGACCTTCTAATCCAAAAACTGTTGAGTGCATATTATCTAACAGTGTATTTTGATTGTTTATATCAGCCAAGCCAGAGGAGAATATTGCATTATGCATAACCAAATAGCTTGCCATTTGAGGAACAAGAGCTTTGATTTTTCCTTCATCATCAAGAGTTGCATTTTGTAGACGGAAATCCCAAAACTCTTCACTTTCTTGCAAGAGACTTTGCTGTTTGTCAGCTCTCCCACGGCTGGATGTTGGTCCATAGCCATTTAATACATATTTATAGGGCAATCCACCCATTGTAGTGTAGCCATTTGCCAGCGTGAAGGCGGCTTCCTCTGCTTTTCCAGACACCTGAACAAGTGAGAGACCACGCGCATTCAAAGGAATTGAAACTTCATCATTATCGAATGGTTCTGCACGCTTTGAAAGATTGTTGAAATAGATCGTTGTGGTGCCTGAGACATTACCATGAACGAGAACACGGTCAGTTTTTTGTTGTTCTTTTATAAGACCATTACTCCATTCGGTATTAAAGTAAATCCTTGCGTTGCCCAATGCATTGTAAACCGTTGTTGCATCGGAGCTTCTGTTTTGCTCTGCTTTCGCAGCTTCAGCTGTTGGCTGTTTTCCCACATGCAAGGTTTGATATTGATTGTCTGCTAGTTTATGCGGCGCATTAAATATAATAGAGCTATTATTAAGGTTCAATACTGAGACAATAGACTGTGCACGTTGTTTAATATCAGTGAGCAAGTATCCTTTAGAGCTGTCAAATTCTTTGTCTACTTCAAATTGACTAATCTTTAGGGACCACTTGCTGTTATTGTTGAGAGTAAAAATCGTTGTATTTTGAGGTAAAGTCTTTGCTCGCCCTTCTATAATCGAATTGTCAGCGCTTAATATAAAAGTGCGAGGATCGATATCTTTTGAGTTTTCTGGGATTTTATTTTTTAATAATATATCAGAACGAATTTCTGAACTTTTAAGTTCTACCTCAGCAACAGATTTTGCATAATCTGGTCCTAGAATACCAATACCATTTTCAACAAGAAGTTTTGTGTTGGTAAGAATTGCTTTATTGATAACTTTTTCGCCCTCTTTTACTTGGGAACTTGGGATGTAATCAAAAAGGATACCACGACTTTTGTGATGTCCGGAAACATTTATGATTGAATCTTCAATATGGATGATGCCGTTTGAAATTTCTAAACCACGGGAATTTGATTTTCCTACAGTTTTTTTAGCATGAATACGTCCACCTGTTGTTGCGGTAAATAAATTTGAGTCTGAACGCATTGTTGAATTTGTAATGGTGATAAAGGCTTTGTCATCAGCAACCACTGTTGTATATGCGCTGCGGATAAAAACGTTATTAAAGTTTTTTTCTTCTCCTGCTTTATCCGCACGAGCCATAACCATTGTAGGAGCTGATGTATTTGCATAAGTTGAACCGAAATGAGAAAAAATCAAAGTTCCAGCAATTGTACATAACAAAAAATTTTTCTTATAAATATATTTCTTACACATAGATATGCCTTTAGTATTTGGTATGCTTTGATGCTTACTTCATTCCCCTGATGGCGCAAGTACCCAGACAGTTTCTATATCATTATGTTTTTATTGTAAACAACAAAACGAAATATTGCGTCGTGTTCTTTATCGTTTAAAAAATGATTTTAGAAGAGCTTTTAAAATAGAGATTGCAGTTAGAAACTATGAATTGCAGAAAAGCTAGATTGATCAGTATTCCGTTTAAAAGTGTTAAGAAACAAAATATTTTGCAAGGATGTTTGTTGCTTAAGGCTGTTGTTATGGAAACTTTACAAAGTTTTTGGAGAAGCTGTTGTTGTGTGCTTACAAAAAGCTTTTAATTGATTTTCTTACACAGAGAATTATTTATTACGTGTTTTAAAATACAAAAAATTTTATTAAAAGCATTTGATTTTTATAAATCAAAAAGGCAGCTCTCTTGAGAATTCAGTATTCATTTAGAGATAACAGATTTTATTACATTTGGTTTGAGTGAGATTAATTGGCTCAAGAAAGGTGGTAGAAAGAATAGTTGTTAACGGTTCTTTCCGATAGATTATAAAAAGGCAGCACATTTGCACTGCCTTTTATTAAAATGAATAGAATATAAATTGTTTTTTGCGTTTTCTTAAAACTGATAGCGTACTCCACCTGAAAAACTTGCTCCAGATATACCAGTTTTTTGAAGCTTATATTGATAGTTAACATCAGCATGAAGGGCGATATTTTGTGATAATTGTGCATTTACACCAAATCCACCTTCAAGGGCAGCTCCTATAGAATCAAGGTGGAATGGTTCACCAATCTGTATCGTACCATTGTTAGAAAAAGCTTTAACAACGTTTAGTTTACCATAGAAAGAAAGAATACCGCCGTTTTCAATAGAAAGCTTCGTTTGCGTTAAGCGTCCACCCACACGCACTAAGTATTGATAAGGATTTCCCATATCCACATCAAAGCCATCGACATCTGAGAGTGTGCCAAGCATGAGGCGTTGATAAACAAGTTGTGCTTGTGGTTCAAAGACCAATCCTTTCCTACTGGTTTCGAACTTTTGTCCAATGGTTGCTGATGCACTGAATGTATCAGCATTTTTCAATTCTGCAGTCTTTCCTATGAGAGCTGTGGTGATATCTCCCTTGAGCATTCCATAGGAGAAGAGCGCATGGATGTATATCCCATTATTATGGCGCAGCCCACTATATGCAGTAATTGACCATTTATTGAGTGTACTCTTGTCAGCACCTTCCATGTCTTTAGGGGTGAAAGCTAATTTCCCATATGTCCCCAAAAGACCGAAATTGGCGGTCATATTTTGATCTTCTAGAGCTGCTAATGTAATGCCTGCCTGTAAAGCTGCATAGTGAATATCGGCACCATAGCCATATTGTAATGGCGTACGGTGAGAGGATAATGTCATCTTATTTCCATAAGTTGAGAAGAAGACTCCTTCGTTTTTATGATCTTTTGTCTCAAAGGTGTTTTCCTGCATCGAGTTGAGTAAAGTGTTTTGATTGTTTATATCAGCCAGTCCAGCTGAGAATAGTGCGTTAGGCATGGACAAATAGCTTGCCACTTGAGGAACGAGAGCTCTGATCTTTCCTTCATTATCGAGAGTCGCATTTTGCAAGCGAAAATCCCAGAAATTCTGATTTTTTTCCAAGATGTTTTGTGCGTTGTTTGCTTGTCCAAGGGATGATGAACCGGTATTTTGCGCTTCTTTCTCTTTTGGTGAAACACCTTCAATCATTGTTCCTGATGCTGATATCGTGTAGATTGTGTAGTCTTTGAGGGTATTTTCTTTTGATTCTTGTGATATTCCGCTAAAATGACTTTGTGTGCTATCGGCTGTCCCATGGCTGGATGTTGGACCATAGGCTTTGAGTATATATTTATAGGGCAATCCCCCCATTGTGGTGTAGCCGTGTGCAAGTTTGAAGGAATCTTCATTTGCATTTCCAGAAACTTGAATGAGTGAAAGACCACGCATATTCGAAGACACAGAATCTTCAGCTTTTAATATCTCACCTTTCGCAAGGTTCTTGATATGGACTGTTGTGCTGCCTGATACATCACCATGTATAAGGAGGCGGTCAGCTTTTTGCTGTTCTTTTACTAGACCATCACTCCATTCAATATTAAAATAAATTTTTGCATCGCCTGTGGCATTGTAAACTGTATTATAAGTGCTTTCTATATCGGGGATTGTACTTCCCTCAGGTCTACGAACCTCAGCTGTTCGCCCTACATACAAGGTATGATAATGATCTTTTTCCCGCCCTTGTGGTGTCTTAAATATGATAGAACTATTATTAAGATTCAGTACTGAAACGGTAGAAAGGGCTCGTTGTTTAATATCACTGAGCTCATAGTTAAATACATTAAAGTCAGTATCGACTTCCTCTTGAGAGGTCTTTAAGTACCATTTGCTTTTGTTATTCAGAGTCAAAACCGTTGTATTGACTTTTAAAGTTCTTGCTCGTCCCTCTATTGTTGAATTATCAGCGGTTAATGCTAAAGTTACAGGAAGAGTATCGTTGTCATAATATTTACGTTTCGTTTTATTTCTCAATAATACGTCAGATCGAATTTCTGAGTCTTTAAGTTGAACTTCAGCAACGGCTCTTGAGCAGTAGGGACCAAGAATACCGGTACCGTTTTTCACAAGAAGTTTTGTATTGCTAAGAACAACCTTATTGACAACTTTTTCTCCACTTTTCAGTGAAGAATCTTTTGTTTCATAAAAAACGATACCACCGGCACCTCCTCGTTGGACGGTTATGGTTGAATCTTCAACGTTGATTATACCATTCTTTGTTTCTAAACCTTTGTACACTGTATTTGCTTTAATTTCTTTAGCATGAATGCGTCCACCTTCTGATACAGAAAGTGCAGACATTTCCGTGTGTATTGTTGATTTTACAATTGTGATAGCTGCTTTATCATGCGCTAATATTCCAGGTCCTTTATCGCGGACAAGAACATTATTTAAAGTCTTTTCTTCTCCCTTATTTAATTCAATCTTCCCCAAAATTTCAGGAGTTTCAGGAGCCGATGTATTTGCATAAGTTGAACCGAAATGAGAAAAAATCAAAGTTCCAGCAATTGTACATAACAAAAAATTTTTCTTATAAATATATTTCTTACACATAGATATGCCTTTAGTATTTGGTATGCTTTGATGCTTACTTCATTCCCCTGATGGCGCAAGTACCCAGACAGTTTCTATATCATTATGTTTTTATTGTAAATAACAAAACGAATTATATTGGTGGTCTACTCTATGATTTGAAGTTTTGCTTCAGAAAAACTTTTTTCATGATCATAAAAAGTCGAGAAAAGTGGATTTCATAAAACCTAGCTTGGTTAAGCTTATGCTAAAAGCACTATGAAGTATGATATTTAAAAACTGTCTATTAAAGATAATCGCTATAAAAGCTCTATAGCGTTGAGATGTATTATTTGATGCACTAACCAAAACGATCAGCAAATTTTCTCTGCTATAAGAAGAAGAGATGAGGGGGCTATTCACAGGCTTTCTTTAAAGAGGCTAAGGGTACCAAAGTCCATTTTTCTAAGTCCGCACCGTCCATTTCGCGGCGGCGGCCCGTGAAGGGTATAACGCTAAAGCTATAGAGTCCCATCATCTTTACGCTTACGAAGGAGCAAGCCGATACCTTTACGTTTAATAAAAGAGCAAGCCCATCACACATTTTGCTAGCTCCCAATGTTTGTGACAAGCTCTTGACACTTGAGGCGGTTCATGAGAAGAATTCTCAGGCTTTTCTTATATAACTTTTCTCCACACGCCAGCCCTGCTTGTAACGTGCAAGAAAATTTTTAATTGATTCAACATAAAACAAGTTTGAAATGAGAGAATCCTACGATATTAGGGACTCTCATTCAACATGGAAAACAAAGAATTATCTTTATAAATCAATATACTGTATGGAATTAGAGGGATAAGCATTGTCAAAATGGTTTGCCTAAAAACGGTACATGGACATATAAATGAATCCTTACAGGGTGGTGTTAAGCTAATGGATTGAAGAAACAGGAGGATAAACATAGAAAAGGTATGAAGAGAGAGTTTCTTTTATCATTATCTTTTCCAATGTAGTCTTCTTTTTATTATCTAAAAATACACTTTGCTTAGCTTTATAGACAAATTCGATAATGAATATGCCGCGTGACTCGTGTAAATAGGAGGGAAGGAGATCATTGAGGAGAAAAGAAAAAAGTTTCAGGGGATAAGAATAGTAGCTTACATAGATTAAAAAGGCAGTATGTATACTGCCTTTTTTGTTAAATTGAATAGAATGAATAGGCTATTTACAGACTTTCCTTAAAACTGATAGCGTATGCCACCTGAAAAGCTTGCACCACTTATACCAGTTTTCTGAAGCTTTTGTCGATAGCTTACATCAGCGTAAAGAGAGAAATTGTGAGACAGTTGTGCATTGATGCCAACGCCGCCCTCAATTGCTGTTCCTATGGGATCAAGGTCAAAATCTCTGCCAATCTGGATGGTACCATCATCACCAAAGGTTTTGATCAAGTTTGCTTTTCCATAGAAGGAAAGGGCAGGACCATTTTCAGTGGTCATAATGGTTTTGGTTAAACGTCCACCAACACGGATCAACCATTGAGAAGGATTTTTCATATCAACGGTAAAATTATCAGCATCTTCAATGGTATTAAACATCAAATGTTGATAAGCAAGTTGTATTTGGGGCTCGAAGGTTAAACCTTCCATTCCGGTAGAAAATTGTTTGCCAACGGTGGTGGAAATACTCAACATTTTTACATTGTTCAATTTCGCGGTTTTACCAATGATAGCATTGGTGATATCGCCCTTTATTATCCCATAGGATAAAAGCGTATCGATATAGAAACCACTGTCATGTTGTACACTACCATAGGCAGTGAGAGACCATTTATCTAGGGTGCTTTTACTTGCATCCTGCATCTCTTTTGGAGTGAAAGACAGCTGCCCATAGGTACCTATAAGACCGAAATGTGTCGTGGTATTTTGTCCTTCTAATGCCGCTAATGTGACACCGGCTTGGAGAGCAGCATAGCGAATATCAGCACCATAACCATATTTAAGGGGACCGCGTTTCGAGGATAAGGTTCCTGTACCCCCATAGGTAGAGAGGAAGAAACTGTTTTTTAGATTTTTCTGCTCTCCCAAGACTGTTGTTCTCATATTGGCTAAAAGTGCATTTTGCTTGGCCATATCGGCTAATCCAGTATAAAAGAGGGCATTTGGCATAACCAAATAACTTGCCATTTGTGGTACAACTGCTCTTACTTTTGAATCGGGGTCAAGAAATTCAGGCTGCAAGCGGAAGTCCCAGAAATCTTTATCCTTTTCATCGAATAAGTTTTGGTTAGCATTGGCTTTGCCATAACTTGATACTGGTCCATAGGCAGTCAGCGTATATTTATAAGGAGTTCCTCCTATGGTGGTATAGCCATTTTTCAATTTAAAGGAGTCTTCTTTTGCTTCTCCAGAAACTTGAATAAGTGAAAGTCCACCTATATTTGAAGGAGGAGAAGCATTTTCTACACTCTCGTTATCCTCTGAAACACTTTTGACATAAACTGTTGTGGTGCCTGCTACATCACCGTGAATGAGAAGCCTATCGGTTTTTTGTGCATCTATTGCAACACCATCACTCCATATAGCGTTGAAATGAATTTCTGCCTTACCAGAGGCATTATAGACTGCTAGAGTGGTTGGTATTCCAGATCCTACATGCAATGTATGATAATGATCTTCTACCAGCCCATTGAAAACAATAGAACTATCATTGAGATTGAGCACAGAAATATCAGAACGTGACCTTTGAGCAATAGCAAGCAGTTTTCCATCATCATCGGTTTCTTTTGTACTGGTTTTCAATATCCATGTTGCCTTGTTTGTCAAATCAAAGCGTACAGTTCTGTTTTCTGCAATTTTTGCTCTTCCCTTTAATACGGAGTGATTAGCATTTAATGTAAAAGCAAAATTATTTTCTTTAGTTGAAGCTTTTGCTGCTAATAAAATATCGGCACTGATTTCTGAATTTTTGAGATTGGCTATACCGATTGATTGGTCTGCGTTAATTCCAATGCTATTTTCAGTGCGAATCTTTGTATTTGTCAAGTTGATTTCTAAGGCGTTATCGTCCTCGGATTTATCAAATATTATGCCACTGTTTTCTGCTGTTGCAGAAACATTTGTTACATCAATATATCCGCTATTTTTTACAACAAATGCTGATCCTTTTGCTGCTACGGTCCCTCCATTCATTTTAATTGTGCCACCGTTTTCTGCATAAAGTCCGATGAAAGTATTGCTAATCGCTGTATTTCCATGCAATTCAATTAAGCTGTAAGGATTACTGGCAGCTGCACCGTATCCGTTGCCATCCATTGTTGTTAGAGCAACGTCTGTGACCTTAATATGTCCACCATTCATTGCGAACAATGCCATGTTTGCAGCGGTTACAGTTCCTCCCGTCATTGTGATTGCACCACTATTTTCTGCATTAAGCCCGATGAAAGCATTATTAATTGTTGTCTTTCCATGCAATTCGATCAAGCTATCAGGATCGGTGGTAGCTGCGCCATAGTTACCATTTATTGTTGTTAAAGCAACATCTGTGACTTTAATATGCCCACCGCTTTTTGCAAGCACTGCCACGTTTGTTGCGGTTACAGCTCCTCCCGTCATTGTGATTGCACCACTGTTTTCTGCATTGAGCCCGATGAAAATATTATCAATTGTTGTCTTTCCATACAATTCAATCAAGCTTTCAGGATCGGAGGTAGCTGCTCCGTATCCGTTACCATACATCGTTGTTAGAGCAACATCTGTGAGCTTAATATGTCCCCCGCTTTTTGCAAGCAATGCCATGTTTGTTGCGGTTACAGTTCCACCTGCCATTGTGATAGTACCACTATTTTCTGTATAAAGTCCGATGAAAGCATTATTAATCGTTGTCTTTCCATGCAATTCAATCAAGCTTTCAGGATCGGAGGTAGCTGCTCCGTATCCGTTGCCATACATCGTTGTTAGAGCAACATCTGTGAGCTTAATATGTCCTCCGCTTTTTGCAAGCAATGCCATGTTTGTTGCGGTTACAGTTCCACCCGCCATTGTGATAGTACCACTATTTTCTGTATTAAGCCCGATGAAAGCATTATCAATTATTGTCTTTCCATATAATTCAATCAAGCTGTCAGGATCAGTGGTAGCTGCACCGTATCCGTTGCCATCCATTGTTGTTAGAGCAACATCTGTGACCTTAATATGTCCACCGTTTGCTGCAAACAGTGCCATGTTTGTTGCGGTTACAGTTCCATCCGCCATTGTGATAGTACCACTATTTTCTGTATAAAGTCCGATGAAAGCATTATTAATTGTTGTCTTTCCATGCAATTCAATCAAGCTGTTAGGATCGCTGGTAGCTGCACCGTATCCGTTGCCATCCATTGTTGTTAGAGCAACATCTGTGACCTTAATATGTCCACCGCTTTTTGTAAGTACTGCCGCGCTTTTCCCAGTTACAGTTCCACCCGCCATTGAGATAGTACCACTATTTTCTGTATAAAGTCCGATGAGAGCATTATTAATTGTTGTCTTCCCATCCAATTCAATTAAGCTTTCAGGATCGGTGGAAGCTGCACCGTATCCGTTTCCGTCCATCGTTGTTAGAGCAACATCTGTGATCTTAATATATCCACCGTTCATGGTAAACAATGCTGCGCTTTTTGCAGTTACAGCTCCTCCCGTCATTATGATGACACCACTGTTTTCCGCATCAAGTCCATTTATAGCATTAGTAATCGTTGTCTCTCCATCCAATTCAATAAAGCTGTAAGGATCGGTGGAAGCTGCCCCGTATCCGTTTCCGTCCATCGTTGTTAGAGCAACATCTGTGACCTTAATATATCCACCTTTTTGTGCAAATAATGCTCTATTTCCCGCAGTCACTGTCCCTCCCATCATTATGATTGTAGAGAATAAACCGTCTGCATAGAGTCCATCACCATCAGATGATGTAACTTGAACGCTGCCTTCTTTACTATTGGCTAAAGTAATGAAGCTGCCGTTCATTACGTATAGCCCTGTGTGTTCTCCATCAAATGCTCCTCCTAATATCGTTACTTGTGAACCATCTTCTGCCGATATGCTGGTGTCTGCTTGCGTAATGGTTACATTTTCTAAAGTGAGATGACTTCCGGCAAAGGCCGTTATTCCTGTGTATAAAAACTCTTCTTTTTCATTTTCTAATTCACTTTCCCATCCAGGGTCTAATTCATTGTCCGATGTTTTCACACTTTCTAGCTTGCCTTGATCACTTATGCTGGTATTTGCATAAGTAATGGTTACATTTTCTAATTTGTTTTTATCGCTTTTGCTCTCATTGAAGAACGCACCAGTTTCAAAAGCCGTAATGGTTCCTCCAGTCATTGTGATTGTGCTACCGTTTGTTGCATAAAGCCCAATTACAGCGTCATTAATTACCGTATTTCCGTGTAGTTCAATTGTGCTGTCAACATCATTAGCTATTGCACCGATTCCGGTGCCATCTTTTTTTAAAGTAACATCTGTGACGTCAATATGTCCGCCATTTTCTGCAAGTAATGCTGTATTTTCTCCAGTGACTGATCCTCCTATCATTGTGATTGTGGATTGTGCACCATTTGCATAGAGTCCGTCACCATGAGATGATGTAACTTGAACACTGCCTTTTTTATTATCGGCTAATTCACTATAGGTTAAAGTAATAGCGCTGCCTTCTGTAGCAGATATTCCTTTGAGTTCTCCATCAAATTCTCCTCCTAAAATCGTTACTTCAGAATGATCATTTGCAAATATACTGGTGTTTGCTTGCGTAACTGTTACGTTTTCTAAAGTAACTTTGCTTTTGTTGTCGGCATTTATTCCCTTGTCCATGAAGTGGCCATCTTTACCGCTTGATATTGTTACACCTTCCAGCTTATTTTTATCATTCATACTGTTTTCGAAGAAAGCGCCAATTTCAGAAACCGTAATAATGCCTCCAGTCATTTTGATTGTAGCACCATCTTTTGCATTAAGACCAAGACGAATGTCAAAATCAGTTCCTTTAATGGCTGTGTCTTGCAGTAATGTAATCGCACTGCCAAGACCGTCAGCTGTTACAGCATAAATATCCGTGTCTTTATTCCCAACCACAGTTAAATGTGTGCCGGTAATTTCCCCGTTGTCTTTTGCATTAATAATCTCATACGTTGTGTTAGATACTTCTTTTTTCTCGCCGGAAACTTCAAGAGTTTCAGCATATACATTGAGATGGGTGTTGAATAGCATGACAGCTATGACAGCTGTGCAGCATAAAAGGGATTTTTTACACATCAAGATTTTCCTAACTTATAAGAGCCACACACTCTTCCCCCGCTTATAAGAAGGATATCAAATGGATGGATATTTTAGAGATGGAACGTGAATAGGATATTTTTATTTTTGTGTAAAGTATAAATTAACTTATACATTTAGCATATAATGTATTATATTTAAATTCATTTAGTATTAAATGAATACATTATGTTAATATTATGTAAGTATTATAAGTTTTTCTATTCAAGATATGTGTTATGTTTGCATAAAACTTGTTGCTTATGCTTAAAGAAAAGAAATAGGCAAGAAAATTTCAAAAAACTGTATACTTGAGCCTGATAGGGATCTCTTCCAACATCATGAAACCAAAGATGATACCATAGCTTTCATGTTTTTCTTTAACACGGTTACGATAAAATAGCGCTCATTGATTTTTCAATCGACTTTTAGTTTTTTTCAAGGGATATTTTTACTAGTTAAAAGCGCGATATTTTATTGTCTTGAGTTTTTTAACTAATTTTCTTAAAGAAAAATGTTGGCGGTGTGTATTGGTAGAAAAGAATAGGGGAGAGATAAAAAGGCAGCATACTGTGCTGCCCTTTTTGTTAAATTGAATAGAATGAATAGGCTATTTTTACAGCCTTGATTTAAAACTGGTAGCGCATGCCACCTGAAAAGCTTGCACCACTTATACCAGTTTTCTGAAGCTTTTGTTGATAACTTACATCACCATGAAGGGAGAAATTGTGAGACAGTTGCGCATTGATGCCAACGCCGCCTTCAATTGCAGGTCCCATAGG
>NZ_JBHIOW010000011.1:0-67182 GCF_042195725.1 Bartonella sp. AP65SXKL
CCAACTCAATGATTGATCATCTCAAATTGCGATTTTGAGCAGAAAAGAAAAAGAGGCTTTAAATGATCTTTGAAAGGTCTTTGAAGACCCTTTGAGAACCCCTTAAAAACTCTTTGAAAAAAATAAATTGGTACAAAACCTAGTGGCAAAATACACAAAACCCGCTGGCAAGCTACATCCATACAAGAACGAATAAATACAAAATTCAATGGAGCGGGCGATGGGATTCGAACCCACGACCCCAACCTTGGCAAGGTTGTGCTCTACCCCTGAGCTACACCCGCTTACCGATTCGATATATGTCTTGTCTGTATGGCGTAGGCTTCTACGAATTGCAACAAAAAAATATCATTTTAGTTTGATTTATTTTGTCCATGTTTAAATAAAATGAAATAAAGATTGATTTTAGAAAATTCTTCAGTAATAGATTATTCCTTTTTTAATTTTTGCATGGAGAGGGGTGGAATATAATGTTGAAGAGAATAAATATATTAGGGGTTATCATTGCAACTGTTTTTATGATGAACAGTGTTGCAAAGGCCGATGACCAAGTTAAACACGTTAAAGTTGCAATAACGCAAATTATGGTCCATCCTGCTGCGGATGCTGTTCGTAAAGGTGTGGAAGATGTGCTTGCAGCAAATGGTTATAAGCAAGGTGAAAATTTTCAACTTACCTTTTTATCAGCGCAGGGTAATATTTCAACAGCAACGCAAATTGCGCGTAAATTTGTTGGTGATAAACCCGATGTTATTGTAGCAATTACCACGCCTTCAGCACAAACGATGCTTGCGGCAACAAAAACAATTCCTATCGTCTTTGCAGCAATTTCTGATCCTATCGGAGCTAAAATCGTTTCTTCACTTACCAAACCTGGCGGTAATATGACGGGGAGTTCTGATCGTATAGATGTTGCAGAAAGTGTTAGACTTTTACAAGAAGTAAAACCAGATTTGAAAAAAATTGGTTATCTTTATAATGCTTCTGAGGCAAATTCTGTTTCGACACTTAAAACGTTAAAGGATGTAGCAAAAAAAGCTGGAATTGAAATTATTCCCTCATCGGCACCAAAGCCTTCAGATGTTCAGGCAGCAACACGCGCTTTAATCGGTAAGGTCGATATTATTTTTGTTCCTGCTGATAATACGATTTTATCTGTTTTAGAAGGTGCAATAAAGGTCTCAGAGGAAGCCAATATGCCTGTATTTACTGTTGATGCGAATACTATCGGGCGCGGGCCTTTTATGACGCAAGGTGTGAATTTCTATGATGTAGGGGTTGATGCTGGGAAATTGGTTGTGCGTATTCTAAAGGGTGAAAAGCCTGGTGATATTGATGTTGTGCAGGCGGCTAATAATGACATTCGAATTGATTTGAAAGCAGCCCAAAAAGCAGGGATTATTATTCCGCAGGCAGTTATTGACCGTGCAACAAAAGTGATTCAATAACTTTTATTGATAGAGTGTTGATACAATAAAAATACGTTAAGTTTTCATGGGGATTGTCTTTACATGAATATATTTGCGTTTTCTGGTGCTGTGGAATTAGGCCTTATTTATGCGTTTGTTGCTATAGGGGTTTATCTTTCATTTCGGGTTTTGGATTTTCCTGATTTAACGGTTGATGGCTCGTTTCTTCTTGGATCCTGTGTCTGTGGTGTTTTGATTCTTTTAGGTTTCAATGCGTGGACAGCTATGGCATGCGCTTTTTGTGCAGGTATGGCGGCTGGTTTGTTAACAGCTCTATTGAATTTGCGTTTTGGCATTTTGAATCTTTTAGCTTCTATTTTAACAATGTCAGCACTTTATACAGTTAATCTTCGTATTATGGGAATTATGGGAGGGTCTAATGTTAATTTAGCACTTGCTGATACGGCGTTAACCCCCTTTTATAATCTGTTTGGTTTGTCTGATATTTTTGTGCGTCCTCTTTTCGTTGGTATTGTGTTGCTCGTTATGGCGTTTTTGATTTGGCGCTTTTTGGAAAGTGAAATTGGTCTTGCTATGCGTGCAATGGGCGCTAATCCACGCATGGCGACGGCGCAAGGTGTCCATACATCAGCATTGATATATTTTGGAATGGGGCTTTCCAATGCGTGTGTGGCACTTGGTGGTTCTCTTTATATTCAAACTGCGATTGCAACAGATATTACCGGTGGAATTGGAACAATTGTTTTTGGATTGGCAGCCGTGATTATCGGTGAAACTCTCTTTCGTACGCGCAATATTTTTTGGATTATAATCAGCTGTATTGTAGGGTCTGTGCTTTATCGTGTGGCGGTGCAATTTGCATTTGAAGCAAATGGCATTGGCATTGATACGTCGACAGATCTTCAGTTGATTACTTCGCTGTTGGTTGTTTTAACCCTTATTGTGCCACGCTATTGGAGGAGGCATAAACGTGATTGAGTTTTTTCATGTTGGGGTCACATTTAAACCGCAAACACCTTTGGAAAAACAGGCTTTAATTGATATTAACCTGAAAATTGATCAGGGTAGTTTTGTTACGGTTATTGGTTCAAATGGTGCTGGTAAATCAACTTTGCTCAGTGTTTTAGCGGGTGCTACGCTTCCTTCAACAGGGAAAGTGGTTATCAATGGACAAAATGTTTCTAGGCAATCAGTCAGTGAACGCGCTGGAAAGATTGCTTGTGTTTTTCAAGATTCGTTAGAGGGAAGTTGTGGTTCTTTAACAATTGAAGAAAATTTGGCTCTTGCTGCTCTTCGAGGAAGTCGTCGTGGTTTGCATGCGGCTTTAAATCATGAGAAACGGCAATTTTTTCGAGAGAAAATTGCTCAATTAGGCATTGGTCTTGAAACATATATTCATAATCCTATGGATAGTTTATCAGGTGGGCAACGCCAAGCAGTTTGTCTTGTGATGGCAACATTAGCACATGCGGATGTTTTATTGCTTGATGAACATACCTCAGCGCTTGATCCTGGAATGGCTGATTTTGTGATGCGGTTGACTGAAAAAATCGTTGAAGAGAAAAAATTAACAACTATTATGGTGACTCATTCTATGCGTCAGGCTCTTGATTATGGCGATCGTACCTTGATGTTGCATGGTGGAAAAGTGATTTTGGATGTCTGTCATGAAGAGCGGAAGGGCTTGGATGTCAATGATTTAATTGGCATGTTTCAGAAAGTTCGCGGGGAAGTTCTTGATGATGATGAACTATTAATGGATTAATAGTGTGGCTCAGAAAAAAGCACATGAAGTTGATCAGTTTCTAATGCGTTTTTCACGTGCTTTTCCTATTGTTCTCATTTATGGGCCAGATCGTGGTCTTATTTGTGAGCGTGCACAATGTTTTGCAAAACTTACACGGGTAGCAATAGAAGATCCATTTTCGACAATTCGTTTGGATGCTGCTGAAATTGATAAAGATCCTGCACGTTTAGAAAATGAAGCGCGTACGTTATCGCTTTTTGGGGGAGATCGTTTGATATGGATCTCTAATGCTGCTAACCAAAAAGGTTTTCTTGCTGCCTTAAAACTTTTAATTGAGAAACCACCAGAAGCTTGTTTTATTCTCATTGAGGCAGGGGATTTAAAAAAAGGAACAGGGTTGCGCAATGCTGTTGAAACAGCATCAAAAGCGATGGCTTTACCCTGTTTTGCCGATGATATGCGGTCTCTTGACGGTTTGATTGATGAGGTTTTAGGACAGTTTAAGAAGACTCTTTCTTTAGATGCACGTAGATGGTTGCATGAATGTTTAGGGGCGGATCGCCTTGTATCACGCAGTGAATTAGAAAAGCTTTGTCTTTACGCTGCAAATGTTCATATTACTCTTGAAGATGTGAAAGCTGTTGTAAGCGATGTCAGTGCTCTTTCTCAAGATGAAGTCATTGATGCTCTTTTATTGGGCGATATATCAGGCTTTGAAGCGCATTTTAACCGACATGCAGCAGTGCAGGGGGCACTTTTTTTAATTTTGAGTACAGCTCAAAGGCATTTTCAGCAATTACAGCTATTGCGTTATCAGGTAGAGGTTGAAGGAAATTCACCTTTTACGGTGGTTTCTCAGGCACGCCCTCCCATTTTTTTTCAACGGAAAAAGATCGTTGAACAAGCTTTAAAATATTGGAAGTTAGAACAAATTTCTTATGCAATGGAAAGAATTCAGAGTGCTGTTTTAGACAGTCGTAAAAATCCACTTTTGGGCGAAGCTATCATTCGTCAAGTTTTGTTAGGGCTTACAATTATTGCACGACGCCAGATGGCAGCTTAACAGCCTAGAAATATAATGATTTTTTATTTTTGGTATACCACAGAGGTATTTTCAGTAATTAAAACTGTTATGCTATCAAGTAGAGGTTGATGGAACTTGTATTTTTGAGGATGCATTTTAGGAGCTTGAAAGCTTGATAGAAATTTTTCTTCAAAAGAAATAGTTTATTTTCAAAAGGCCATTTTGAAACAGTTTTATTATTTTGTTGTGTCGTAAAATACTGTTTTTAGGGTAGTGATACGAGGCCCATATCAAATTTTATGTGTTCGATGTTTTTTTGTGTGGGTATTTGGTGAATATTAGGTTGGTTCATAGAGTCTTAATGGAGTAACACCCCCATGTAAAACAGAGTATCTCAAACAACAGAAGACACTTGTATGGTAGATTCATACGCTTTCTTAGAAATATTTTTCAATGCGCGTCATATCTATTTCGCGGCGGTGTTTATGAATGGTGTAGAAGTAAAGTTCCTTGTGAAGAATATAAAACCCATAGAGCAACTCTATCTTTATGCTTAATAAAAGCGCAAGTCGACACTCATTATATACTTTGCTAGCCTCTAATGTTACTACAGTTTTTAGCATTAGAGAGCGTTTTTCATCATTTTTTCTCACATGTCTTCTTGTGACGTGTAGCCAAGAGATTTTAATTGATAAGAGGGTTTGTGATGGAAGAATTTTACAGTATTCGAAGTTATGATTCAAATTGAAAAAAAGTATTATTTTTATAAATCAATGTATTATAGATTAATTGAATCACTTAAAATAGTGAGCCAGAGGAATCTTTTAGACAAGAAAATGAATTGTTTGCAGATCAGTATGAATTAAGAATCTTCATGGGATGAGAAGAAAGTCAAAATAGATTATGATGAAAACCACAGCACCTATGGGGAAACTTTTATGTTTGATACAGAGATGATTATCTTAGCAATGAATGTGTCTCATAAACAGAGCTAGTCATTGTTTATTATTAATAATTTATTATTTTTCATATTAAATCAATCAGAACAATGTCTTTTGCACGTCATAAGTGGGGGGCGTGTGGATAAAAACTGTACAAGAAAGCACTAAAAATGCCTCTTATGAATGCTCTCAAATTCCAAGGTTTTTTGCAACATTGGGGGTAGGAAAATATAATGATAGTGTTTTATTTAAGTGTGAAGAGGGTCGTGCTTAATAGATTTATAGTTATAACATTTACGAACACTGTTGTGAGATAGGCTAGGGAGCGAGATGTCTTTTAAAACAAACCCATGAATTTGTAATCCAAATTTATTCTGTTGAGGGCGTTCTGTTTTACGTGAGGGATGTGATTCCATTAAAGGGATATTCGGTGTTTTTGTTATCAAACTTTTTCTTTATTGAGAGGGCGTGTTTTTCTCATATTTATTTGATTTACGGTATCCGGAATCGGGAGAGGAAAATGTTTTTAATGGTATCTTTTGGTATGCGTTGTTTTACGGTGTTTTCAATATTCGCGAAACTTATGTTGATGTTGTAGGTGGAGGCGCAATACGTTTTATATAGGTCTAATATACAAATTAATGAACGTATCGGGATAATTGGAGAAGAGTTAGTGTCTGCTTACGCTTTTGATGTGTTTTTTTGTGAGTAAATTAGTAAGATAAAGTAAACTGATGGGATTTTATGTAGAGTCGTTGTTATCCTAATTGAGAGTGCATTTTATTTTGTTTCGGTGATGCGCTTTGATCAGTAATTAAGAGGGAGTTTTAGAGCGTGATGTTAGATTTCTCGTCATTTATTTTTTATGTGTTTTCTAGGTAAAGTGATCTGTTGTCAGCTTGCGCAGGTGATAATTGGTAAACTGCGTTATTCTTTATTCCCTAGTTGTCATTTTTTAATGTTTTACGCATAACTCTTGAACAAACAAACAAGAAAATTGTGATTTTACAATTAGTCTTTATTGCCATTTGCAAAGAATCTTTGAAGGTGAAAGATGCTCCATACTCAGTTTGAAAAAATAGCACTCATTGGGATCGGTCTGATTGGGTCTTCTTTAGCAAGAGTGATTAAAAAGAAAAATCTTGCGGCTCAGATTTCTATTGCAACACGTCGTCCAGAAACCCTGAAAAGAGCGCGAGAATTGGAGCTTGGGGACTTTTATACGACAGATAATGCAAAAGCTGTTGAAGGAGCAGATTTGGTTATTCTTTCTGTTCCTGTTGGGGCTAGTGCAGAAGTGGCAAAAACCATTCGTGATCATTTAAAACTTGGAGCGATTGTGAGTGATGTTGGTTCTACGAAAGCGTTGGTTATTGCGGAAATGGCACCTTTATTGCCAAAAACGGTTCATTTTATTCCAGGGCATCCAATTGCTGGAACGGAATATTCAGGACCGGATGCTGGTTTTGCTGATTTATTTATGAATCGTTGGTGTATTTTAACGCCTTTTGCGGATAGCGATGCTGCTGCTGTCGCACAATTAACAGCGTTTTGGGAAGCTTGTGGTGCGCGTGTCGAAAAGATGGAACCTAAGCATCATGATCTTGTTTTGGCTATTGTTTCACATTTACCCCATTTGATTGCGTATAATACTGTTGGGACAGCGAGTGATTTAGAAAAAGTAACAAATTCGGAAGTGATTGCTTATTCCGCTTCCGGTTTTCGTGATTTTACGCGTTTAGCATCTTCTGATCCCGTTATGTGGCGAGATATTTGTTTGCATAATAAGGATGCTATTTTAGAAATGTTGAGCCGTTTTAGTGAGGGGCTTGCTTTTTTAGAACGGGCAATTCATTTAGGAGATGGTGAGACACTGTTTAACTTTTTTACACGTACGCGTGCTGTACGCCGCAATATTATTGATGCTGGACAGGAAATTGATGCTCCTGATTTTGGGCGTCAGAATGTTTCTAAAAAAGGGTGAGTAAAAACAAGAGGTTTTTGTTGAATTTCGTTGGTTTTTTCTAAAAACCGATAAGAAGTTTTTTCTCTACTCAGTCATAGATTGCAATAAAAAAGAGTGGCGATTGCTCCGATATAGATAACCATGACTTCAAAAGATTTTATGTGTGCACGATCATCTTGCTTAGTTCTCTATAGGGCATATGATGTACAGAAGAGGTTACTGATCTGTAGAAGTAACAAAAAAATGAGGTCGTTGTAGAACTTCATAGAGTGGGTTATTGTTTTTGTTTTGGTATAAAGTCGGGCTTGACCGTATTGATTATTGACCGTTATATTGCAACATTGCAAAATGTTTATTTGCAGAGTTTTGATGATTTTTATAAAACTTGAAATAGACTGAGGAAGAGTTTTACCAGAAAGTATTGAGTTTTGTTAAAAAATATCTTTTGGTATAGCTATCGTATTTTGTGTGACGCAGTAAGTCATTATTGGCGTGATAATGGGAGTGCTTTTGCAAGCCATGTTGCGCTATCGGGGCTTTTAGCATTTTTCCCTTTTTTTATTTTTGGAACATCTTTTGCTCGTTTTCTAGGTGCTTTTACTTATACACCGCAAAAAATTAAAGCACTGGTGCAGTTATTGCCTGATGTTATTGCAGAGCCTTTATCTCAGGAAATTGTTAATGTTTTAACCATTCATCGAGGAGGTGTGTTGACGCTTTCTGTCATTGGAGCGGCTTATTTTGCTTCTAATGGGATAGAGGCTTTGCGTACGGCTTTAAATAAAGCTTACCGTGTTACTGATCGACGGAGTTTGTTATTTTGTCGTTTTCAAAGTCTGTTTTTTGTAATCCTTGGAGCTGTTGGTCTTGTTGTGATTAGTTTTTTATTGATTCTGGCGCCTTTGTTGATCAAAATTATGCAAAATCATTCTTTTTTTATGACTGAATATATTGCTGTTATTCGTGTATGGCGTTATACAGTTGCAATCGTTATTTTGTTTATCAGTCTTTTGATTGTTCATAAATGGCTTCCAGCAGGGCGGCGGAAAATTATAGATATTTTACCAGGAATAGTGGTGACAATGTTTATATGGTTTATGGCTTCTATCGCTTTTGCGCAATATTTAACGATGTTTGATTATATTTCTACCTATGCAGGGTTGGCATCTATTATGGTTGCTATTATTTTTCTGTACATATTGAGTGCAATTTTTATTTTGGGAGGAGAAATAAACGCGGCGATAATGTTTTATCGCAAGGATTTGCAACATTCAGATAAATGAAAGAGCTTATTATTGCTTGAAAGCCAAGGTATGATTATCCCAATAAAGCCTGCTATCACTTTGTTGATTGATGCAGATGCTTGTCCTGTAAAAGATGAAGTTTATCGTGTGATGAATCGTTATCAGCTTAAGACATTTGTTGTGGCAAATCGTTCTTTGTCCCTTCCAGATGAAGCACTCATTGAAAGAGTGGTCGTTGCTGGTGAATTCAATGGTGCTGATGATTGGATCGTAGAACATGTGCATGAGGCAAGTATCGTTATTACCAGTGATATTCCTTTAGCAGCGCGGGTTGTGCAAGCTGGGGGTTTTTGTCTTTCGCCAACGGGGCGTATTTTTGATGTAAATTCAATTGGTCAGGCTTTGGCGATGCGCAATTTGATGGAAGATTTGCGTGGACAGGGCAGTATAATAGGTGGTCCCCGTCCTTTTTCTCGTAAAGACCGTTCTGCTTTTTTGTCAGCACTGGATCTTGTTATACAACGTTTAAAAAGACGCGGTTATTAAAGTTATAGGGCTTCTTTAATGACTGCTTTTATAAGTGCTTTGGCATCGTCATTGGCCCATGGAGCTGCACCATTGAAGGAAGCAATGAGATATCCCTCTTTATCAATGAGCAATGTAATGGGGAGTCCTAAAGCGAGCCCCTGTTTTCTAACATTGTTGAAAATATCCATTGTTTCATCGCGATAGTAAAGCAAATTATCTGAATGAATATTCTGTAAAAATTGCTGAATTTTTTCAGGAGAAGCAGTTTTATCGATATTTATAGCTATGACATCAAAGTTTTCTCCACCTAATTCACGTTTTAATTGCGCAAGTTCAGGCATTTCTGTGCGGCAAGGTGCACACCAAATAGCCCATAGATTGACCAGCATTGGTTTTCCGATAAATTCGCTGAGTGTGTGCTCTTTTCCTAGAATATCCTTGAAAGAGAGTTTATTCATATCTGAGGGCGTATCAGCAAATCGTATGTGGCTAAAAAAGCCTTTTGCTGCTTTTCGTATCGCCATCATTTTTTCTGCTCGTGCTTTATCAGTATTTATTTCTTGTGCTTGTGCTGCTGAAATGAAATTGAAAAGAAAAAACTCTCTTTTGGTATCGTAGTTTATGGTTGCGTATAAACTCAATGCAATGATAAAGAATGCAAGGGAAAGTTGCCTTTTTTTATTGTTTTTTTTGCTGATGAAAATTTGAAAAATCATAATTTTGTCCTTTGGATGGGTGTTTTCAGAATATGACAGATGAGAAGTTAAAGAACCAAATGTGGGGTGGTCGGTTTGCGGCAGGCCCTGCTGCAATTATGGAAGAAATTAATGCTTCTATTGATTTTGATCAAAAACTTTATCGACAAGATATTGAAGGTTCTCTTTCTCATGCAGCTATGTTAGCGCAAACGAAAATCATTTCACAATCAGATTATGAAAAAATTGTTCATGGTTTGAAACTTATTCGCCAAGAAATTGAAGACGGTAAATTTGTTTTTTCACGAAAGCTTGAAGATATTCATATGAATATTGAAGCGCGGCTGAGCGAATTGATAGGTCCTGTAGCTGGGCGTTTGCATACGGCGCGTTCACGCAATGATCAAGTTGCTGTTGATTTTCGCTTGTGGGTACGTGAAGCAACGCAAAAGATAGCACAAGCTTTAAAAGGATTGATAGAGCAATTACTTATTCGCGCAGAACAACATGTTGATACCTTTATGCCAGGCTTTACGCATTTACAATTGGCTCAACCCGTAACATTGAGTCATTATATGATGGCTTATGTTGAAATGTTTGGTCGAGATTTATCGCGGATGCGTGATGCTCTTGAGCGAATGAATGAATCGCCTTTAGGGGCGGCTGCTTTAGCGGGGACAGGCTTTCCAATTGACCGTTTTATGACAGCAAAAGCGCTAGGCTTTCGCGAACCTACACGCAATTCAATTGATAGTGTTTCAGATCGTGACTTTGCATTGGAATTTTTAAGCGCTGGCGCTCTTTGTGCAACACATCTTTCACGTTTAGCAGAAGAAATAATTCTTTGGTCAAGTGAACAGTTTTGTTTTATTCATTTATCAGATGCTTTTTCAACAGGGTCTTCCATTATGCCACAAAAGAGAAATCCTGATGCGGCAGAGTTAGTACGAGCGAAAGCAGGTCGATTGAATGGTGCACTTATGGGATTGTTAACGGTGATGAAAGGATTACCGCTTGCTTATTCAAAGGATATGCAAGAAGATAAGGAATATGTGTTTGATGGGGCTTTGAGTTTGGAATTATCACTAGCAGCAATGACAGGGATGATTGCTGATTTGAAAGTGAATAAAAAAGCCATGAAACAAGCAGCGGATTTAGGGTATGCAACAGCTACAGATTTTGCGGATTGGCTTGTACGCAATTTAGGGATTCCTTTTCGCGAAGCACATCACATCACAGGGTGTGCTGTGGCATTGGCAGAAAAAAAACAGTGTCGCCTTCATGATTTATCATTAGATGAACTTCAAGCAATTTGTCCTGATATCAATGCGACACTTTTTGATGTTTTGACCGTTGAAAAATCTGTTGAAAGTCGTAAAAGCTTTGGGGGAACAGCGCCTTCAGAGGTTCTTCGGCAAATTGCGTATTGGAAAAAGCGTCTCGTGAGCGCTTGAGTGATTGTATTTTAAAGGTAACAAAGAGATCGAGATGAGGAAAGAGGACAGATGAAAATTATATTAAAGGGGTTGATAATTGTCCTTTTTGGGGGCTTGGGTATCGTTGGGTGTGGGCGTAAAGGGTCATTAGAGTTACCTCCTTCAACAGGAGTGAATTCTTCACAAGGAACTTTTGTTTCTCAAGGTAAAACAGATAAACCTTTTATTCTTGATCGGTTAATACAATAGGAATTTTTATGCGTTTTTTTTCTTATCATCAGGGTGTGCTTCACGCTGAAGGTCTTTCTCTTTTGGAACTTGCGCGAGAAGTTGAAACACCTTTTTATTGTTATTCAGCTAGCGCAATCGTTGCACATTTTAAAGATTATCAGAATGCATTTCATGATATGCCGAGTTTAATTGCTTATGCGGTTAAAGCGAATTCCAATCAAGCAGTTTTACAACTTTTAGCTAACAATGGAGCGGGAGCTGATGTGGTCTCAGAAGGGGAATTACGGCGTGCACTTGCTGTTGGTATTCCTGCGCAGAATATTGTTTATTCTGGTGTTGGTAAAACAGTGAGAGAAATAGATTTTGCTCTTGCACAAGATATTTATTGTTTTAACGTTGAATCAGAGCCAGAACTTGAACAATTATCGGCGCGGGCTGCTGCGCTTTCAAAAACGGCTCGTATTTCTTTACGCATTAATCCTGATGTGGATGCTAAGACTCACAAGAAAATTACAACAGGTAAGTCTGAGAATAAATTTGGTATTCCACTGTCTTTGGCGGGTGATGTATATAAAAAAGCAGCTCAATTGCCTGGTCTTCATGTGTGTGGTGTTGATCTCCATATTGGCAGTCAAATTTGTGATTTAAAACCGTTTGAAGATGCATTTGTTATTGTTGCAGATTTTGTGCGTCAATTATGGAATAATGGTTATGCGATAACCCATATCGATATTGGGGGCGGGCTTGGTATTCCTTATGGTTATGAGAAGCATCCAGTACCTTCTCCTTTTGAGTATGCAGCACTGGTAAAGAAACATATTGCGCCTTTAGGGATCAATATTATCCTAGAACCTGGGCGTAGTATTGTTGGTGAAGCCGGTGTGTTGGTGACATCGGTTGTGTATTTTAAAAAGGGGGAAGGACGAAATTTTGTTATTGTTGATGCGGCGATGAATGATTTCATGCGTCCAACGCTTTATGATGCGTGGCAAAATGTAATGCCAGTGAAAAAAACACCAATAGATGCCCCTCTGATTAATGCTGATATTGTCGGTCCTATTTGTGAAACTGGTGATTATTTAGGTTTGGAACGTTCTTTACCAGTGTTAAAAGCGGGTGATGTTTTGATGTTAACAGGAGCAGGGGCTTATGGCGCAGTGATGGCAAGCACTTATAATAGTCGACTTTTGGTGCCGGAAGTTCTGGTTCAGGATACGCGTTATGCAGTCATTCGTCCACGCCTTGATTATGCACAATTGATAGGCTGTGATCATATTCCAGATTGGATTGAGCCCAAATTAGATTGAGCATTATTAAATATTTTGGGTCTTATTTTTACTAAACTTTGATGAAACAATTTATTTTCTAGAAATTGTTTTGTATGGGGTTTATGATCTTAATGCACCACGATAAAAGGGGATAAATGCTTGTTTATGAAAAATAAAAACATCAAAGGTTTTGCAATGAAGCTTTTGTGTGTGCGCATTTTGATGTGGGGGATCCTTTCATTTGAACGGATGTGGGTACGGTTGTTGCCATTTTTCCTCGTTCTTAGTCTCTTTTGTTCGTTTAGCTGGTTGGGACTTTTTGGTATTTTGGGCTATTGGTCACATTTGCTCTTACTTGGGGTTATACTTATTTGTGCTGGGGCGAGTTTATTTTTTCTTATTCGTTTTCGGTTTCCCACAATGCGGGAAGTAAATTGCCGCCTTGAACGCGTCAATGATCTTAGACACCAGCCTTTGAATATTCAGACAGATCGTTTATGTTCTGAAAATGATGAAGATTTTAGTGCTGTTATTTGGCGTGAACATCAACGCCGAATGGCAAAGCAATTATACCATTTAAAAACTGGATTTATCTCTCTTAATAATGCGGATTATGATCCTTTGGCTTTGAGGGCTTTGTGTGCTCTTCTTTTTGTGTGCGCTTTTAGTTTTTCTTTTGGTTCACAAGGGGGGCGTTTGGCTGATGCCTTTGATTTTCGTCCTATCGTTGATGAAAAACTCATGCGGATTGATGCTTGGGTAACACCACCTGCTTATACCGGTGTGGCACCGATTTATTTGACAAAAGATGAGAAAACACAACTAGAAATCCCTGAAGGGAGTAATGTTGTTGTGCGTGTTGTCAATGGGGCTGGCATTACAGTAAAAGCAAAGTCTGTAGAAGATGGGAGGGAAGTTTCGTTTTCAGAGAAAACGGAACAAACAGCTTTGAATGATCCAATTGTTCATTTTGAAACACATTTAAAGCATCCAATAAATTTATTTGTATCATCACGTCGTAAAAAACAGCAATGGCATTTGCAGATAATTAAGGACACGCGTCCAACAATTCATTGGTTGGAAAAACCAGGGAGGATTTTAACGGGATCATTGGAGTTACGATATGTGGTGGATGATGATTATGGTGTGACAAAGGCTTTTGTTGAAATAGAGCCTTTTCTTCCTCAGAATAAAAGTGCTTCTTCTCTTTATAATGCTCCGGAAATAGAACTTCTTCTTCCGCGTGGTGGAAAGGGGAAAATGCGAATGGTGCAGGATATATCAGCGCATCCATGGGCAGGTTCGCAAGTCAAAATTACTTTGGTGGCAGAAGATGGTGCGGGGCAGAAAGGGCGTAGCAAAACTTTTGTTATGATATTACCACAGCGTGTTTTTTCGAATCCTGTTGCACGCGCAGTGGTTGAATTGCGTCGTCTATTAGCTCTTGATGCTTCTGTGAAAGAGCGTGTATTGGATATGCTTTCTGCTTTGCTTGTGCGTCCAGAAAAGGGGTTGCAAAATGCATCGCATTTTATTGTTCTACAAAGTGCGTGGACAAGACTTTCTTTAGCACAAACAGACGAGGATTTGCGCGATGTGGTGGATTATTTATGGCAAATTGCTTTGGGTATTGAAGATAATCAGCTTGAATCCGTGCAAAAAAAGTTAAAACAAGCACAAGCTGCTTTACGTGATGCACTGCGTTATGGTGCTTCAGCGGCAGAAATTGAACGGCTTATGGCAGATTTACGTCAAGCTATGGATGAGTATATTCGTGCTTTGGCTGAAAAAGCACCGGATAGTCAAGTTTCTAAAAATTCTAAAAGCTCAAAAAGTCCTAATCTTTCTGAATCTACATTACAAGAAAAGCTAAATTTAATTGAGGAAATGGCTAAAACGGGCTCTTCTTTAGCAGCTGAACAACTCTTGGCGGAAGTTGAACAGACGCTTGATCATTTGCATGTGCAAAAAGGCAATCAAAATGAGGGAGAAAAAAGCCAATCTGCACAAATGAAAGAAAAGATGGACCAGCTTGGAGATTTAATGCGTCGTCAGCAAGAAATTCTCAATGAAACACATCAGTTAGAGATGGAACAAAAACGCGGAGAAAATGTACCGGAAACACAAAAAAAATCTTTAAAAAAACGTCAAGCTGAATTGCAATCTGAATTATCAACATTAGAAAAAGAATTATCAGAACAAGGATTTGAAACAGGGGGCGCATTGAAAAGGGCAGAAGAAAAAATGAATTCTGCGGAAAATGCGCTTGATAATGGAAATCATCAGGTATCTATACAAAATCAGTCTGATGCTTTGGAATCTTTGAGGCAAGGAGCACAAAATGTTTTGAAAAAAATGCGCGAAACACTTAAAGAAACGGGAGATGATCAAAATGCTGATTTTGGTCCTAAAGATCCGTTAGGACGTCCACTTTCTTCAACAACAGATGAAGAACAAGAAGGCGAGGCACTACCACAAGAAAGTGATCAAATGCGTACGCGGCAGATTTTGGATGAAATTCGCAAACGTCTTGGTAAAGAGCATCTTTCAGAAGAAGAAAAAAACTATCTTGAAAGATTGCTTCATTTTAATTAACCAGTGTTGGCTTTTTTCTTAATTGATGTCAAAAACAGTATATGAAGAACCTCTATGGGGTTTATCTCCAAAAAAATGATTAAAGTGCTTGTAAGGCAATAATCATCCTATTGTACTGATTTTTTAATCATTTAAGTTTAAAATATGCAATATTGAAATGTTCGCTATTGCGGAAAAAAAGCAGAAGTCCATATAGGTTTGGTATATGAAAATCTGTAATGTTTGAAATTTGTTTCTACATGGTATGTTGAGTTGGATATCGTTACGCTGAAAGATTTTTATGCTTCTGCACTTGGACTGCGTGTGCAAAAAACGCTATGTGACCAATTGAATTTATGGTGGCCTGATCTTACGGATAAACGGATTATGGGATTGGGTTATGCACTTCCTTATCTTTCTACATTGCGTGAACGTGCCCAACAATGTTTTGCTTTTATGCCAGCTTCTCAGGGTGTTTCGCCTTGGCCTTGTTCTGAGCAAGTTGCTACAGCGCTTGTTTTTGAAGAAGATTTGCCGCTTCCGGATGCGTCAGTTGACTGTATTTTATTGGTACATGCATTAGAATATACAGAAAATTCATTTGAAACGTTGAATGAAATATGGCGTGTTTTAGCACCCAATGGCCACTTGATCGTTATTGTACCTAATCGCTCTGGCTTTTGGGCGCGCAATATTACTACGCCCTTTGGTTATGGCGAACCCTATAGTCGGCAACAAATTACTCGTTTGTTCGAAAAAACAAATTTTGTTTCTGGACCAATACAAGAAATTGTACACTATATGCCCTCTACGGGGTATTTTTCGCGGTTGCTCTCATTTTTTTACGAGCCATTTGCTCGCTATCTTTTGCCTTATTTTGGTGGACTCTTAATGTGTCAGGCACAAAAACGTGTTTATCAGGGTTTGCTCGTACAGCGTCGTCAGTCGCGACGTATTTTTATTCCTGCTTTATCACCACAGACAAGAAATATTTTAATTTATAAAGATAATTAATCATTTTGTCATTGTCATAAGAACCGCAAATATAGAGGCATTCTCTTATTTCAATTTTTTGCATTTACAATTAAAAAATATTCTTTTGTACATTAATATGTGGAATTGGTATGTGAATAAAAATCTCAAGTATCTATATACCGAACCATATTTCATGAATAGTGGAAACATTTTAAAAGAAAAAAATGCTGGTATCTTCGTAAACGTAAAAATAGCAGAGTCCAAGAGATCTTACATAATATGGTTTATGGTGGTTAAAAACTGTACAAGGAAGGATTACAATGCTTCTTATAAACCATCTCAAGTATCAAGGGCTCCTCTGCAACATCGAGATCTAACATAAGTGTGTGATGGTGCTGGCTTGTTCTTTTATAAGCGTAAAGATGGTGATGCCCAGTGGCTTTATCGTTAGGATAAACATTTAGCGTTATATCATGAATTATATAACCTCTTAAGAGGAGATAAAGTCATAAAGAATGGAGGAAAACTATAAAGATAAAAAACATCTCTCAAGTTAGGTTAGTGAATGTGAGATAAAGCAGTGCGTGGAGCGGTTTTTCTGAAAAAAATAATCATAAATAGCACTCATCTAAAGATGATAGTTATGATCAAGAATGTTGCTAAAAGATATCACGATTATTTATATGCGAAACATATTAAAAACTTTAGAAAGAACAAAAGCATGTGAAACAGAAGTTACAAAGTATATCGTGAGGGTTGAAAGCATTTTTGTTTTTGGTTCTCATGTTGGAATATTTCGTTTTTTATTCATAATGTTATATATTTTGTCATAAGAGTAAGTTCTATGTAATAGCATTCGAATTATATGCGAAGGTTTTTTCATCTCGTTTCTGTTTTCATTTAGAATATTAAAATTATTTTTGAAACAGAAAATCTCGAATTAAAGATTTAAACGGTAACCATTTTGATCTGTTATGAGAATTTGCGCATTGGAGGGATCGTTTTCGATTTTTTGTCGCAAACGATAGATATGGGTTTCTAAAGTATGGGTGATAATATTTTCATTATATCCCCAAACTTGTTCTAACAATGTTTCACGGCTGACAATTTTATCATTGGCATGATAGAGACATTTAAGGATCGCTGCTTCTTTTTCTGTGAGACAGATTTTATTGTTGCATTGATCAAGAAGAAGTTTTTGTCTTAGTTTAAAAGTATAGGGACCAATATGAAAGGTTGCGTCTTCATTTTGTTCATATTGGCGCAACTGTGCTCGAATTCTCGCTAATAACACCGCAAAGCGAAAGGGTTTTGTTACATAATCATTGGCGCCTGTTTCAAGATCTAAAATATTATCACAGTCTGTATCATAATTTATTATCATGATAATGGGGGCACGAAATCCTTGGGTGCGTAATTGTTTAACGGCTTTGTAGCCATCAAGATCAGGAAGTTGAAATCCCAAAATAGTGAGATCAATATTTTTTTCTTGGATTATTCTCATTCCCGCTTCTGCTGTTTTTGCTTGGAAAATTTTAAACTCTTGATGCATTTGCAATTGTTCTACTAAAATAGGGCGTAGATCATCGTCTTCAACGATTAAAAGAGTATAGTGGTTCATGTTTTTCCTTATAGGCATGTTGATGCACTGATTGATATAGTTTCATGAAAAATAAGATTTCATGCAAGAAAAATTAAAAGAGGAAAATTAAAAAAGAGCGCTTCTAAAAAATAAACTTTTATAATTTCTAATGGTTGCTTGCTGAAAAGACGGTATTCCGTCTGCAGGGTATTTTACGTGTTGGTTGGAAGCGTTTTTTTATGTTCTAGAACGTGTTTTAGCTATTGAGTGTCATCATCTTTACGCTTTATGGAGAAACAAGGTGTGGCACTATCATTCACTTTGCCAGCTCGTGGGTGTTGCGGACAGTTCTTGGCACTTGAGACGATTCATAGGAGGAATTTTTAGTCCTTTCTTTCACGGTTTTTTCCATATGGGACTTTCTCCGTTTAGAATGTGCAAGCAAATAGCCTTTGATTGATTCAATATAAACAGGTTGGGAATGAGAGAATCCTGCGGTATGAGGCGCACTCGTCCAACATGCAAAACAATGAACACGCAATATGATGCGTTTTTTAGGCGTGAAGAGAATTGTGCAACACCTAGAACATATGCACTGTTTAGGAGAACTTCACGATCGTTTTTATTGTTTTTATTCACGTTCAGTTTTGTTTTTTTGTTGCATTTGTGTGCGAAGGGGATTGAGTGTTATGTTCGTGGTGTTGCTTATTATAATCGTTGAGCAAGCTTTGCCTTTAGCAATGCCGAAAAGATGCATCATAAAGAGGTTTTTTGTGTAATTTGGAAGGAGACTGTATTGAGAAAGAGTGCAGGATAAAAAATGACAAAGAAAAATATCATATTTATGCATTTAGCATGAGAATACCTCAACAGAAGGGGGTGTTGAGCTTATTCTTCTGCGCTATGAAGCATCTTTTTATATGAGTTAATGAATAAAAATTATTGTTTTAAGATAAAAGCATTTCCTCCTTAAGGTTGCCCATCAAACAGACTTCTTTCCATTCATCTTCTGTTACGGGTTGCACTGATAAGCGGCTGGCTTTGACCAGCGCCATATTTGCTAGTTTGGGATTGGCTTTAATTTGTTTTAATGAAACAGGTGTTGGCATGTCACAAAGTGCACGGATATCCACACATTCCCAGCGTGGATCAGAGCTTGTAGAATCAGGGTGCGCTTCAGTACATATTTCTACAATTCCTACAATTTCTAAACCTTTATTTGAATGATAAAAAAAACCTTTATCGCCATATTTCATAGCGCGCATATTATTACGGGCTTGATAATTGCGTACACCATCCCATTGTTCGCCATTAACTCCTTTTTTCTTTTGCATCTCCCATGACCATTTATGGGGTTCAGATTTAAAAAGCCAATAAGCCATGAGTTCTCCTTTTTCATAGACTGTTATGCATTTTTATAAGTATCTTTGTAATACCATCAACGATGATTTTTAAAATGGGGTAAAGAACGGCTATTATCTGTTTTTTCTTGTTTCAAAATAACGTGTAGTAGAGAGACGCGCTCTATTGATATTTCATGTTGTATAAAGGTATTTTGCTCTTTGCTTATCCTTTTAGCTATGGTTTGAAATGCGGTCATTATAAGAGTTTGTTGGAAAAAATGAAGAAAATTGGTTCTAAAAAGCTTTAAGATTACAATGGCAATGAAACGAATGAATGGTCAAAGATGAAGAGGTCAACGAATGGCATTCATATTTATGCTTCGTGGGAGAGAGTAGATCTTATTATGCTGTAAAATACTGTCATTTGAAATGTAATGATATAAGGCAGTTTTTTGAAACATGAAGGTTTTCAGAATATGTGGTGAATATTTAGGTTTACGTGTCGAGCTTTGGGTTAAGTGAATTGTGTGAGTGGGAAGCAGGTGGAAGCTGCTCGATAGAGAATTCGGGCTATCTATAGACCGGATTGAGTAGAAATCTTCGTTCTTTAAGGTGTGTGTGGGACGTCAATTTTATTATGCTTTTGTTCCACGGCGTCCCATCCCGATCAAGGGCGCGGCTTTTTCATCTAATGGCCAGCGTGAGCGGGGTGCAATGTCAAGAGAGCTTGTTTCTCCTCGTGCGAGTTTTTGTGCACCGGCAAAAGCAATCATTGCAGCATTATCGGTACACAAGGAAAGAGGAGGGGCTATAAATTCAAAACCATGTTGATGGGCAAGTTCTTGCAACGTAGAGCGAATGGCTTGGTTTGCGGCAACACCGCCTGCGACAACCAAAGCAGGAGAACGCTTTTCTTGATCATGAGAGAGAGGGTATTGGTGGGCAAAGTGTTGTAGGGCTAGGTGAATACGATCATGTACTGTATCGGTCACAGCGGCTTGAAAACTTGCGGCAATGTCAGCAATATCATTTTCTGTAAGAGGAGCTATGGCTGTTGCGGCTTGTCGAACAGCAGTTTTTAGTCCGGAAAAAGAAAAGTCTAACCGTTTTTCACCTTTTAAAGGTCGTGGAAGGGGAATGCGATTTTTATCACCAAATAAAGCTGCTTTTTCAAGTGCTGGTCCACCAGGATAGGGAAGACCTAAAAGTTTTGCAGTTTTATCAAAGGCTTCTCCTAATGCATCATCAATGGTGGTTCCTAAACGTTGGTAGTTGCCTACTCCATGAACAATGATTGTTTGTGTATGACCCCCTGAAACTAAAAGTAATAAATAAGGAAAGCTGACGTTGTGCGTTAACACAGCTGTTAAAGCATGTCCCTCTAAGTGATTTACCGCAATAAATGGTTTGCCAGTGGCAAGAGAGAGTGCTTTTGCGCTCATAACGCCTACCAACAATCCTCCTATCAAACCAGGACCACTGGTGGCTGCAATGCCATCAATATCTTTTAATTTTGTGTTTGCTTCTGTTAGTGCTTGTAGAATTAAATGATCAAGAACTTCAACATGGGCACGAGCAGCAATTTCAGGAACAACACCGCCGTAAGGTGCATGGTGATCAATTTGACTCCAAACAACATTGGAAAGAATTCGGCTGTTTGATTCATTGTTATATTCAATGACAGCTGCTGCCGTTTCATCACAACTTGTTTCTATTCCCAGCAGACGCATTTTAAACAAAACCTTATATGGAAGCTTCTTTCCTGCGTGCGTACCATGAACAGAAAAAGATGCAAAGTATTTCTCTTAGAATTGATATTTCTATTTCTTTGAATTTTATGATATCGTTGATTAAAAAATAAAGCTGTATTTTCGAGTATAAAATGCAAATGTTTTTTAAAAACTTGTCTATTAAAGGCGATACTTGTAAATATTATTGAGAAAAGCTGCGTTTTTAAAACTTTTTTCATTTTATTATTTTATCATTAAAAAAAGTGTGCACGAAAAGTGACAGAGATGGTCGATTCTTCAAAACCAAAAGTTAAACCACATTATGCTGGTACGCGTCGTAAGAAACCAGTTATTGAACATGAAGCTGTTCCCCATGATTCAGAGGAAAAAATCCACAATTCTGTAGAAGCTCATGCGCGAGAAAAACAGAATATGCAAGGTCAGGATAAAAGTACCTCTAGTACAACTTGGCTTTTCTTGTCCCTTTCTGGGATTTTGGGAGGATTCATTGCTTTGGGAATTTTTATGGGGCTTCAATGGGCTGGTTTTTTTCCTTCTCCTTTTGTGGAAAATTCTGCTGGAGGAGAAAAAGCTTTGCAGATTGCTGAAGCCGCAAAAAGTCAAGGTAAAGACACAAAGGAACAATTGAGGCGGGTCTTTCAAGAAATTGATACGTTAAAAACAGAGTTTTCTTCTTTTTCATCACAACAGTTTAAAACAACGAAAAATGATGAACTATCGAAAGAAGAAAGCAAAAAAGCTTTTGCGATTTTAGAGGAAAAAGTAAAAGCTCTTGAAGAAACTGTACAAACTTTTGTTAGAGAGTCGAAAGAGATAGAGACGGCTTTGTCTGTTGGGCTGAGCAATGCAAATGATCTTGCTGCGTTAAAACAACAGTTAGAAGCACTACAAGAAGAAACTGCTGTTAAAAATAGTGAGAAAAGAGAAATAGATACCGCGCTTTTTACTGCAATTAGTTCATTAAAAAATGCTGTAGAGCGTGGTGGATCTTATAATAATGAATTAAAGCTGTTACAACAATTATCGCCTTCGATTAATGGACTTGATGTGTTGCAAAAAACAGCTACTGTGGGCCTTCCAAGTTCAGCACAACTTTCAGTTGATTTTGCTCATGTTGCTGATACAATTGTTGGTACGCAAAATCTTGTTGCGTCAGATGCTGGTTTTTTTGACCGAATTTTAGCGTGGATAAAAGGGCTCATTGTTTCGCGACCGATTGGAAATGTTGAAGGGACAACGCTGGGGGCTATTGCGGCACGCATGGAAGTTGCCATTCAAGCTGGTGATTACGAAAAGGCTTTGAGCGAATGGCAATCATTGCCTCAAAGTGCAAAAGATGTTTCAATGGATTTTGTTAAGCAGCTTGAAAGACATATTGCTATTCAACAGTTGTTGCAGCAATTGTTATTGTCTGTGCAACAAGGATCTTTTAAAGCAACAAAGATGTAAATAGGCCCAAGATGATACGTGTTTTTATTTATATTTTTGTTGTTTGTATCCTCGGTTTAGCTTTCACGTGGGTTGCTAATCACAATGGTATTTTTGTTCTCACATTTTTGCATTTCAGATTTTCTGCTTCATTTCTTACAGTGTTAAGTGTGCTTATTTTGTTTTTTATAACGCTGGTGCTTTTATGGTGGTTATTATCTTTCTTTTTTTCCATACCGAGTGCTCTTTCCAATTATTTTTATAAACGCCATCAAAAGCGTGGTTACGAAGCTCTTTCAAAGGGGATTCTTGCAACTTTTGCTGGTGATAGTATGGTTGCGCAAAAAATGGAAGAACGGGTTGCTAAATATCTTGCAGGAAAACAAGAGCCATTGGTAAAACTCTTACAAGCGCAAACCTTGTCTTTACAAAATGACTCTGTCCGCGCCATCGGTCTTTATGAAGAGATGAGAAAGGAAGATCCGACAAAACTGGTTGGACTTTATGGTTTGTTTCGTGAAGCGATGAAGAGTAAAGCTTATGAGGCGGCGCAACAATATGCCGAAGAGGCACTGACTTTATCGCCAGCACTTTTATGGGCGCATCAGGCGGTGCTTGATCGGTTAAGTACTGAGGGTAAATGGGATAAGGCACTTACTATTTTTGAAAGAACGCAAAAAGCTCTCCCGCGTTCTATTCGCGCGACTCCAGAGCGGCAGCATATACAGGTTTTACTACTAAGTGGGCAGGCACTTTCTTTGTTTGATACACATCCTGTACAAGCACGTGAAGCCATTTTGAAAGCCCATAAATTGGCGCCTGATTTTGTTCCAATAATAGTTATTGCTGCTGATATTCTTTATAAGTTAAATGAAACGCGTAAAGCGGATAAAATGATTATAGCGACTTGGCAAAAGAATCCTCATCCTGATTTGGGAGCGCTTTATCTTGAAAGAGAAGAAGGAGCCATTGGGCGATTGAAAAGGGCTAAGACACTTGCTTCTTATAATAAAGATGCATTTGAGTCGGCTTTCCTTATTGCTAAAGCAGCTTTGGATGCTGGTGAAACAGCATTAGCAAGAGAGAAGGCACAAAAAGCATTACAATGTCATCCACGGGAAAGTGTTTATTTATTGTTGGCAGATATTGAAGAGGCACAGGGAAACAATCAAGGTGCTGTGCGTCAATGGCTTTCTTTAGCACTTCGTGCTGAACGTGATCCAGTGTGGATGTGTGATGGGTCCATTTTTTCTTCTTGGTCAGCGGTTTCTCCAATCAGTGGACGTTTGGGCTGTTTTGAATGGAAGGCGCCTCCCTGTATGCCTTCTCTCACATTAGAGGCGGACAATATTGTGCCGAAAAAGCAAGACAAAGAGTATGTTATGGGAAAAAGTGATGATGTTGAAGATAAGAAGCTGGAAAAATTAACACCTATAGATAATTCTCTTTTGCATAATGTGCAGGTGGAGAAACAAGATATAAAAGAAAAAGATGTAAAAATGTTTAGTCAAACTCACTTAAATGTTGATGATCCAGGGGTTAAAATAGAAGAAGAAACATCTTTATCGAGGAAAAAGTTTCGTTTATTTTAAATTGCACCAATGGATAATATGAGTGTTTTCTTAGAAGAAACAATTGACCTAGAAGAAAAAATATCGTTAGTCTTTTCCAATAAAATTATTCTCTTATGCTTTAAAAATAAAGTTTTGCTTGGTAGCAGAGGTGATTGGTTAAAAAATGTTTTTAAATCAGAGATGTCTTGATAAAAAACAAAAAAATAACAAACCAAGGATTGCTGTCGTTATTCATCGGCGCTCTACCTATACTGGTCGTTTGGGAAAATTTTTACAACAAAATGGTTTTGTTCTTGATATTTATCGTCCTATTTTTGGACAAAAACTCCCTGATACATTAGAGCATTATGCCGGCGTTGTTATTTTAGGGGGACCGATGAGTGTGAATGACAGCGAAGCTTATATTGGTGAGGAAATTGATTGGATTTCGTTATCACTAAAGGAAAATAAGCCTTTTTTGGGTATTTGTCTTGGAGCACAAATGTTAGCGCGAAATCTAGGGGGGCGCGTTGGTACAAGAAGTGATGGGACTGTTGAAGTCGGCTGGTATCCACTAGAAGCAACCCCACAAGGGAAGGAATTGATGAATTGGCCAGAAATGGTCTACCATTTCCATGATGAAGGTATTTATGATTTACCGAAAGAGGCAATGCTTTTGGCAACAGGGAATACATATCCTACACAAGCTTTTCGTTATGGAAACAATGCATGGGGCTTGCAGTTTCATGCTGAATTTACACGCGCTATGATGCGGCGTTTGGTCGTGCGTTCGGCACATAAATTGACTGAAAAAGGTGCTCAACCTGCTTGTGCACATTTGAAAGGTCGTTTAATCTATGATCGAGCTTTGAGCCAATGGTTTGAAAGCGCATTGCACCAGATTTTTTGTACACCGCCCGTACTTGTGTGATTATTGGCAACGCATTGATTTATACAGATAATTCACTGTTTTGCATATTGAATGAGAACCCCGAATATAGTAAGGTTTTCTCATTCCAAACCTGTGTATGTTGACTCAATAAAAACCTCTTGTTTGCATGTCACAAGTAGGGCTGGCGTGTGGGCAAAAACTGTATAAGAAAAGACTAAAAATGCTTCTTATGAACTGTCTTAAGTGCCAAGGGCTGTCGCAAAATTGTGGGGGTAGCCAAATATAATGATGGTGCTGGCTTTGGGGTCTCCATAAGCGTAAAGATGGGGGGCTCAATGGTTTTATCGTTAAGAAACACTATTCATTATCATTTTTGTTGTGCTGTAAAACAGTATGGTTTAAGGCAGAGGTAGAAAATCTATGTAAAACTTTACACATGAGGTGTTTTTTGTTAAAGGGTGTAATAGATTTTTTAAGAAAATCTTGTTTGTTGAGCTTATGAGATACTGTACTTTAGAACGATGTATAGGGACTTCTTGAAGTGATTAGTATATAAAATCCGGTCGATTAAGAAGTTGGATTGTGTATAAACTGACCGTGGTTGGGAATCTTTATCCTTTTTAGGGTGGGGAGGAAGTTAAGAGATAAAGAAAGTTTGAATATTGTCTAAATCCTTTCAAATACCATCATCACAAAAAAGTTTTTCTTTGAGTTATTTAATTTGTGGGCTCTTTTGTCTTACTTTGGTATTTATTTATAGCGCGCTCTGGTTTTTTTTTCACGTAAAATAGAAGACTATGTTTCTGATATATTCACAAAAATATCTTCCCATAATATGGTGGCGGTATGTGAGAATGTGCACAAGGATGGTTATCCTTTACGTGTCGGTGTTGTTTGTGACAAGTTTCAATTTTCTTGGCCTTTACATGGGGTTTCTTTATCGACGGGGCGTTTGACAGCTGGTGCACCAATTTACGCACCTCATTTGGTCGAGTTTAATGTTCATTCTCCTGCATTAATTGTTTTTTCCGGAAAAACTCCCATAGTATCGCATTGGCGCAATTTGGTGATTGAAACAGAGCCTTATTGGAAAACGGGTAAAACATTGAAGTTTATAGCTGAAGGGCTTGAGATTTCATCTTTTTCCTCTTCCCCTGAAGATCAAAAGCTTCAAGAAGCATTAAGAGCACAAACGACAGATAAAAAAACGACACAAGAAAATATTGAAGATCAGGCATCTTTGCAAAATACGCATAACGTGATTATTCAGCCGTTAGAGCCAAAAGAAGCTTCCCAAAAAATAACGGCAGAATTTTTTCGACTTGATCTTAAACATGAAAAGAATGATTTATCGGGACATATAACTTTTGACGGTTTTGATGCTTCTCCTTTTTTAAAATCTTCTTTTGTTGATATTCCTAAAATTGATGGCAATTTGAAATGGGTTTTAAATGATGCTTCGCTTCTGTTTGAAAATGAAGGAAAAAATTGGCAACAGCGACTGTATGGAAAAAGTGGACTTTTAAAGCAAGGTGAATTGACTTTTCATACAGGTGGTGCAGTGCGTATTAGTGGACCTTTTTCTTTTGATGATGAAGGATATTTGACAGCAAAATTTGAACTTGTCCTTATTCAGTCCATGAAGCTTCTTGACACTCTGCAGCGCTTATTTCCCACGCAAACCAATAATCTTCAAGCGTTATTTTTTATTTTAGGTGCTTTGCCTAAAAATGCGGACGGCGCTCCCGTTCTTTCCTTGCTCATTAACAATGGGTGGGTAAAACTGGGATTTTTAAAACTTGGTCGTCTTGCTCCACTTTAGGTGTTGTACCAAAGCCTTTTTTCATTTTTACTACCAAATTTCAACTTTTTCTGATTTTCACACTTTTTTGCAATTTTAGAGTGTCAAAATCTATTTTAACAAAATGCGTATTTAATGGTAAAAAAATAGCTATAAAAATAAAAAATTATCACCTACTCCTAACTCGTCCAACCTCTTTTCACTTAGTGCAAAATCTTATGTCAAACTACATATAGCAACAGTGTTTCTATGGAAAAAGTGGCATTTTAAAGTATGCTGAATTGCCTTTTTATACAGGTGGTGTGGTACTTGTTAGGAACCTTTTTCTTTATATATGGAATGAGCATATTGCATATATCTGTTTGGGTGTAACCTCTTAAAACAAGTAAATAGCCTAGTTGGAGGAAGATATGAAGTTGTAAAGGGGAAAATCAACATCCATCTTTACTGTCATTTTTTATTCGATTTTACGCATTTGTTAAAAAAATAGTTCTCAGTGCTTCCTATTTCACGATGTCGCCTATGAATGGTATAATGATAAAGCCATTAAGCACCATCATCTTTTCGGTTACGGAGTAACAAGCTAGGGGAAAACATCATCATATTTATATTTGCTTATATTTGCTAATTCTCAATCTTACTGCAGCTTTTGGCACTTGAGGCGGTTTATGAGGGGCATTTTTAGTCCTTTCTTTACTGTTTTTATCTATTTGGCTTTCCCATTTGCAATATGCAAGGGGAAATGGGGTTAATTAATTGAATATAAATAGATTTTAAATGAGACAAATTTAGAATATCGGATTATCAGTTATCATAAAAATGATAAAATTATGATTGTAAATCAATATATTATATTTTTATGATGAAGGATATTTGACAGTAAAATTTGAGTTTATTTTTAGTGCTCTGTCTAAAAATGCGGGATAGCGCCTCCGTTCTTTCCTTGCTGCTTCGTCATGGATGGATAGAACGGGGCAAAAGCTTAGCTGTTTTGTACTGCTTTTAAGTCTGAAAGTTTATGTTTTTAGGGTGAGAAATCAATCCTGCTGTTTTTTTGACATTGTTGCAAACAATTCTATTGTGATAAATAGCGAGATTTTTATTTTTGGTGTTATGTTTAAAATGCAAACTCCCGCTCTCTATTTTTGTTGGTTTGTTGTGGTGGTGGGATAGAACGGGAGATTGAGTGGGTCGTTTTGTATTTGCTTTAGGTTTGAAAGCCAATATTTTGAAGTTGAGAAATCAATCCTGCTGCAAAAGTAAAACGAGAAATATTGAGATCATTTTCAATAAGGGCGCTAATGCGGTTTGTAATGTTGTGAATATGATCTTCTTCTGTTTTTTTCCAAGTGTCAAAAGGATCTTTTTTCTTTCCATAATTTTTGAGGATTTTCATAACGATTTGCCGAAAGCTTTCAGAAACATTTTCTTTGGCTTGGCTTAAAGCCATACTATCATAATAATCTACTACAGGAATTATACGACTTGCTTCGTTAATGCGGTTTATACGAATGATTTGCGCAAGTGAAAAGTAGATCTCTGCGGTTTTAATAAGATCACTGTTGCTTTGTTTTGCAATCAAAGAAATATCACAGATTGTTGAAGCAGCTTCCAAGAGAGCTAATTGTTTCGCTAATGCTTTTGGTGCTCCCTCTTCGCTGTAGTGTAATGCTTTTTCTTCAATCTTTTGCTTAATATCGTTGCCGTGAGAATGCATAAGCTCTTTTTCAATAACGCTACGGGCTTGTTTTATTGTTTTTACAATTTCTTCTAATGGACGTGAGAGATCTATGTTGTGCAAACCCCAATTGGTTGTTTCAAAGAGCATTGGGGTCATTGTTGCGTAGAATTTATTTTGGACAAGACCGGGTATTTTATTATCAAGCTTATCAATTTGCTCAGACAATTGAGGAATTTCGAAACCATCGCGGATGGCAATGAAAACGCGAATAATATTTTCAGTCTTTTGTTCTGTTGCATCGTGTAGTCTATTAACAAAAGTGGGGCCTCCACGATTTACAATATCGTTGGCAATCAGCGTTGCGATAATATTACGACGCAATTGATGATTAATAACTTCCTTCTTAAAATTTTCTTGAATTTGGGTTGGAAAATAGTTCAGCAGGGCTGTATTGAAATAGTGATCATCAACAATGGGGCTATTAGCAATTTCTTCTTTTAAGGTCAATTTAGCATAGGCAAAAATAACGGCGAGTTCTGGACGGAGAAGACCTTTGCCTTGGGTTGTTCTTTGTCGTAAAATTTGCTCATCAGGGAGTATTTCAACTCTGCGATCTAGAAGCTTTTTTTGTTCCAAATCGTGCATAAAGCGTATTTGATAGGGCAAATCAGTAGTGCTTTGGTTTTCCGCCAAAGAAAGCGCAAGGGGTTGTAGATAATTGTTGCGCAAGACGAGTTGCTCGACTTGAGGCGTCATTTTTTTCAAGAGCTTATTGCGATCTTCGCGGGTTAACGTTTTGGCACGTAGTGCTGATGCAAGAACAATTTTGAGATTGACCTCAATATCAGAACAATTCACACCAGCAGAATTGTCAATGGCATCCGTATTGCATCGACCACCATTTAAGACATATTCAATCCGTCCACGTTGTGTAACACCAAGATTAGCTCCTTCACCAATAATTTTTGCACGCACTTGTTCTCCGGTAATGCGTATTGCATCATTTGCTCGATCACCTACTTGGGCATCGTTTTCTGTTGCAGCACGGATATAAGTACCAATGCCACCGAACCATAAAAGATCAACAGGGGCTTTGAGAAGAGCAGAGATAATTTCAAAGGGTGTTCCTGTTTGTTTTTCGAAACCAATGGCTTGTGCTGCTTCAGGTGAGAGAGTAATGGTTTTTTCTTTTCGTGAGAAGATGCCACCGCCCTTTGATAATTTGGTTTTATCGTAATCCTGCCAGCTTGAGCGAGGCAGTTTGAAGAGACGTGTACGCTCTACATAGCTTTCGTCTATGTTCGGATCTGGATCAATAAAGATATCGCGGTGATCAAAAGCGGCAATCAATTTTGTTTGTTTGGAAAGCAGCATTCCATTGCCAAAGACATCACCAGACATATCGCCAACACCGACACAGGTGAAGGGCGTTGTTTGAATATCGTAATTAAATGATTCTCTAAAATGTCTTTTGACGGCTTCCCATGCACCTTTAGCTGTAATACCAATGTCTTTGTGGTCGTAACCTGCTGAACCTCCAGAGGCAAAAGCATCATCAAGCCAAAAGTGGTTTGCTTGGCTGATGGCGTTGGCTGTATCAGAAAAAGTTGCTGTTCCTTTGTCCGCCGCAACAACAAAATAGGGGTCAGGGTCATCATGACAGATGACATTGTGGGGAGAACTTATTTTGCCGTTAATCAGATTGTCTGTAATGGAGAGCAAAGCTGTTATAAAGTCTGTATAAGCTTGTCGTGCTGCTTCTATGATGACAGCACGGTCATTTGTTTGGGGAAGCCGATGGGGATAGAATCCACCTTTTGCACCTGCAGGAACGATAACCGCATTTTTAACTTGTTGGGCTTTGACTAAGCTAAGCACTTCGGTGCGGTAATCTAATGCACGGTCAGACCAACGAATGCCGCCACGAGCGATAGGTCCAAAACGCAAATGGACCCCTTCAACTTCTGGTCCATAAACAAAAATTTCTCGGTAAGGGCGCGGTTCAGGCAAACCTTCAATCTGGCGTGGATTTAATTTGGTGGCTAAAATACGCCGTGGACTTCCATCAGGAAGAGGCGTAAAGGCATTCGTTCGTAAACTCGCCTCGATAAGGTTACAATAACGGCGTAAAATGAGATCATCATCTAAACCAGAGACTTTCCGTAATTTTTCTTCAATGCGCTTTTGAATAACTTGTTGGTTTTTTTCTCGTTCTTTTTCTGTATGGCTTTGATGAAATTTTAAATGAAATAAAGCATAAAGATCTTGGGTAATGTCAGGATAAGCATTTAAAGTTTGGGCAACGCGATCTTGCGAATAAGGAATTCCAGCTTGTTGGAGATAGCGCCCATAATGGCGCAAAATAACAATTTCATGCCAATCAAGCTCAGCTGTTTGGGTGAGAGCATTAAAGCCGTCATTATCAGCATTTTGTGCCCAAATGGCTTCAAAGGTTTCGGCGTGTTTTTGACCGTCTTTTTCAAAATCGATACAGCGTTGGAAAGTACTTTCTAGCTGCATATCATGAAGATACACAGAGCGCCCATTGCCATCTGGTAATTCAAGGGTTTGTTCAGCAATAACGCGAAACCCCATATTTTCAAGGAGTGGTACACGTTTGGAAAGGGCAAGTGCTTCATGGCGGTGAAAAAGCCGAAGAGAAATGCACTGTTTTTCTTTGTTTTGTGCGTGATAAAAGATCACGAAAAGGGGCTTTTCATCATGAAGACTTAGAATATGTCCGGCATCGTTAATAGCGTTTTCAGCTGAAAATAAATCACGATAGCTGTTGGGGAATTCACTGGCTAGACGTGTTTGTTGCTCTGTTATTTTCTTGTTAAGAGCGATGGCTTGAACCCTGTCTTCCCAACTTCGTGCAATCGAACGTACATGTTGTTCAAGTGTGGAGCGCTCGTGAAGGGGAACAGTTTCGTTTCCTTTGCGATGGATGATATAATAGACACGTATAAGGGTACTTTCCAAAAATAGCGGATAAGATTCAAAAAAGTCACCTTTATAAAGCTCTACAAAATGTTCGCCAACTTTTTCACGCAGGCTGCTGCTATATTGGTCACGCGGTACGTAGACAAGGATAGAAACAAAGCGTCCAAAAGAATCAGTGTGGGCAAGAACCCGTAAACGTGGGCGTTCATCTAATTGTAGAATAAGCTTAGTGTTTTCTGTCAATGTATCAACATCAGAGCGAAACATTTCATCTCTTGGATAGGTTTCTAAAGCACTGATGAGTGCTTTACCTGAATAATCGGCGTGATTGTGTCCAAGACGTTGAATAATAGTTCGGGCTTTTTCTTTTAAGAAAGGAATTTGCAAAATAGAACGTGTATAAGCTGAGGAGGTAAAAAGCCCTACAATGCGTAATTCTCCACAGAGTTGGTTTTCTTTATCAAAGATTTTAAGACCAATATAATCGAGCCAAACAGAACGGTGAATTTTGGAGCGGCTGTTCGCTTTTGTCACGATAAACAGATTATCGCTTTCCATGAAGGATAAAACTTCTTGAGGAGGTTCTTTCATGCTTTTATCGTCAACAATATGAATAGAAGCATCCGTGAGTATACCAAGCTCAATATTACTCGCTGTAAAGGATTTTAGGGGTTTTTGGTCTTTGATGAAGTTGTAAGTGCGCATACCAAGGAAAATGAAATTATCATCCATTAGCCAGTGAAGAAATTCAATAGCTTTTTCGCCTTCTTGTTTGTAGTGTGGGGGAAGACTTATTTGGTAGGCATGAATCTGCTTTTCAACTTCTTCAAGCATAGGTTTCCAGTCTTGTACAGCAGCATTAACCTGTTCAAGAACTAAGGTGAGTTCATTTTCAAGTTTTTGTATTTGCTGTTTGTTTAATGACTCGATGTGAATTTGCATCAGACTGATGCGTTTTCCAGAAGCACAATCAATAATGGGGTGTGCAATCAAATAGATATGGTTTTTGTGTTGATTAAAAACATTTAAAATAGAATCGAGAAGGAAGGGTTTGTTATCATTGACAAGCGTGATAACGGTTATAGGTCTGTTACTACGGGTTAAATTTTGCTCAAAGCAGATGGTATTTTTTCCCGTCTGATGGAGATTAAAAGCTTTTACCGCGATGGCTGTGGCTTTTTGAAGTTCTTCATTTTCATAATAAGCAATATCTTCTTTATCGGTTTGGGCAAAAAGGATTTGTTCTATTTTATCTTGGGTGTTTTTTGTCTCTGTTTTTTTTTGTTGCAACACATTCACTCTCCCTTTTTGCTCTTAAGGGGTCTTTATTAAAAGCAGACCATTATATTTTTTATATACTGTAACACCTTCTTTCTAAAGAAAATAGCTCTTTATTTGGAAAGAATGAGTTTGTTTTTGCTATTTTTTAGTAATATTTTGTACTTTAAAGAAATATTTTGCTTCAAGGAAAGGGCGCTTTTAGTATTTTTGTATGTTAATAGTTTGTTTTTTAAAATATACAAAATGAAAGTAAAAAAAGAAGCAAAAGTAAAGAGAGAATGGCGCATTTACCAGAAAGACTTTTAAGTGGTTACCAAAACTTTATAAACAATCATTTTTTATATAAAATAGCAGATTATCAGCAATTGGCGATTGAGGGGCAGAAACCTGAAGTTTTGGTCATTGCTTGTTGTGATTCGCGTGCAGTACCAGAAATGATTTTTGATGCTAAGCCAGGGGAAATTTTCACTCTGCGCAACGTGGCGAATGTGGTTCCTCCTTTTTCTCCTGATGACCAATATCACGCAACATCAGCAGCTCTTGAATATGCTGTGCAATTGCTTGAGGTGAGACATATTGTCGTTTTTGGTCATGCCCATTGTGGAGGCATTCGTACTGCTCTTAATGAGACATATAAATCTTTATTATCAAATGATTTTATCGGTCAATGGATAAGTCTTTTAGCACCAGCAGCAGAAATCGTTTTGAATAATAAGTCGTTGTCTTGGCCAGAAAAACAGACGGCATTAGAGCAGCTTTCTATTCGCCATTCGTTGAGAAATTTAGAGACGTTTCCGTGGATAAAGCTTCGCAAAGATCAAGGTTTTTTGACATTGCATGGTGTTTGGTTTGATATCTCTAGCGGAAAATTATGGAGCATGGAACAGGAAACAGGTTGTTTTATGCGTGTTGAAGTTGAAAGTTTTGAAGTATAGTATTTGTTGTTTTTATTTCTTCGTATAAAAAGATATTTTATGATAAAACTTGACAAAGCTGGGGTTTTATTGTTTGAAGGAGCAAGCTTTCAGTGACAAAATTAACTTGGAGCCACCGACTGAGACCCCAGTTTAAGGGTATAAAGAGATCTCAGAGGTCAACATCCGACGGCGCGATGCGTTCTCGGATGCTATTTTGGTTTGTTTGTTATGCAACAATGAGGTAAATGATGTTTGAATCCTTGCAAGAGCGACTTGGTTCTATCCTGTCTCATTTGACGGGACGTGGCGCTTTATCGGATCAGGATGTTGTAGAGGCGCTGCGTGAAATTCGTCGCGCTTTATTGGAAGCTGATGTTGCTCTTGATGTTGTGCGCTCTTTTACCGATAGAGTTCGGGAAAAAGCTGTTGGGGCCGAAATCGTTAAATCAATTAAACCAGGCCAAATGGTGGTTAAAATTGTTCATGATGAATTGGTTCATATTCTTGGAAATGAAAGCGTTCTGAGTGATTTAAATGCACCAGCTCCAGTTGTTATCATGATGACTGGTTTGCAAGGTTCGGGAAAAACAACCACAACAGCAAAGCTTGCAAAACGTTTTACTGATAAGCACAATAAAAAAGTTCTCATGGCGTCATTAGATACACGCCGTCCCGCTGCACAGGAGCAATTGCGCCAATTGGGAGAACAGGCAAAACTTGCAAGCTTGCCTATTATTGCGGGTCAGCTGCCTGTTGATATTGCATCACGTGCCGTACAGGCTGCTAAATTGGGTGGTTATGACGTGCTTCTTCTTGACACAGCAGGACGTAATCATATTGATGAAGCTTTGATGCTCGAATTGGCTGAAATTAAAGCATGTTCCCTTCCTCATGAGATTATGTTGGTGGCTGATAGTTTGACGGGGCAAGATGCCGTTCATCTTGCTCGTTCTTTTGATGAGCGTGTAGGGATTACGGGGATTATTTTAACACGGATGGATAGTGATGGGCGTGGTGGCGCTGCTCTTTCTATGCGTGCTGTTACAGGTAAACCAATTAAAGCAATTGGAACTGGTGAAAAAATAGATGCTTTAGAAGAATTTCATCCCAGTCGTATTGCTGATCGTATTCTCGGAATGGGGGATATTGTTTCTTTGGTTGAAAAAGCTGCTGAAACAATGGATCACGAGAAAGCTGCTGCTTTTGCAAAAAAAATGCAAGCTGGAAAATTTGATCTGAATGATCTTGCAGAACAGTTGCAGAAAATGAAAAAACTGGGTGGAATGGGCGGTATTATGGGCATGTTGCCAGGAATGGGGAAGGTCAAAGAGCAGATTGCGGCTGCGGGGTTTGATGATCGTTTGTTTGATCGTCAATTGGCCATTATTTCATCTATGACACCCAAAGAGCGGGCGAATCCAGAGCTTTTAAAACATAGCCGCAAACAACGAATTGCTAAGGGGTCTGGTACGACAGCGGCTGATATTAATAAACTTTTGAAGATGTATCGCCAAATGGCTGATATGATGAAAGCCATGGGTGGTAAAGGAAAAAGTGGTTTTATGGGAAAGATGTTGGGAGGCCTTGGTTCCAAAATGGGTTTTGGTGGTATGGGAAACTTGGGAGGGGATTCTCCAGCTATGCCGGATTTGTCGGGATTGGATCCAAAGCAATTCTCAACGCTTCAAAAGCAAATTGAAAATGGTAATGGAGGGAAGCTCTTGCCCGGACTTCCTAAGCGTGGACCTACATTTCCTGGTCTTTCCAATGGCATTGTCGATGGGGGAAATTTTCCTCAGCATCCTAAGAAAAAATAAGATGTAAAGAGGGAAAGGAATATAATGCAGGAAACAGTATTAAACGAATTGGCACATTTACGAGCATCCATTGATAATTTTGATGCAACTTTGATTCATATCTTAGCAGAGCGGTTTCGTTGTACGAAAGCTGTTGGGCGCTTAAAAGCGCGTTATGATTTACCTAAAGTAGATCCTCTGCGTGAGCAATATCAGGTAGCGCGTTTGCGGCAATTGGCTATGGATAGTGATCTTGATCCTGATTTTGCTGAAAGATTTTTAAAATTTATTATTAAAGAAGTTGTGAGTCATCATGAAGTTATTGCTGAAGAGCAAAAAACAAAAAAAGTCAATTTAAACGAAAGCCAGAGCTGACAATAGGAGATAAAATATGGCATTGAAAATTCGTTTGTCCCGTGGAGGTTCAAAAAAACGTCCTTACTATCATATCGTCGTTGCAGATGTTCGTAGTCCGCGCGATGGGCGGTTTCTTGAACGTGTTGGTGCATGGGATCCAATGTTGCCTAAAGATGGACCGAGGGTGAAACTTAATGAAGAACGTATCCAATATTGGCTTGGGCAAGGGGCTCAACCAACAGATCGCGTTTTACGGTTTTTAGATGCAGCTGGCTTGAAAAAGCGTCCAACTCGTAATAATCCACATAAAGGTGAACCGGGTAAAAAAGCACAAGAACGTATAGCAGCAGCAAAGCAAGCAGCAGAAGAAGCAGCGGCAGCGGCTGAAGCAGAATCTGCTTCAGCATAAGAAGCATGATTGTTTAATCAATGTGTTTTTAAAAGCTTTAGAAAAATAAATATTATCCGTTTTTGTCTATCAAAAACGGATTTTCATTAAAAAGCTGCTTGTTTAAATTGCGCCGTTTTTTTAAATCAATGGTTTTAAAAATCAATGGCGCGGCCTTTAATTTCCCAGTCTCCATAGCGGGAAGGGTCTTTGCCGCCGCGTCCGCCGTTTTCTAAAGGTTGTTCCTTTTTTGCTGCGCGTTTTCGTCTTTCTTCAGCTTCTTTAAGGGCGCGTTGTGCTGCGGGAGAAAGAGATTGCTGTTTAACGACAGTTGCATTTTTTTTGCTTGTTTTCTCATCTTTTTTATTCATTTTACACCTATTCCATTGAAGAAGCAGAAAGAAAACACCATCATATAGTATTGATTGACTTTTATCATGGAGTTTTTTGAGTAATGAATATAATGCGTACAGCTATGCTTTTGGCTTTTTTAACTGCTCTCTTTATGGGAGTTGGTTATCTTGTTGGAGGGGGCGGTGGCATGGTCATTGCTCTTTTGATGGCAAGTGGTTTAAACTTTTTTTCTTATTGGAATTCAGATAAAATCGTTTTACGCATGTACGGGGCGCGTGAAGTTGATCAGCATTCAGCACCAGTTTATTATAAGATTGTAAGCGATTTAGCACAAAAGGCTTCTCTTCCTCAACCAAAGGTTTATGTTATTGAGAATGCACAGCCAAATGCTTTTGCAACGGGACGTAATCCGCAAAATGCAGCTGTTGCTGCAAGTACTGGGTTGTTAGAGCGGTTAAGCGCTGAGGAAATTGCCGGCGTTATGGCGCATGAGCTCGCACATATTGAGCATCGTGATACGTTAACAATGACTCTAACCGCAACGATTGCAGGGGCAATTTCAATGCTTGGTAATTTTGCTTTCTTTATGGGAGGACAGCGTAATTCTTCAGAAGATTCTCATGGCGCTGGGGCAATTGGAGGATTTATTGCATTGCTCGTGGCGCCTTTTGCAGCGATGCTGGTGCAAATGGCGATTAGCCGTACACGGGAATATGCTGCGGATCGTAGAGGGGCTGAAATATGTGGTAATCCTTTATGGTTGGCTTCGGCATTGCGTAAGATTGCTGATGGGGGACGTGGGGTATATAATGAAGAAGCAGAGCATAATCCAGCAACCGCGCATCTGTTTATTATTAATCCTTTGAGCGGTGAGGGAGCGGATAGTCTTTTTTCGACACATCCAGCAACTGCAAATCGTATCGCTGCTCTTTATCAGCAAGCAGAAGAGATGAAAGGGGCTCTTGCCAAAAGTGTGGGATGGAATAAAGAAGACGCTATACATGAAAAAAGCAGCGGGATGAACTATGGAGATTTTCATAGTGGTCAGGCTCATGCATTAGGTGAGCAAGAAAATAGTTCTTTTCAGCGTGTTACAAAACGTCCTTCTTGGCTTCGTTATGAAAATTCAAAAAGATCTCGTTCATAGAATTATTGAGAGAGCTCTTGAGAAAACTGTGATATAAAGGTGGTGTTTTGAAACACAAAAAAGCGGGGCATGTGTCTGAAAAAAATGTTCCAGGATTAGCTGTTCGACAGGTGTGTGTGCGTCTTTTGGGGGCGGTAGTTGATAAGTACACGCCTCTGTCTGGTTTGACGGATAATGAACACGGACATCCACAATATTTGAAGCTTTCACAACGAGATCGTTTGTTATGTCGGGCTATTTTAACAGCTTCATTGCGTCATCGAGGGCAGATTATGGCGGCTCTCTCACGCTTTTTGGCGCGTCCTTTGCCTTCACAAGCACTTTCACTTCAGCATCTTTTGCATATCAGTGTTGCACAAATTCTTTATCTTGATATTCCCGATCATGCGGCTATTGATTTAGCTGTGCGTGTGGCGAAACTTGATCCTCGAATGCGCCGTTTTTCAGGGGTGGTGAATGCTCTTTTGCGCAATGTTGCACGTGAGGCAGAGCCTTTACGCCAACAAGTTCCTACCATTGAAGGTGTGCCAGCGTGGTTTGGACAGCTTTTAATATCAGCTTATGGAACAGAAAAGGTACATCAGATTATCGCAATTCAAAGTGTGGAACCTCCTTTCGATTTGACAGTGAAATCTGATAGTGGTGGATGGGCTGAAAGGCTTGGCGGTGTGGTATTGCCCAATGGTTCTGTTCGATTAAAGCGTCTGGAGTGTTCTGTTTCTGATTTACCAGGCTATCGTGAAGGGTCTTGGTGGGTCCAAGATTTTGCAGCAGCTTTGCCTGCTTGTTTACTTGGGAGTATTGAGGGTAAACGCGTTGCTGATCTTTGTGCGAGCCCTGGAGGAAAAACAGCACAATTGGCTTTGCAAGGGGCTGAGGTGACTGCAATTGAGCTTTCTGCTAACCGCATAAAGCGTTTAAAAGAAAATATGGAACGGCTTCATTTTTCAGTTCATATTTGGCAGGGCGATGTGAAAAATTTCCATTCAACACAGCTTTTTGATGCGGTTCTTCTTGATGCTCCTTGTTCTTCTACAGGAACAATCCGTCGTCATCCAGATATTTTATGGACGAAATCGAGGGAAGATATCGTCAAGTTAGCGGCGTTGCAATATGATTTGCTTGTCGCAGCAATTTCTTTGGTGAAGGAGGGGGGGCGGATTGTTTTTTCCAATTGTTCATTGGCAAGAGAAGAAGGTGAAGATCTTATTGAGAAAATTTTATCGATACGCAATGACATTGTTTTAGACCCTATTTATCCAGAGGAAATGGGAGCACTGGAACATTTGCTTTGTGGGGGGATGTTACGGACAACGCCTGCGGATTTTTGTCATAAAAATTTTGATGCTGAGAAAACCGTATTTTTAGGAATGGATGGTTTTTTCGCTGCGCGCTTACGAAAAATTGCTTAATTAACGCTTCATTTACAAAAATGGTCGAAATTGTATTTGATTCAGCATAAATGGAGATGAAATTTTGGCGGTTGCGGTAAAAGCTCCTCAGGTAAAAGTGGCAGCCTGTATCGATACGATACAGAATGTTATGCGGCGTTTATGGGTTGGACCATTGTTTCGTTGGCGATTTTCAGGGTTTCGTCCTCATAAAATTTTAGCGCATCCCATGGATTTGCATGTAGCTGATCCGATGATGGCGCATGAATTTTATCATGGTCGTTTTGCTTTTGCTGGTCACATTGTTCATTCTGGTGCTGTTTCGCCGTTTTCATTGGTTCCACCAACGCTAGAATGGGAAGCGGCTCTACATGATTTTCATTGGTTGCGCCATATGGAGGCAGCAGGAAGTGATTTAGCTTCTGCACATGCACGCTCTCTTTTAGAAGACTGGTTTGACCATGCTGGTAAGAAGGTAAAAGGGCTTGCTTGGAGTGATCCTGTTGTGGCGCGGCGCTTGATTTCATGGATTTGTCATTCGAAAATGTTGTTAGAAGGGGCAAGTGAACGGTTTGAAAAACGCTTTTTACGTGCACTTGGTTTGCAATTTCGTTATTTGCGCGTAACAGTTTGTAGTATGGAGCACAATGATCAACGTTTACAAGCAGCAGTGGCTTTGACATTCGCATCTCTTGCTTTGCCTGTTTCAGCGGCAGTGAAAAAAAAGGTACAAACCACACTTATAGAGGAGCTTTCCCGTCAAATCCTAGTTGATGGTGGGCATATTTCCCGTAGTCCTGTTATTTTGCTGAATTTGTTATCGGATTTATTGTCGTTACGGCATCTTTTTATGCGTAGCAATGAAACAGCACCCCGTATTTTGATTGATTCTGTTGAGCGTATGTTGCCAGCTTTACGATTCTTTATCCATGAGGATCAAACGTTGGCCCATTTTAATGGGGTTGGTCCCCTTGTATCGGAACGATTATCATCACTTTTGGAGCTTGATGAAACAGGAGGACATCCTTTTAGTTATGCCCGTTATTCAGGATTTCAGCGCTTAAAAGCCAATCAAACAACAGTGCTTGCAGATACAGGAAAGTTTCCACCTCGCTCTGTAGCACAGCAGGCTTGTTCGGGGTGTTTGTCTTTTGAAATGTCTTCACAAGGGCACCGTTTTATTATCAATGCCGGTGTTAATCCTGATGGGCGGGAAGAGTATCGACATTTAGGGCGTGTTACTGCAGCACATTCAACAGCTACGCTTAATGATTGTTCAGTGGGTGCTTTTTATCATAAAAAGAAAAATGGCGCGCCATTTTTGTTTGATGGACCAACAGATGTTCAAGTGTGCCGTATAGAGGATTCAGAGAAGACAGGTTTTATTGCGAGTCATAATGGTTATGTGCGACCCTTTAATCTTATTCATGAGCGTGGTCTTATTTTGGCGACAAATGGAGATACGATCGAAGGTTTTGATCGCTTTTTTATGCCAAATAAAGGGAGAAAGAGACACAAGAGTGTGCAAAATGAACAAAATTATGTTGCTGTTCGGTTTCATCTTCATCCACAAGTTGAAGTTAACTATGATGGCAAACGTGTGTGTTTAGCCGTAAAGAACGAGAACGTGAAGAGTGAACAAATATGGTATTTTATATCGCCTGACGCAGATATTTGTCTTGAAGATTCGATTGATTTTGCAGAATTAACAGGTCCACAACGGACACAACAGATTGTTTTATATTTTCGTCCTGCATTTCAGGAAAAAGTTCGTTGGCGTTTTATCCGTAAAGCGTTTGATAAAAAATTAGAACATTGTTCCAACCCATAGTATATTGCGTTTTATTTTGCGTGTCGCAAAACATTATTGTTTATTGTGGTAATATTCTCAAAATTTGAAGATCATATCAATTTTATACATGAAGAGTTTTGTTAGAGTATGGGTTGGATGTTTTTAGGCAAGGTTTGCTCATAGAATCTCATGAGGTGATGCTAAAAGGGATTGGCTCCAGAAAAAAGGTTTTTTGAAAGACCATTGTTGACAGATGAGTACTAGTTAAGGATTTTGATCCTTTAAAGATATGGAGAGAAAATTAAGCCGTTGCTTATCTTCTATAAGTTTTTAAGTGTGCTGTTGGGATCAATATTTCTCTCTGAGAGAGTTGCATTAATAGGATTACGCTCTTCACGAAAAACAGAGCGCTATTGTATTGTATATTCACGAACTTATTTTAAAGAAAAATTCCTTAACGCTTCCAAGCTATTTTGCGACGATGCCCGTGATGGGTATAACGGTAAATCCATTAAGCCCCCCCCATCTTTATGCTTATGAAGGAGCAGTTCGGCACTATCACACTATTGATCAGTGCCCAATGTTTGTAACAAGCTCTTGGCACTAGAGATAGTTCATAAGAGGCATTTTTAGCCTTTTCTTAATAGCTTTTATCCATACAGCTCTCCCCGCGCTTGTAACGTGCAGGCGAATGGTTTTGGTTGATTCAACATACACAGATTTGAAATGGAAGAATTTTACGGTATTCGGGGTTCTAATTTAATATGAATAACGCTAAATTATTATTACAAATCAAATGTTGTACATCACAGAAGCATTGAAAATTCGAGAAACAATACATAACAATGGCCGAGAAAAATAACTCTTCTGCTCTTTGTTATTATACTAAAAATGAAGTTATAATAACAAACCACAAAATGCGCGCTTTTTCATAGCAAAGCATTCTCTCAAATATCTCAAACAACTTTCATAAAGATCTACGCGAATAACGTCGTGCAATTGAATCAATATCACCTCGACAAATTCCAAGATCACTAAGTTCATATGTTGAAAGACGACTTAACGCATTAACGGTTCGACGATAACGGCGCCAATTACTATAAAAACGTAGAATATTCATATCCTCTACTCAAACTTTTCATTACACTCTTTAGTTTAAGAATAGAGTATATTACTAAAAAGAGTTGTGTTATAATATCATAGCAGGTATGCATCTACATACAAGATAATGTCCCTTTAACATTTTCCTCATGCGAAAGGGTAACCATTAAAAATATCAACAAGAACATCTTATCCCTAACCAATGGCTAAATTATGTGCATTTTCTGCGGTGATAAACTTCTTCACGTGTAGCTTCTTTGGATTGAATAACTGCTTCCATTTCAACAGTTATCAATAGTCATACGATAATTATGAAAAATTCCTTGAAACATTTGTCTCATACGAAAAGAAAAGCAGCAAAATTATTAATGGCGGAAGTGACGTGTTCCTGTAAAAACCATCGCTAACCCCTGTGCATCAGCAGCGGCGATAACTTCTTCATCACGCATGGAGCCTCCTGGTTGAATAACTGCTGTTGCTCCTGCTTCAGCTGCTGCTAATAAACCATCAGCAAAAGGAAAAAATGCATCTGATGCAACAACAGATCCTTTTGTGAGAGTTTCTGTTAAGCCTGCTCTTTGCGCACTTTCTGCTGCTTTACTTGCAGCAATTTTTGCTGAATCGATGCGGCTCATTTGTCCGGCTCCAATTCCAACTGTTGCGCTATTTTTCGCGTACACAATAGCATTTGATTTAACGTGCTTTGCTACACGAAAAGCAAATTGAAGATCACGCATTTCATCTTGAGTTGGTGCCCGCTTTGTCACTACTTGCAATTTAAGATCATCGACTACCACGTTATCACGTGATTGTACTAAAATGCCTCCTGCAAGTGTTTTCGCAAGAAGTCCTCCACAGCGTGGATCAGGAACTCCACCTGTAATGAGCAAACGAAGATTTTTTTTCTTGGCAATAATTTCACGTGCCGCCATTGTGGCATCAGGAGCAATAATCACTTCTGTGAAAATTTTAACAATTTCTTCAGCACATTCCTCATCAAGGGTTTGATTTAAAGCAACAATTCCACCAAATGCCGATACATTATCACACATAAGAGCTTTCAAATAAGCGTCTTTCAAATTTTCTCCTTCCGCAACACCACAAGGATTGGCATGTTTAATAAGAGCGACAGCAGCGGTTTTTTGCGGATCAAATTCTGCCACAAGTTCAAAGGCTGCATCTGTATCATTCAGATTGTTATAAGAAAGCGCTTTGCCTTGTAAAAGTTTTGCTGTTGCAATACCAAAACGTTTTTCATTATTGCGATAAAATGCTGCCTGTTGATGTGGATTTTCCCCATAGCGCATAACACTTTCAAGATGACCGGAAAAACTCTGCCATGATGGAGTTTCAATTTTTAAATCCCGTGCAAACCACGATGCTATTGCCGTATCATAGGCAGCGGTGTGTGCATAAGCGCGCATTGCTAGCTGATGACGCATAGATAAGCTTAAACATCCATTATGCTGCTTTAATTCAGCTAGAATCGAATCATAATCTTTTATCGCTGTTACAACACCGGTATAAGCATAATTTTTTGCCGCAGCGCGAATCATCGCCGGTCCACCGATATCAATATTTTCAAGAGTCGTTTGCCCATCAGCTCCCGAAAGGATCGTCTCTTCAAAAGGGTAAAGATTCACCACTAAAAGATCAATTCCATGAATGCTGTTCTTTTCCATAGCTTCCCTATGGTTAGGATCTTCTCTTACCCCTAACAAAGCACCATGAATCAAAGGATGGAGTGTTTTTACACGCCCATCCATTATTTCAGGAAATCCGGTAACTTCAGCAACATCTTTTACGGGTAAACCAGCTGCTATGAGGGTTTTTGCTGTTCCTCCTGTTGAAATTAATTCAACATTGTAAGTAGCATGAAGGGCTTGTGCAAAAGCAACCACACCCGTTTTATCAGACACAGAAAAGAGAACACGACGAACCCGATGAAGATCAGGTATGGGAAAATTTTTGGCAACAACACCCATAACAGAAGCCTTAAAAATGAAAGAGTTAAAATTCTAGTAAAACACGCTTATACGTTTATAGCATAAGCCTTTAGCAAAATACACTGAAAGGATAAACTGTCTTTTTAGAATATAGGATGATTCACCTTTTTCTATTATCCTGTAAAAACCTCTCATTTGAGGTGTGGTGATAGGTATAAAAGTCTCATTGAGACATTAAATATTTTTTTGTTGCTTATAACTCAATATCTCATCTTCATAGCAGTTTTGAAACAAAAAATGCATCCGTATGTTCTCTGCTATATTAGCCTTTATACTAGATGAAGGCGAAAGTATTGCGTATATCAATTGGAGTAATCTCTGAAATGGGAAATAATCTAATGAAGCAAGAATATAAAATTATAAAGGCAAAAATGAGTGCTCATCTTTCCTATCATTTTTAAATTTAACTTTATATTTTTCAAAAGCGTTTATGACAATGTTTTTTAAGAGTGAATTTTTTATAGAGTGGAGATAATGCATTGCTTCACATTTTTGGGCATTACATTTTTAATGAATAAACCCTCGTTTTATGATGATTTTTTAAAGAGTGTCGCGTAAATCTTTTGTGGATGGTATAAAGATCTATTGTATGCCTATGATCTTTATTTAACAAAGGCGCAAGTTGGTAGATTTTATTCTCTTTATCAGTTTTCAAGATTCTAAAAATTTTTGTTACTTGAGATGGAAGAGGTATTTTTTTAGTTTTTTTGCCGTAGCAGAAAAAGAAAACCTCCTAACACACCAGCAGCTAAAATAAACCACGTGATTGCATAAACGAGATGATTATTTCGAAAATGGATAATCGTAAGACCAACGACGGGAAGTTTTGCTTGTGGAGATGTTTTTCTGGCATCAATGAAATAAGGGGCAACAGTGGACAAACCAAGTTTTTGTGCCATAGCGGGGAGATCGCGCGTATACCATAAATTTTTGTCAGGATTATTTTTACGCGGGAAAAATCCATTTTTTTCACTCATGCGTAATAAACCTATAATCGTTGTTTGTTCTGTGTCCGTGGTAGAATTTTGCTGAGATAAGGCATTTGTATGCGATTGCTCTGTGTTTTGAAAATTGTTACGTTCATCCATAGGGATAAAGCCACGGTTGATAAAGATCAGTATATTATCAGCAGTTTGTAAGGGAGTCAAAACCCAATAGCCTGTAGTATTTTGAGCGGCAGCAGTGACTAAAATATTTTTATCTGTTAAAAATTTTCCTGTGATAATAACAGGTTGATATTCATATTTTTCAAAAGTAACATCTGACCATTGATTTTTTGGAGGGGCTTTTATGGGGGGTAAATGAATGCGCTGATTGGTACTGGTAATAAGATTTGTTTTCCAGTTTAACCGTTGTACTTGCCATATACCTAATGCACTGAAGAGAAGAAAAAAACAAATACATAAAGTTCCAAATAAAAAAGAAGAAAAACGGCAAGAATTTCCCTGAAGCTTTGTCATGGGGGGGTCTTTTTTGCTCATGATTTGTGCTTCCTTTCGGGACAATAGGCTTTTATTCTAACATGGTATATATTAAAAGAAACATTTTGTACGCTTTTTGGCAGAATTTGCACGCCTTATTGAGGAAAAAGATGAAAAATGAGCCAACAAGAGATGAAAAAGGTTTTATAAAAGACTTGACCTTTTGTTGTCGACCCCCTATTAGAAAGAAACTTCCCAATGATGCCCGTTCAAGGTTGCATTGCGCGTGTTTTGCGTTCATTGTGTCCTTTGGGTATGGGGATTTGAAAGTTTCTTAGAGTTTAAGGGTGAAGTTTATGTCTCGTGCATGTGAATTGACAGGGAAGACGGTTCTGTATGGTAATAATGTTAGCCATGCGAATAATAAGACTCGGCGTCGTTTTTTACCAAATCTTTGCAATGTGACATTGATTTCAGAGGTGTTACAGCAAAGTTATCGCTTGCGTATTTCAGCAAATGCATTGCGTTCTGTTGAGCACCGCGGTGGTCTTGATGGTTTTTTGATTAAAGCAGACGATAAAGAGTTGTCGCAACGTGCGCGTTTGCTAAAACGCCAAATCATTAAGAAAAAAGCTGAGCAAGAAGGTGAGCAAAAGGCTGAACAGGCAGCATAATTGTTAGCGCCATTCTTTTTGGTTTATTAATGCTTTGATTTCGGTTTTCTGTTCTAGAAGTTAGGTTTTTTGCAGGTTGATCGTTTCATTTTATTGGTTCCATATCCCAGGTTAAAAAAAATGTCTTCAAGCGGTCTTTTATTAGAACAGCAAAAGAAAAGGTATGTTGTTTTTTCTATTTTTGCAATGTGCCTTGCTGTCACGGCTTCTAATATTTTAGTTCAATATCCTGTCTATTGGTTTGATTTGAATGAGCTGTTGACTTACGGGGCTTTTACCTATCCATTTGCTTTTCTAATCAATGATTTGACCAATCGTTTTTATGGTCCATCTGCTGCGCGGCGTGTGGTTTATGCTGGTTTTTTTACGGGTGTCTTTGTTTCTTGGATATTGGCGACACCACGGCTTGCACTTGCTTCTAGTTTTGCATTTTTATTTGGGCAACTCCTTGATATTGTGGTTTTTACTCCTTTGCGACGTAAAACATGGTGGAAAGCACCTTTAGCAGCAGCGTTGGTTGGTTCAGCTTTGGATACAGTGCTGTTTTTTGCTCTTGCTTTTTCTAGCTCGTTTGCTGTTTTTGATAAGATAACAGGGTATGCAGATAGTTCACTGGTGGAGAGTACTGTTTTGGGAGGGATAGGCATGCCAGTTTGGCTATCGCTTGCTTTTGGTGATTTTTCGGTAAAAATTATTATGAGTCTGTTGATGTTGATTCCTTATGGGACAATTCTTAACATCGTAAAGCTTCCTCTTTATCAATGTCATTCAAAAGATGATTCCTCTTTTGTTTGTCACAAATAAGGATTTTTGTCTTTTTGTTTTCCTGAAGCCAAGAAAATTGTACGCTATGCTTGGTGTGACACGTTAGTTATAATGGATACTTTATCATTTACCAACTTAAGTAAGAACTCCAACACAAAACGCTTTTTTATTTCAAAATTCTCTTGTGAGGAAAAGATAAAGTCATTTGTTTGAGAAGGGGCTAAATATGCTTTTACAAATGATTCAATGTGACAGAAATTGCAACTGATGTTTATTAATAGATTGATTTAAAATGATAACTTATATTTTTCATTTGAGTGAAAGAGCCCAATATCATAAAATTTTACGCGTTTTAAATACTCTTATATTGAGTTAATAAAAATCATTTGCTTGCCTATGTTATAAGAGGAATTGGCGTGCGGACAACGTCATTTGAGAAAGAAATACTTCTTATGAAGAGCTTTAATGCAATAAAAGTGCAATATTAGGCGCTGAAAGTATATTGATTTATCTTAAAAACATTGGAAACTTGAAAGTAGGATTCTGCTTTTGGCTTGTAGCTTGTAAAGTAAAGGATGATTCTGGATTTTGCATTATGCCATATATGGGCGCTGTTGTGAAATAAGCTTGGAAGCAAGGAAGAATGTAGGAGTGCGGATAAGATATATAATGGTGTGTTCTTTTTCGTGAATGAAGTAATATTTTTTTTCGTGTTTTTCTTATATTTTATGTGAGTAAAGATTTTTTCTTTTATCCATGAGATGGGAGCTTATGTTGATAGATCACCCGTGGTGAGTACTGTTTTGGGAAGGTTAGGGGACAGGTTGGCTTTCGCTTGCTTTAGCAATTTTTGCCGAAAAATTGCTATGAATCCATTTATGCCGATTCTTTTATAAAGAAATTCTTAGTGTTTAAAATATCCTCTTTTTTTTCGTATAATAAATACAACTTTTATCTTTTTGTATTACTGAAGGTGAAAGTTTAGGTATTATATTTTCTGTGAGAGCAGCATTTTAGAGCTATGTCTAGTGGAGATATTTTTCTATATACGTGTATTTCAATATAATGAAATAACACAAGATCGAGACAAAAATGGGTGATTATTCAGTCTTTGAATTTGAATGGTACTCTGGGATATGGTCGTAAATGGAAAGTTCTAAGCAAAACTTTATCAGTCGCAATATAACCAGAAAGTAAAAACAAACTCATTACAATTTTTGAAGATGGTTGGAGCATTTCTTTTAGAGCTCATAATGCATCCAGTAAAGTAGAAGCTTCTTTAAAATTCGATATTCAATTTGTGGGATTATCTTCTCAGGTTGTTAGCCATCAAATTCCAATGGTTTAATGATAGAAATAATTTTTTAAATGTAATCGTTGCTGATTCAAGGCAGGTTTATTTCTTATGAATATGAGTTCTTTTATCACTAAAAAGTATTTCTAATTGTTTTGTTATGGCGTCGGCAAGTTCTTCAGCATTCATAATTGTTACAGCACGTTGGTAATAACGTGTGACGTCATGACCAATTCCAATGGCAATGAGTTCAATAGGGGAGTGTGTTTGGATTTCTTGAATCACTGCGCGTAAGTGTTTTTCTAAATAATTGCTGGAGTTGACCGATAGTGTCGAATCGTCAACAGGAGCGCCATCAGAAATGACCATGAGGATACGACGTTGTTCACGCCGTGATAAAAGGCGTTGATGAGCCCAAATTAAAGCTTCTCCGTCGATATTTTCTTTTAATAATCCTTCTTGCATCATTAAACCTAAATTGCGTCGTGCGCGACGCCATGGGGTATCAGCACTTTTATAGATGATATGGCATAAATCATTGAGGCGTCCAGGATTATGGAGTTTGTTTTGGGTAAGCCATTGTTCGCGCGATTTTCCCCCTTTCCAAGTTTTGGTGGTAAAACCTAAAATTTCAACTTTGACACCACAACGCTCAAGAGTCTGTGCCAAAATATCAGCACAACTTGCAGCAACGCTAATGGGGCGTCCGCGCATTGAGCCTGAATTATCAATGAGAAGTGAAACAACTGTATCCCGAAATTGGGTGTTGCTTTCCATTTTAAAAGAAAGAGGTTGCATGGGGTCAATAATTAGACGTGGAAGCCGTGTTGTATCAAGATATCCTTCTTCAAGGTCAAAGTTCCAGTTGCGATTTTGTTGCGCCATCAAGCGGCGCTGGAGACGGTTTGCTAAACGTCCAACGATGTTTTGGAGATGATTGATTTGCTTATCAAGATAACGGCGTAAGTGATCTAACTCGTTTTCAGAACAAAAATCTGTTGCTTCCAAAATTTCATCAAATTGACGGGTGAAGATTTTATAATTGCCAAGTCTTTCCATTTGTTCCGAATCAGAAAAAAGGTGTTTGGGTTTGCTCGGCTTTTCTTGCCAAGGTCCATTTTTTTGTTCGCCGTCAGCTTGATCATTGTTGTTTGATTGTGTCGCTTGTGTTTTTCCATCATCTTGCACATCACTTTCTTGTTTAGTGCTGGTTTTTTCTTCACTTTGAGCGCGTTTTTTGTTTTTACTTTCTTCTTCTGCTTGGTCTTGAGGTTCACATTCGTTTTTTAATTTTTTATTATTTTCACTATTAGAAGCTTCATCTTGTTGCACTGTCATTTTGAGTGTAACAAGCATTTGGCAAACGATCTGCGCAAAAGCCTTTTGGTTGTAAATATGATGTGGGAGTTCATTGAGTTGTGATGCTGCTTTTTGTTCGAGTTCTTTACGCCACAATTCTAAGACAGAACCCGCTTCTCTTGGAGCTGCGCGCTTTGTTATTTTTTCACGCAATAAAAGTGCAATCGCTTCTTGGATGGGGGCTTCACTTTGGTTGCTAATTTTATGATAATGGGCTCTTTTGTATTTATCGGCGAGCATGACATCAAGATTTTTTGCAAGTCCCTCCATGGCTAAAGTACCAATTGCTTCAACACGTGTTTGTTCGAGGACTTCAAAGATAGCACGCGCTTCTGATTCTAGTGGAGCAAATTGCATGTGAATGCGGTTGTCATGCCATGCTTTGCGCAGAGCCATGGAATCACCTAATCCGCGGGTAATGGTGATGTCTTTATTCGTTGCGTATTGAGGTAATTCTGGTAAACGCGCACAACTTTCGCTTAAAGATGGTCGATTATGACTAAAGGAAACTTCAAGGTTGTTTGTGCCTGCAATTGCACGCATACAGGTGGAAAGTGCTTTTTTAAAAGCTTCAGTATTAAGAGTGTTGTTTGAAGAGTCTTTTGCCGGATTTTTGTTGTCGCCAATATCGGTAGCCATGAGTGATAGATTCCTTAAGGCGAAACACCATGAATGAGTGATTCGGGAAGCTCTTGTCCAAAGGCGCGTTGATAAAATTCTGCAACAGTGGCACGTTCGAGTTCATCACATTTATTGAGAAAGGTTAATCGGAAGGCAAAGCCGACATCTTGAAAAATTGTTGTATTTTCTGCCCAAGTAATGACGGTACGTGGACTCATGACAGTTGAAAGATCTCCATTGATAAAAGATTGGCGTACCATATCAGCAACATGAACCATTTGTGAAATTGTCTTTTTTCCCTCAGCCGTTTGAAAAGATTTGACCTTTGAACAAATGATATTAACCTCTTTATCATGGGGTAAATAATTGAGTATCGTAACAATAGACCAGCGGTCCATTTGAGCTTGATTGATCTGTTGGGTACCATGATAGAGACCGGTTGTATCACCAAGACCAATGGTGTTTGCCGTTGCAAAAAGACGAAATGCTGGATGGGGAGAGATGACACGGCTTTGATCAAGTAAGCTTAGTTTTCCAGAGGTTTCAAGAACGCGTTGGATAACAAACATAACATCGGGACGCCCCGCATCATATTCGTCGAAAACAAGAGCAATATTATTTTGATAAGCCCATGGCAAAATGCCCTCTTTAAATTCAGTGATTTGTAAACCATCTTTTAAAACGATAGCATCTTTTCCTACAAGATCGATACGACTTACATGACTATCGAGATTAATGCGAAGACAAGGCCAGTTAAGACGTGCAGCAACTTGTTCAATATGTGTTGATTTCCCTGTACCGTGATAGCCAGAAACCATTACACGGCGGTTAAAGGTAAAACCTGCGAGAATCGCTAAAGTTGTTTGCTGATCAAAAAGATAATCAGGATCGATATCAGGAACATGGGGACTTTTTGTGCTAAAAGCAGGGACTTTCAGATCTGTTTCAATATGAAATAGATCGCGAGCACAAAGTGTAATATCGGGCAAATTTTCAACGGTAAGATTTGTCATTATGTTTCTGGAAGGGAGAGGACGCTATTTATTCATTAGAAACGATACAAGAGTTAAAGTATTTATGCAATGCTCTATAATGAGAGCCTTAGATATTGAAGAAAGATTTTTTTACGTATTCTATAATGTTTTGCAAAAAAAGTAACATTTTGCGCAAATAATGATGGTCTAAATGAAAATAGACTCATATAAGCGCATGTTTTCAGCACAAACCAGACTTTTTTAGCAAATTGTAAGCATGTAAAACATCACGAAAGCGCTCTTCTGAAGCACGATTACCACCATTGGAATCAGGATGGTGCTTTTTTACCAACTCTTTATATTTCATTTTGATGTCTTCTGCTGAAGCGTTTGCCTGTAGTCCCAGTGTATCAAAAGCTTTTGCTTCTAAGGGCTTTAATTTTCGTGAGAACTTATTGCTTGAATGCTGCCCAGTAAAAAGCGTGAAGGGATCGCGCATGCGATTTTGATAGGCAGCTGTGCCAGAGCGAATCTTTGCATAATTCGCGGCTGTTTTTTTCGATGTACCATTGCTCAGATCTGTAGGCCATGTCGGACGATGTCCTGTGAGAGCATCCTTTTGAAATTTTGCGATATCTTTATTGCTAAGACCAGAGAAGTAATTAAAATTTTTATTATAGGCGCGTACGTGTTCAATACAAAAATATAAATATTGTCCTTCGTGATTTCGACCTGCTGGTGCTTTATGGGACCCTGTTTTTTCACAACCTTCCCACTGACACTGTTGTGCTTCTGGCTCAGCTTTTTGTTTTTTATTTGAGCTTATGCGAATTGAATCGAATAATTTAGATGTTATTGTCATATTATTGGTTTATGCAAAATTGATTAATTTTACAAGAATTGACTTTTGAAAAATTTGTTTTCACACTTATTCTATTATGAAAAAGGTGTATCTTTGCACGTTCATTTTGTTTGAGGAATGAAAAATGTTTATAGAAACAATAATTCAGAGAAAGCTTCAGGATGCTTTTCATCCGCAAAAGCTTGAAGTGATTAACGAAAGTCATCTTCATGAGGGGCATCCTCATAATGAACATGCTTTTGATGGTAAAGGAGAAACACATTTTCGAGTGAAAATTTTATCTTCTTCTTTTTCTAATATGACACGCGTAGAAATACATCGAGCGATTTATAAAGTTTTACAAGAAGAGTTAGCTACTTGTGTTCATGCTTTGGCACTTGAGGTTGAAACACTCTAATTTTTTGATGAGACGTTTTTAGGAACGGGGATGGGCCTTTTGATAGATTTTTAACAAATGGTCTGTATCGACGTGGGTATAGATTTGTGTGGTGGAAAGACTAGCGTGCCCAAGAAGTTCTTGAATCGTGCGTAAATCTCCCCCCCGTGATAAAAGATGGGTGGCAAAAGAATGGCGCAGTGTATGAGGCGTTGCAGTTTCTGGTAAACCAAGGCTTGCTCGTAAGTTGCGTACAGTTTTCTGAATAATGGCGGGCTGTAGGGGACCGCCTCGCGCCCCACGAAATATGGGTTGGTTATCCAATAAAGGATATGGGCAACATTTGAGATAATTTTGTACAGCTTCGTAAACAATTTTGATGAGAGGAACAAGGCGTGTTTTGCCGCCTTTTCCTGTTATAAATAAACTTGTTTTTTCAGGATCAGAAAATTGTTCTGGTGTGAGGCTTAAGGCTTCTGATATTCGCATTCCACAGCCATAGAGAAGCATGAGGACAGCAGCATTACGAGCGCTAATCCAAGGTTCATTTTCCAGTTGATTTTCTTGTTTGACTATGTGAAGTGCTGATTTTATCGCTAAAGGTTTTGGGAGCAATTTGGGGTGTTTGGGGCTTCGGATAAGTTGAGCCGCGGGAACATTGACGATTCCTTCACGTGATAAGTATTTGAAAAAAGAACGGATGCCTGCCACCCCTCGGCTTAAAGAGCGCGCACTTATATTGTTTGTACGCCGATAAGCAAGATAAGCACGCAAGTCACTGATGCGTAAATGAGCAAGATCTGTAAGGGTTGGTGTATGGCTTAAGTGTTGACAGAGAAAAGACAAAAATTGCCGTGTATCACGTTCATAGGCTTGCACTGTTTGTGCTGACATACGACGTGTTTGGGTAAGACACTCTAACCAATTTTTCCTTGCGTTTAAAATTGCATGGTCTGCTGGAATGAGAGGAATATTTTCATCTTTTCTCTTGTCGTTTTTGATGGGCATTATCTAGTTGAGAGTTTCTTTCTTTTTAGCTTTTTCATCGTTAGAATGACCATTCTTGTTTTGGGGTTGCTCTTCACGATTGATAAGTTGCTTTTCACCTTTGAGAGAGAGTATTTTCACAAGATTGTGTGTTGACATCAAATGCGCAAAAATTAATCCTAAAAAGCCATTTTTATGAAGTTTGGCAAGTTGGCTTGCTGATAATTTATTCAATTTTTCTTCATCAACAACCCAAAAATGTTCCAATTGCGCTGAGAGACCTTTATCGTTTTTCACATTGATGGATTTTTGGCTTAGAAGATCCATTTCTACAAGAGCATCAATAAACTCAGAGGTTTTCTCCATAGCGATTTTAAAACTTTCAAGAAAGCGAATACGTTCTTCCATAAAAGGAGAAATAGAGCCATCGGAATTAAAAAGTTCTGTTCCTGCAACTTCATTAAACATACCGGACTGTTGATCAAAGCAGACAGAAAGTTCTTTTTCATTGCTAATTTGTGCCAAAACAAAAGGATAGCGACGGACAAAAGCTGGAACATAAGTATTGTTTTTCCAACTTTTATCAGAAGCGATATAGTCATTTTCGTCATTAGAAAGACCGACAAGAGCTGCGGATGTGTAGTGCCGTTTTTTTTGTTCATCTTCGGCGCACATAAATAAAATAGGATAGTCTAGCGCTGCTTGAAAATATTCAGTACTTGCTAAAGGAACCCAATGAGTATCCTTGGCAAAAGACATATCAGTTGGAGGAGCAAATTTTAGATTTTTATGGGAAATTTTGTTGATTGGTGTGATATCTTTGTAAAATAGCATAATATTTGCCATAAGACTTTCTCCTTTATTAATTTGTTTTTTGTTACCAAGAAAGGTCTTTTAGAAGATTGTCTCATATGGCAACAAGATTGAATAGAAAACTATAAGATTGAAGGGTTCATTTTTGAGAGATAATATTTTTGCATGAAGTATAATAAAGAAAAGCTTAAAAATAAAGTCTATCTTGCCATTATTGGTATGCCTCATGGTATAAAAGGAGATGTTTTTGTTAAAATTCTAAGTGCTGAGCCACAGCGTTTCAAGTTTTACAGCACTCTTTATGATGATATGGGGCGTTCTTATGAAATTGTAACTCTTCGCATACAAAAAAATAAGGCGATTGTACGTTTTAAAGGGGTAGAAAATCGTAATGCGGCTGAGTCTTTAAAAGGGATTCGCCTTTATGTGACGCGTGATCAATTAATTGATGATTTGATGGAGGATGAGTTTTATCAAGTCGATTTAATAGGCTTGTGTGTCCAAGATTGTGGGGGGAAAATCTTAGGTGAAGTGTGTGGTTTTTTTAATTTCGGGGCTGGTGATTTGCTTGAAATACGTTTGGATAGGGGTAAAAGAGTTCTTATTCCCTTTAGTAAGGCGGCGGTACCAGAAATTTGTATGGATTCTGGTTTTCTTGTTGTTGATCCCATGGCCGCTGGTTTAATTGATGGGGGAGACAATGATAAAAAGGAAATAGCTTGAATCTAAAAATAAAGATGAAGGTAAAAAACAACAGATGAATTTCGTCAATAAAAAGTGGAATGTGTGAAAATATTAAAAATGCTCTTTTGAGCAGATATTGTAAGCACTTTATCTCGAAATAGTCCTGAATTTTTAGAGTCTTTTTTAGTGCAAGTATTTAGAAGGATCGTATTAAATATGGCGCAGATCAAGAAGACTCAGATTAACGCTATAGCGTTAAAAGTCTTGTTTGTGCTATTTTTGCTATTAAGAGTCTGTTTAAGAAAATAAGGATAAGAAATAAAATGAAATTTCAGGCGCGCGTTTTAACCCTTTATCCTGAAATGTTTCCTGGTTTTTTAGGGTATTCTTTAGCAGGGCAAGCTTTAGAGCGTGGAATTTGGTCACTGGAGACGGTACAGATTAGGGATTTTGCTTTAGACAAACACCATAGCGTTGATGATAAACCTGCTGGTGGGGGAGCTGGTATGGTAATGCGGGCGGATGTATTGGCGGCTGCTCTTGATTGCTGTCCACAGGATTCGCCAAGATTGTTGATGAGTCCACGTGGGCGTCCTTTTGACCAAGCTTACGCGCATAGCTTGGCTCGTGATACGGGTGTAACGTTAGTTTGTGGACGTTTTGAAGGGGTTGATGAGCGAGTCATAGAGGCACGAGAACTAGAAGAAGTCTCTATTGGTGATTATATTCTTTCAGGGGGTGAAACAGCCGCATTGGTTATCTTAGATGCTATTATACGTCTTCTGCCTGGAGTGATGGGGAATGCAGCTTCTGCAAGGTGTGAAAGTTTTGAAAATGACTTGCTGGAACATCCGCAATATACCCGCCCTTCTCTTTTCGAAGGGCGGGGTATTCCGCCTGTATTGCTCTCAGGTCATCACAAAGCGATCGCAGATTGGCGTCAAAGCCAAGCCGAATTGTTAACACGTCAACGTCGCCCTGATCTTTATGCGCGTTATAATAAAAATCATCAGAAAACTTGATTCATATGATAAGGTGGTGTATTGCATGGCTCTCTTTTTAGAGAGTTTTTTATAAAAGGTTTTCTGTAGTTCCAAAATTAAAATGAAGGAATGGTGTATTCGCTCCTGTGTAAGACATAGCCTAAAGAGCTCCTTATTCTTAATAAAGGCTTTTTTGGTAAGAGTTGAGCGCTCTGACTGTTCGATAAAGAACATGAAGGATAAAAGAAATGAATATTATCGCACAGCTTGAAGCTGAACAATGTGCAAAAATTGAAGAAAAGCGCCAATTTCCAGCATTTCAGCCAGGAGATACAGTCCGTGTTATGGTGCGTGTGACAGAAGGTACACGGACGCGTGTTCAGGCTTATGAAGGTGTCTGTATTGCGCGTTCAGGCGGTGGGTTGAATGAGACCTTTACAGTACGCAAGATTTCTTATGGCGAAGGGGTGGAGAGGGTATTTCCTGTTTATTCTCCTTTGATTGAAGGTGTTGAGCTGGTGCGCCGTGGTAAAGTGCGCCGTGCAAAACTCTATTATCTACGTGGCTTGAGAGGTAAAGCTGCACGTATCGCTGAAAAGAGAGATTATCGGAAAAAAGCTGAAAAGGTTGTTGAGAAAGTAGAAGCAGCATCTGTCAGCACAGATGTTGAAAAGCAAGTTTCTGAGTAAAGATTATATCGGCTAAACTTTATGCAAAAGCGGCTTTTATGCCGCTTATTTGTGTCTTTCTTGATTCGTTTTGCCTTTTAAAAGGCTTGGAGGGGACATAAAAATGTTTAATCTATCAATTTTTCCTCTTTTTATTCTTAATCATGGGTGCAATTTAAGAGACCATTGCATATATCGTGGATACTCAAAAGGATAAGTTTAATCTGAAAAAATGTCTGTTTATATTTGGAAAAGATTTTAGACCTTTGACGTGAAGATAAAAGTGTATTAGATTAAGGCGAGTTTTGCGGATCATATCCGGGGAGTAATCGGTTTTTTTATGCGTGACCTTTAATCCGTTATTTGAGACAACCGACCTGTAATATCGGTATCTTGAGATGCCAAACAAGTAAAAACGAGAGAGTATGTTTAGTCGTTTTGCGCGAACTTTCTCGTTCATTGCGGTTGCAAAAACCAGGTCAGGATATTTTATGATAAACCAGGTCAGGATATTTTATGATAGAGACAACTAGGATAAAAGAGCGCCCTCGTTCCCCTCATATAAGTATTTATCGTTGGACAATTACTATGGCCATGTCCATTGCACACCGCATTACGGGTATGGCACTTTATGTTGGAACGGTTTTTCTTGCTGTTTGGTTAATTGCTATTGCGTGTGGCGAGGAGACATTTAGAACAGTTTACGAAATTTATAGTTCTTGGTTTGGATTGTGTATTTTGTTTCTTTATACTTTGGCAGGGGTTCATCACATGGTTGGTGGTGTTCGCCACATTGTTTGGGATCTGAAGCCTTGCCTTTTGGCAAAAGAAAAGGCAACAGTCACTGCTTGGGCGACAGTGTTTATTTCTCTTATTGTTACTTTTGCGATTTGGATTATTGGATATACCGTTGTTTAGCTGGGGGTGAAAAGAGACATGAAAAAAGATTTTCGAACGGAACTTGGAAAAGTACGGGGGCGTGGCAGTGCTCATGAAGGAACAGAGCATTTTTGGCTAGAACGTTTGACGGGGTTTATCAATCTACCACTTTTGATATTTTTTATTGTTCTTATTCTTTCGCTTGTGGGAAAGGATTATAGTATTGTGCGTGCAAGACTTGCACATCCTATTGTTGCTATTTTGATGGGATTGATGACTTTTTCGGTCCTTTATCATATGAAACTTGGTATGCAGGTAGTGATTGAAGATTATATTCCACGTGAAGGTTTTCGGATATTCTTTTTGACGTTAAATATTTTATTTTGTTTTCTCATAGGTGGTATCATTATTTTTTCTCTTTTGAAAATTGCATTAGGGGGTTAAACAAGTATGGCGGGTACAGGATCATCTCTGGGTGCTAAAGCAGGTAACGCCCCTTATCGCACTGTAGATCATAAATTTGATGTTGTTGTTGTTGGGGCAGGTGGTGCAGGATTACGTGCGACACTGGGTATGGCAGAACAAGGATTAAAGACAGCTTGTATTACGAAGGTTTTTCCAACGCGCTCACATACGGTTGCAGCACAAGGGGGAATTGCTGCATCGCTTTCAAATATGGGACCTGACAATTGGCAGTGGCATTTATATGATACCGTGAAAGGTTCTGATTGGTTGGGCGATACCGATGCAATGGAATATTTGGTGCGTAATGCTCCTGCTGCTGTGTATGAATTAGAACATTATGGCGTTCCTTTTTCGCGAACGCAAGAAGGCAAAATTTATCAGCGTCCTTTTGGTGGACATACGACACAATTTGGTGAAGGTCCGCCTGTTCAGCGTACTTGCGCAGCAGCTGACCGTACAGGCCATGCCATTTTGCATACGCTTTATGGACAAAGCTTAAAGCATAATGCGCAATTTTTTATTGAATATTTTGCACTCGATCTCATCATGACGGATGGGGTTTGTACGGGGGTTGTGGCATGGAATCTCGATGATGGTACAATACATCGTTTTTCTGCCAAAATGGTTGTTCTTGCAACCGGTGGTTATGGACGGGCTTATTTTTCTGCGACATCGGCGCATACCTGTACGGGTGATGGTGGTGGAATGATCGCACGCGCTGGATTGCCACTTCAGGATATGGAGTTTGTGCAATTCCATCCGACAGGGATTTACGGTTCTGGCTGCTTAATTACAGAAGGAGCTCGTGGTGAAGGAGGCTATTTAATCAATTCTGAAGGTGAACGCTTTATGGAGCGTTATGCACCTTCCTTTAAGGATTTGGCTTCACGTGACTTGGTTTCGCGTTGTATCACACTTGAAATTCGTGAAGGGCGTGGCGTTGGACCTAAGAAGGATCATATTCATTTGGTTCTCAATCATATTGATCCTGCAATCTTGCATGAGCGTTTACCAGGGATTTCAGAATCAGCACGGATATTTGCAGGGGTGGATGTAACAAAAGAGCCTATCCCCATCTTGCCAACGGTTCATTATAATATGGGTGGGATTCCTACCAATTACTACGGGGAAGTTCTCAATCCAACGGCTGATTCGCCTGATCGTATTCAACCAGGGCTGATGGCGGTAGGAGAAGCAGGATGTGCTTCTGTTCATGGTGCTAACCGCTTGGGGTCAAATTCATTAATTGATCTTGTGGTGTTTGGTCGTGCTGCTGCCATTCGCGCGGGTGAAGTTATTGATCGGAATGCAGAAATTCCACCCATCAATGAAGAAGCTGTTGACGAAATTATAGCGCGTTTTGATCGTTTACGTTTTGCACAAGGGGCAATACCAACAGCTGTATTGCGTGAAAAAATGCAACGCACGATGCAAGAAGACGCAGCAGTCTTCCGTACAGAAGATTCTTTGAAACAGGGATGTCAACGGATGAATAAAATCTGGGGGGAATTGTCGGATCTCAAAGTCACAGATCGTTCTCTGATATGGAATTCTGATTTGGTTGAAACATTAGAGCTTGAAAATCTTATGGCGAATGCAATCATGACTGTTTATTCTGCCGAAGCACGTTCAGAAAGCCGTGGCGCTCACGCTCGTGAAGATTATCCAGAGCGTGATGATAAAAACTGGCGTAAACATACGATTTCACATTTGTCAAAAGAGGGTAAGGTGACATTATCATATCGACCTGTCCATGTGGACCCGTTAACATCTGAAGCTGATGGTGGGATCGATTTAAAGCGCATTGCACCTAAAAAACGGGTTTATTAAGGGGAGAATAAAATATGGTACAAATTAAGCTTCCCAAAAATTCTCAAGTAAAACCGGGAAAGGTTTGGCCTAAACCTGAAGGTGCTACAAAGCTGACGGAATTTCACGTGTATCGTTGGTCGCCTGATGATGAGGAAAATCCTCATTTAGATACTTATTATGTGGATCGTTCTGCTTGTGGTCCTATGATTCTTGATGGGCTTTTGTTTATTAAAAACCATATTGATCCAACTTTGACACTTCGTCGATCATGCCGTGAAGGCATCTGTGGTTCATGTGCGATGAATATTGATGGAACCAATACATTAGCTTGTACCAAAGGGATGGATGATGTAAAACATCCCATTAAGGTCTATCCGTTGCCTTCCATGCCGGTTGTTAAAGATTTGGTTCCTGATTTAAAGCGTTTTTATGCACAACACCGAGTCATTGAGCCTTGGTTGCAAACAGTTTCTCCTGAACCTGCAAAAGAATGGTTACAAAGTCACTCCGATCGCCAAAAAATCGATGGCCTTTATGAATGTATTTTGTGTGCGTGTTGTCAGACTTCATGTCCAAGTTATTGGTGGAACGGTGATCGTTATTTGGGGCCCGCTGTTTTGCTTCAAGCTTATCGCTGGATTGCGGATTCACGTGATGAGATGTGTGGTGAACGTCTTGATAATTTAGAAGATCCTTTCCGCCTTTATCGTTGCCATACGATTATGAATTGTGCGCAAACTTGTCCAAAGGGATTAAATCCAGCGAAAGCGATTGCTGAAATTAAAAAACTCATGGTTGAACGCCGCCTTTGAAAATTTACTGATTGATCAAAATAAAGCGCAAGGTGGGAAATTGTATCTCCTTTTAGCAATTAAATCTCTAAAAGAAGATCGGCTGCTTATGGGGGCGCAGTAGCTATAATCATTCTAAAAGCGAAGTAATCTCTAAAAATTAAGCAATCCTTGTAGAAGCAATCCTTGCAATGGCTGAGCAGAAAACTCATAGTTGAATATTATCTTTGAAATTTGACCGATTAACGAACAGTAAAAAGAAAAATAGAAAATTGTGCGTGTTTTTGTGCCTCTTTGAGGCTTAATCTCTAAAAATTTATTGGCTTCTATGAGGCGGTTAGTATAGTTATTATTGCCTTTAAAAAGGCATTAGTCTTTCGAGTAAACTATACTTTAAATAGCGTTCTATGTAAGAACAATAAAATCAATATGCCATGTGTTTTTATTTTTATTAAATTCGCATCATAATTTATACTTTGATGCAGATTTAAGTAATCATTTTTTATAAAAAATGATTACTCTGTATAAATATAGCACAAAAATAAATGCTGATACAAATATTAAACGCATGTAAATTATCTAAATGAAATACAAAGGAGTGATCATTATGACAATTCGTCATTTTACGACACATTTATTGTAATATCGAAAACATTGCTAGTATTCAAGGATTAGGAATTTTTGATAATATCATTATATATATAAAGGTCATATTTTTTATTTTAAAGATTGGATTGTTAATCGCATTAAAAAACAAAATTTATAGTTCTCAAAAAATGGAGAACGTAAAATCCCTCTCTATTGTAGAGATAGATTATATAGTTAAGGGGGTAGTAATTTAAAAATATTGTAACATCATAGATTTAAATTCATTAAAGAGCAGATAAGACGTTTGAAAAATAGCAAATTTATAGGTTTCTCTAAAAATTTAGAAAAGGCTAGTGAGAATTCTAAGAACACGTGTTGCGAATGTGGAATAAGCGGTGTTTGTAGGTTCGTTTGAGTTGAATAAATTCAATCATCAAAGAAAATATGTTGTATTTTGACGAGTTTCGGAGGTTTTGATTTTATATGTTTTTATCTATAAAAAATAGAGATTTCTAGGTTTAGATCTTATTTATTATGTTAGGGTATTTCATTGTTCTTGTATGTATGCTTAAGAAAGTTGTTTAAGCAGTAAAAGTGTTTTTTATTTTTCAGCATAAAAGATATTTCTTAACATGAAAAAGAGGTGTCCAAGTATTAACGGTATAATCAGTCATTGTTTTGGTATTTATTCTGTTGTGCTGTAAAACACTATCTTATTTAGGATGTGGTAATTAGAGTGGTTAGAAGGTGAAATCTGCTAGGTGAGGGGGCGGATTGTTTGCAGATCAGTGGCGTGTTAAGAGGCTTCGTCCTTTGAGGTGTGATAGGTGGAGTCTGTTAGCCAATTACGTAAATGAGAGAGAAATCTACGTGGACAGGTTTTTAACCTAACCTCTCTTATATATTGTGATAGGAAATTCACATTAATAAGGACTACGGCCGGTTACAGAAAATAGAAATCATTGCGAAAAAACAAGCGTGCTTGTTTTAAAATTTTTAATATTTGTGATCATAAGGGCCTGCGAAATTTCCTGTAGTATCACGCAGACCGTTCGTATTCTCGAGCCAAGAATTGTCCATATATCCTCTTCAATCTGATCTTCACGAATTGATGCAAGAGATGGGTACGAACACCTGTAAGAATAAGCAGATGCAAAGCCAGTTGTATCATTATTGTTGCTTTGCAGAGTGTTTGATAAAAATCTGGAACATTTCTCCAATTCATTGCCGGTTTATTAATGACTTTATGGCGTTGTTTTTTTAAAAGAGCTTTTGCTGTTGCAGCTTTTACTTATCAGATGGGAGTTAAGAGTATTATGTATCTCTGTTGGCGCAATCTTTGAAAGTTGCTATACAGCCGCCTAATTTGAGGAGAATATGAAGCTGTAAAGGTGCAAACCAGTTTCCATTTTTAGCATCATTTTTTAATTCTGCTTTACGGCTTTCAAAAGCATCTAGAGTAATGTCTTTTAAATAATAGAGATTACACATTGCTTCACGCTTTTGTTTCTCTCGTTCTTTAATAAGATCAAAACCCTTATGTAAAACAGAACGCCCCGAACCAAATACACTTTGCTTGTCAATTTGCACGCTTGTTTTTAAGAAACCTTTCTTTAAGGTGCCTAAGCTTATTTCACTACAGAGTTCGTGGATGGTATAATGGTAAAGCCCCGATGAATAATATAAAATTTATAGAGCATCTCCATTTTTACACTTCATAAAAGAACAAGTTGGGCGCCATTAGACACTTTGCAAACTCCCAATGTTGTGACAATTTTTGGCATTTTGGATGGTTTATAAAAGGCATTTTTAGTGCTTTTTTGTACAGTTTCATTCTATACGGCTTTATTTACTTATAATGTGCAAGAGACATGGTTTTGGTTAATAAACAGCTTTGAAATGAGAGAATCCTACGGTACTAAGATCTTTTATCCAACACGTAAAATAATGAACACTCTTTATAAGCCAATGTGATGCATCTTAAGAAGAGTGATTGTAGATCTGTTCTTTTAGGAATTTTTGCTTTTTGTGGTGCAGAGAAGAGAGCAGGAATATTCAGAGTAGAGCTTACCTTATGGAATCTATGGATATCGTCTTTAGGAGAGGGACATAAGCCACGTGATATGGTTAGCAAAGCTTGCTTAAGAGAAATTTGGTTGTTTACGAACAACTGGAGGTTAAGAATCTTTCTTCGTCCGAAGAAGACGTCTATATACCACTATACTTTTTATTACCAAATAGAACGTGGTTTATGGATGCTAAATCGAAATGATAATTTATTTCGTATGAGGTTTTCCGTATTTGGAGATTGTTTGGTTACAAACATATTTATTAATCACTTGAAAATAGCGCTTAGAATTTTTAAATAATAAGTTTTGGTCTTGATGACGATAATTATTTGTGATGATCGAAAGTACCTATTTTACGAAGCTTTCATTGATAGGCGAATCAAAATTTATTCTTTTCTTTTGTTTAAATATTTATTTTGCAGCTATTTTTTCTTTTTTGCATCAAAGATACTTTTTCAAAAGGTAAATGGAAAGAATGATCAAAGGCAAGAGAATAAAGAGAGCCTTATGTATAATTTGGTTTTCTCGTAGAGTTGTTGTCTATTAACTTTTTTCCTCATGAAGAGTGTAGAAAATCCATCGGAGAAGCAAAGAGAATAGGAAAAGTTAAATAAATAGCCGTAACAATTAGTTACGGCTATTTTTGTTTGCTTCATATTACCGAGAGAGGAAGCTCCCCTTAAGCGATTTTTGATTTAGCAAAAATCGGGTCGTAAAAGACTTCAGAGAGTTTTCTATCTTTAAAGAACAACACTACGTCAACTGTTGTATAGAGAACGATTTTTATCATTTCTAACTCGAGTTGCCGGCCAATTTCTGATCTTTTAATCAAGGTGGCACATCGCTCAAATGTCTGCAAAGCGCTGTTAGCATGCGTTGTTGTAATCGATCCGGGATGACCAGTGTTGAGCGAATTGAGATATTCCCATGCTTCATTGCCTCGCAATTCAGCGAGAAAAATTCTGTCAGGCGACTGACGCATACACGCATCTAGGCATTCTTCAGCTGAAACACGGCCTACATTGTTACCATAAATCATATGTACATGATTGGGATGATTGGGTAGAAAAAGCTCATGAACATCTTCAATTGTGATAATACGCTCCTCTACAGGGACCTTTTCAATTAAAGAGCGCGCAAATGTTGTTTTACCAGATCCTGTTTTGCCTGCAATAATAATGTTGCGTTTGTGAAGGACGCATTCTTCCAAAAATTCAAGAATTTTTCCCTCACGTTTACTTTGTAAGAGTTGAACTTCAAATGGTTCCAACCGTGTGAAGTCCTGCCTCGATAACAAGTTATTGGCTTCTTTTGCTGAAGGCTTATTAAAACTTACATCAGAAAAATCGTCAAATGCCCCTTCTTCTTTGAGTTCTTCTAACGTTTTAACTATGAGAGAATGTTTACGAATTACAAAGGAAAGAGCACCATCAACAACAGCTGGTGTTTGTATAATTGTACCACGTTGTCCACCAGGCAAGAGCACATAATTAATACTTCTGGGAGCCATACCGTTATAAACGATAATAGCTGTAATAAGCGTTTGCAAAAAAGTGGTTGTTAACTCTGGTACGCTATGTAGTTGCCAACCCTTAAAGCTTTTCGTCCATACTTCACAGGGGCGGCAAATCGATAATTCAGTGATCGTGGGATCTTCTAAAAAACAATCAAGCGGTTGCAGAAGCTGAAAAACTGCTTGATCTTTTTGTATCGGGTTAACGTGTGACGAGACTGTAGACATCGCTGAAATCCAGATCACGAGCAACAAAAATATTTACTCGTTCGCCTTGGTTTTTGTAAAGTGTTGGTGTGATATTGATGGAATTTTGAAGAACATCGATTGCTATAGATTCAGCATTCTGAGCTCCTTTATTTTGTGAGTTATCTTTATTTTCTTTGCTGCTTTTACCAACTTTTCCTCTTACCCATTCTCCTAAATCACCGATAATGCTTACCATAATTGCACTACCAAATCGTTCCCAAAAATGTCTGTCAACCCAGCCACCAATACCCGCTTCACCCAGAGGACCTGTGCCTGGTGAGTCAAGATTGACAACAACACCAGAAGGCGTTTCAATGCGTAACCATTGCACAAACACGCGCGTTTGTCCTTGTTGTATGCCACTTTGGTAAAAACCAACAACTTTAGAACCACGGTCAAGCAAAACAACACGTCCACTCGTGGAATAAATATCGCGTGTTAAATGACACGTCGTCATTCCGGGTTGAGATGTAATGATTTTTGTTTCTAACGTACAATCTATTTGCGTTCCTTGTGTAATCAAAAAGTCACGGTTACGAAGTTGCATCGCATGTGATTGACCTAAACGCACGGGCTGAAGGTTATCAAATAATACGCCATTACCTCTATCATTATTCGATGCTTTATTATTTGTATCTGTAGATCCTTCGCTACCACCGTTGTTAAGGCTAGAACTGAGCATACGTTTGCGTGCTAATTCTTCAGAATCTTGGAGCATATGTGGAGGAATGGCTGTTTGAAGAAGTTTACTCAATGCCGGTGGAATATCCAAGTTTGAATCTTCTGTTTGTGTTGATTTTTCTGCTTCTTCTACAATCTTTGGCTCTTCTATAATCCGAGGGACATAGTTTGGTATAATTTGCTGTACTATTTGTTGTGGTTTTTCTTCCTCAACCTCCACGGTATTACGCATTTTAAAAGCTTTCCAAGTCAAGGCAATCGGTATCGCTACTATGACAATAAGACCTACCATTAACAATGCACGGGTACCTGGAATTGTTGGACGACGTTCAGAACCTAGTTCGGACCCTCCATAGGTACCTTCAATATGTTTTTGTTCGACGTTGTCCAGTTTTGTACCTTTTCCCTCTCCTTCCTTATTGTCAAACATCATTTTCCTCCTTTATTGATACGATAAACCACCGAAGATACTGTCCCTGTTGTGTTTGGTATGCCATTGGGGTCATAGGCTTCATTAAAAACAGCTAGAGCGCGTTTACCAAGCCGTATAAGCCATTTAGGATTGACCTTATGAACGGCGATAATATCATTAGAACTGCCGATAACGGTGCGTGGTATTAAGCTTTCATTACCTTCAGCATCTACGACATAAATCGATGGCATATCCATGTTAGCGGGAAATTTAAAGTAAGTAATACGCCCATTGTCCCAAGCATTTATCGGAGCAATATCTTGGTGACCACTCATGGTATAACTGAGATTATAGCCGTTGACGCTTTGGTGAAAACCACGTTCAATCGCAAGGCGTCGATTGTTTTCTTCTGACTTTTCATCGTTTGAATCGGGATAATGGAAAGCCAATTCATATGTTGATCCCGCACGGTCATTCCGAAATTGTAGTCGGAATTTATAACTCCGTTTGTCGGTTACAACGATGAGATTGGTATTGGCAAGTTCTGCTTTTGGTTTAATAAAAATATGCCGCCCTTTATGAGCAAAGGCATAGGCTTCAGAATCGCCAAAGGCATGAGTTATGTACTGTTCACCTTCTTCAAGAATAATATGTGTTGCCACACCAAGAACTGTTTCAATTTGAACCACATCGGCTTCGTTATATGTTATATAGCGAATGCGATGATCATATTGTGAATTTGATGGACTTTTGAGCGCCTGCACAGGTACCGTATAAAGAGAAGAAAACGAAGACAATAGAACAACGAACGCAAGTTTTTTCATAACAATCAATTCCTTAATCATTCAACAGTATTTCTGGGTCAGAACGGTAACTTGTTACTTGAAAACCAAGGGGGTTAAGCAATCGATCAGATGATTTCATGGGTGCACCAACATAGGTGTAACCAATTGTTGCAATTTGGTGCTGTTTTGGTCCAGTAGCAGCACCGTTGCTGTCAAGTTGCTGAGTCGTAAAACGTACAGTTGCTTGACCGAGTCCATTAGGCTGGATTGATCGTACTTTAACTGTAATACGTGCTTTGTTGGAAAGCACTTTGTCCCGTGCATTTTCTCCATCATAGATTTTATAATATTCTTGTTGAACAGATGCCGCACTTAAAAGTGCTGTTGTGTCATAGTTCAGTTGAATAGTATCGTAGTCGTAAGTTTCGCGGTTAAGCACATATTGATTTAGCCAATATCTATCTACAACTTCGCCATAGCTTTCTTCGTGTTCACGCATGATTGAGATAACATCAACTGCACCCGTCGTATTATCAACGCGCAATACTAAGGGAGTTGGAGCTGGTTGAGAAAATCCAACAACTCCACATATCATACCGAATAAGCCAAAAAGACCCACAGTACTCGCAACACGCCATGCCGTTCTGCGCGACCTTATAAATTCATTGATAAGATCACGTTCTAAGCCACGGCTTTCTTCATAATAACTTCTAAGTTGTTCGGCTTTCACTGGTTTTGCTTGTTTTGTTTTCATCTGTCTCCTCGCTTGATTTCGGCAGGGATTGTTTTATTAATGGGCACACGGTTCCTATCATTGGGCTGTTTTAGCTTTGGTGCTAATGCACAAGCCGATAAAAGGTTTGCAATCAAAATCACAAGAATGATTGACTTCAT